>JBBRPK010000026.1:0-51159 GCA_038228235.1 Verrucomicrobiota bacterium
ACACGATTTGCAGGAACCAATCGGGGGCGAAACCCGACTGCAATGCAGTAGGATTTTGTGCTGTAAGTGCTTCTCAATCCAATCGTTGTGTTAATGGCCTCAAGTATTTTTAGCGCCTCTACTGCATAGTTACGGCTAAGGTGTGATCGAGACGGCGAGTTTGATGATAATCCAGTGGCGGCAGTTCAGTGATGGTCGGGGATTCCGTTTCATTCAGAATGCCTTTCGCCATGATTTGCAGGGACTGCCAGCGTGGCCATTCCAATACTGGGGCATGGCCGATTTGGCGAAGCAGACTGCGCCATTCGATGATAACCCTATCTATATCACCCGCCCCCAGCAGTTCGGTGATCCAGGCGTTCTTGCTCAGCGGATTTTTATGGATGGAGGCGACGATTTGTTCAGCGCCGGAACCGTAGCGCGGAGGCACCCCGTTTTCGAGATAGCCAGGGATGGATTGGATGCCATAGATTCGATAACATGCCATCGGCAATCGCCCGGCCCAGCGGTTCTCCTCCCCGCAAAAGCGGAAGCCCGCATCGAGGTTGGCCAGATCGTAAATTAGCTCCTCCAGCAAATAACTGGCGTCCTCGAGGGCGGCGGCAATGCCCAGCCCAACGCCCGGAGAAAAAAAGCTGACCACCTGCCCTCGTAGCGTTGGCACCCCGGCCATATCGACCAGCCCCAGCCGGCGCCAGAGCATCGCCACCCCGGTGGCGGTGGAAAGCTGCCGACAGGTTGGCACCAGCGAACACTGGGCGCAATCCAGCGGCAACACTTCTCGCTCGACGGGGCGCCACAGCGCTACCCCATAGGAATCGACCGGCACTCGCATCATCAGATCCGCCACGCTCACGAGCGCCAGAATTTTACGCCCCTGGGTCTCAAAACGGACCACAGGGGTTTTGAGCTGAGCCAATTTCTGCTCGAGCAAAGGGGCGATTTTGTCTTTCCAAACACTCAAGTTCGCCTGACGCCCGTTCCAGTGCGTAAGGCGGCGAATCCACTTCACCAGCAGAACGCGTTCGTTGTTCAACAACTCAGCGACCGTGATGCTGCGGCCATAGACCGGCCGGCCTTCCTGCCCGTCCGCAAGGGAAGCGCCCGGCCCGCGGCCGTCCGAAGTGAGGCTGGGAGTTTCCGGAACCGGCCGGAAGCTTGAGCGGCCGGCTCTATCCGGGGGCGACAATTGCGTCAACACACCCGTTCCCACCTTTTCCAGCGCGGCAGGCTCGGAAAGGGCGGGCCGCAGCACGGGCCTGGCGCCTTCTCCCAGCGCGAGCTGGCGCTCGGCAGTTTTTGGGTCCTCGTTTTCAGAGAACTTTGGCGCCAGCACATTGGAGGCGGGCTCCCCTGCCCCACCGCCGGTGGTGAAAGCTTCGCCCAACCGATCCATGACAAAAATCTCGCGCAGAGCTTTCTCGGTCGGAGCGGGCAACAGTTCCCATTCCCCGCGGGTATTGAGCATCTCGCGAACGCGCTTGCGCACATGGCGGGCCCGTTCGGCATCGGTCTTTAAGCCGCAAGGCGTTTCGGGATTTTTGAGAGATTCCTCGACGCCCAGAAAGATAGGTTTCGTAGTGAAGAGCCGTTCCTGGACCCGCACGGCCTCGGCGAAAGGCTCCCGGCTTTGCTGCGCCGCCGCGCTCATCAAGCGCAGCAACGCGCCCCAATCCACCATCCCATTGCGCGAAAGATGAATGGAGTGCCCTTCGTGCAAACGGATTTGATTCGCGCTCACCAGCACATAACCGACCTCATCAATGCCGCGCCGGCCCGCTCGGCCAAACATCTGCAAAATTTCATCGGGTCGGAGCGGTTGCTCGACGTAATCGCGACGGTAGGAATCGCCAGCCAGCGCGACGCTGCGCAAGGAGAAATTGATGCCAGCGGCCAAACCCATAGTTGCAACCACTACACGGAGTTGCCCCGCTTTAGCCAGCGGTTCGACCACCCCGGCCCGCGCCCCGTAGCTCATCCCGCTATGGTGATAGGCAATGCGGTTCTTTAACATTTTGGCGAGATGTTCCCCCACCATCTGCTTTTGGTCCAGGCGCAGGGCCAGTGGATTGGGCGTTGGCAAATAGCGTGTCAGTTCGGCGGCCAGCGATTCAGCGGCCTGCCTGCGCGGCGCGAAAATAAGGATGGGGCCAAGGTTTTCGGCCAAGGCTTTGGCCACGAAGCGAGGCCAATACCCTCGAATTTCAGCCGGCACATGGTAATTCAATTGGCTGGCATTGATCTCCTCGAGCGGCACAGGCCGAAGGTCGAAGCGGATCAAAACCGCTTCACGACCGAGCCGCTTCAGCCACTTGACCATATCCTGTGGGTTGCCAACGCTCCCGCTGAGGAGAAGCAATTGGGTTCGGGCCGGAGCCAGGGCCATCGCCAATTCATAGTTCAGCCCGCGAGTCGCGTCCCCGATCATCTGATATTCGTCCACTACCAAAAGGGCAGGACCGTCCCCTTTAATAAGGCGGTTCTTCTGCGTCTCGAG
This sequence comes from Verrucomicrobiota bacterium, assembly GCA_038228235.1. Taxonomy (GTDB): domain Bacteria; phylum Verrucomicrobiota; class Verrucomicrobiia; order Limisphaerales; family JBBRPK01; genus JBBRPK01. Next base: position 2,498 of record JBBRPK010000026.1, read on the forward strand.
AGTGGCCACCAGTATGGGAGCGCCAAGATTTTCTGCCAGATCACCGGTGGCGATGCCAACATCCCAGCCGCGCCTGCGCCATTCTGCAAGTTTGTCGTTGGCGAGAGCGCGCGTGGGGACCGTATATATGGCTTGCCCGCGGTTTTTTCCGCCATTGGACCAGAGCTCAAAAATCAACGTCTTCCCCGACCCCGTCGGCGCCTGGACGACGACATCCTTCCCCGCCCGCAGAGCCGCCACAGCCTCCTGTTGCCATAAATCCGGCACGGTGACCTGGTTGAGGGCCGGGAGGTCAGCGACTTGTTGAGCAAACGTTGACATGCATAAAACGATAGCCGAAGAGAGACAGACCCGCTAATATTTTAAACCATAACCCGCGTAGCAGCCGACGTAAGTTGGCTCACTATTTCCCCGCCAAGGATCAGAGCCGACTTACGTCGGCTGCTACGTGCAGGGGTTTGAACCCACGATTTGCGCGCGCCTCGGAAGCAAACTAGGTTCGCCTGAGATGGAAACCGCACGGGTACAATCGCCGCCTGCCAAACCGCTATTGATTTTTGATGGCGACTGCCATTTTTGTTTATTTTGGATCCGGCGTTGGCAACGCGCTACCGGCGATCGCGTGGATTACCTTCCTTATCAAAGCCCAACCATGGCGGGGCAGTTTCCCGAGTTGACTCCCGAGCGGTTCGAAAAGAGTGTGCAATTCATCGAACCGAACGGAACCGTTTACCAGGGCGCCGAAGCCGTATTTCGTTCACTGGCCACGAATCCACGCCGGCAGCATTTGCAATGGATGTATCAGAAAATCCCTGGGTTTGCACCCCTGACAGAGTGGTGCTACCGCTTCGTGGCCAATCATCGCACCCTCTTTTCCGCGCTTACCCGGCTTTGGTTTCCCCGCGAATAATTGCCCCCAAAAGTCGCCCGTATTCCGTATTCTGCGGTTTGAATGACCCAATCCATTTCAAGCCATCCTTACGCGCACCGAACACGGATTTGCTTGAGAACACGAGCAGAGAGTATTTCAAACCCCACCGTGGGATGTTTGCGAGCAAAAGGCGAAAAGGCGAAATAACAATTAGCATTCTTCTTGACCTTTTCGAAAAATCCGCTTTAATCAGGGCATTGCCTGGAGGCAGACCGGACGTGCCAGTTGTGGAATTGGCATGTCCGGTCATTATTTTTTCCTCAGAGCCTGTTTTAAAATTGCGTGGGGTCCTGCGGCGAGGGAGTTTGGCTGTGCCCAAGGCGGCGAGGCCGGGGCATCCCCGCAGCGGGCTGTGACGGCCGAGGCAACGCAGGCCGCAGACAAAAGACCCGTCGCCCGGAGGGTTTTCGCGGAAAAGGCCGACTGGCTTCGTTGCTCCTCGGTCGCAGATCGCTGGCGGATCTGCTCCCTCGTCGCGCCTCGCCATCCGGCCTTTTCCGCGAAAACAGGACCCCACGGAATTTTAAAACAGGCTCTCAAGGCCAATTCATGGCCAGGCTGGCGAAAAGTCCATGGGCGGTGTAGTTGTTGAAATGGCCGCGCTCATCGTAAACGGAAAACCCGTAATGCAGATTGCCGGTGAGGTTTTTCCGAAAATGTCGTGAAATTCCGGTTTGAACCCAGTGCCGCCAATAACGCATTCCGACGGGCAAACCATCTGCGAAATTATTTTGTCCGTAATCGGCGTGGGAAAAAGAATAGGAAACACGCAAATCAGTCCTGGCGTTCCAGGCAAAAGTTCCGCTGGCCAGAGCGCTGTAGATTTGACCTTTGTAAGGGACGATGGCGGGGCTGTTGTTCGCTGCCGTCGAGGTGCGCGAGTCCTGGCAGGTAAAGGTTCCCGACCAGTAGAGGCGCTGCCACGGGGTGAGCGTAAAGTTAACGCTTGGAATCAAACCATGATAATTGCCTGCCTGGAGGCGTCCACCCGGAGAAACACCATCCCCGGCTGGATCGGTGGCGGTGTGGTAATCCGTCTCCACCCATTTCACGCCAAGGGTGCTTTTGAACCAAGCCACCGGGTGGAGAACCAGTTTTGTTTCGACCTCATCGGAGATTCTACCTAAGGAGCGAATGAACGCGGAGTAGCCCGGAGTCGTGTCGAGGAAATGATTGTAGTGGTTGGCCTTTTTGGAATGACGATACGAGGCATTGAAAGAAACTCGGCGCCAGGGCGAAGTGTTAAAACCCACGCGAAAGTCTTTTAGATCGCTGTCTGTATCGGTGTTCCGCAGGAAATCGTTCAGCGGATTTCCGACCTGATCCTCGAATTGGCCAAGGCTCTCCTGCTGCCCCCGCACTTCTGCGAAAAGAGACGTAAAGGGAATTTTCGTGTAGTGCAAACTCAGTCTTTCTTCCACCGTGACTTTGTCTAGATCCGAGCGCAAAGCCACGGACGTCGCGGGAAGGAACGGTAAACCCTCCCCGTCGAACACGGCCAGATTTGCCTCCCCAAGACTTTTTTGACGTGTCCATTCGCTTTGCACGCCGGTGGAGAGAGTCAATCCGTCCCAAGGGCCGAAGAGAGCATTGGCATTGATGACGTGTGATTCGCGTTCCAGAACAATTTGCTGACTCCGCCATTGCTGCGTGCTGCCCGGAAGTGGTCCGACATTCATCTCGTCCAGATTAAAGGAAGCGTCCCCGTTCAATTTGCTATACAGGCAGCCGGCGGAGCCGAAGAGCCAGGCAGCGAATTGCTTCTCCAGACGAAAGCTATTGGCCCCCTGGAAATGATGGTAACCTTCTCTGACGGCATCGCTTTGCAGAAAGCCGGTGGTGAAGTTGAGGTTTGTGCGCCGCGTCGCCAAATCATAAAATTCCCCGCGAAAACTGTTTTCAATTCGCACGCCCCGAATGTCATGTTCCAGATCAAACTTCAGAATGTGGACTCGCTCATCGATTTCCTTGGCCGACGGCAGAATATTTCTGGCTCGCGGGTCGCCATTTCCTTCCACGCCTGATACGACCGATCCCCATTGGAGGCTGGACTTCTCCCCTTGTTTGAATTGATATTCATACCCTGCGACCATGCGCGGCCAATCGGGCAATGTAAGTCCGAAATCCACCCATGCGCTCCCGCTATCCAAGTGCAGATCCCGATTGAGGCTGAACGCCGGCCGGGGAAACAGCGGATAATATCCACCTGTGTCAGAGAAATACTTCCGATACCGCTGCGCGCCCACACGGGCAAAACCGAATTCCTCCTGCTCAAGCGTAAGCGCGACCCGAAAATCATCGCGCAAGACCCGGCCTTCCAGGGAAGTTGTAGAGTGCTCGCCAGTTTTTTCCTTTACCTCGAAATGTTCCACGCCGGCGTTCCCGCCTTCCCTTGTCCAGGCCTGCTCCCGGAATACCTGCTCATTGCCATGGACGCTGATCCAGCGCATAGTGGGGGTTAGGGTCAGCTCCGTGGCGGGTCGCGGCGCATTCGTTTCCCATACCAGGCCCTGGTCAATCCAGGCCCGCAAAACGCCTATTTGTTCTGTCGTCAGTGGCTCCCCTTTGCCGGGCGGGGGCATCTTCATGTCCTCGACTAATCCGGCCACGTAATGAATCAGGGGGCTTCTGCCGCTCTGTCCGGGGACAATATCTTCCCGGTTGTTTTCTCCGCCTTGCAGGGCGGATTCGCGGTTGTCGAGACGAAATTTGCTCTTAGGCTTTTCAGGTCCATGACACCTGATGCAGGACTTTTCCAGGATGGGCTTCACATCCTGAGTGAAATCGATTTTCTTCTGCGCGGGAGGCGGAAGTTTGGTTATGTCGACGTCAGCCGCCGACAGCGATAGCGCGAAGGGTAGCGCCAGAAAGGCGTGGAGCGTGGAGCGTGGAGCGTGAAAGCGTTCACACTCGAGCGCGCTCGCGTCCCGGTACTTACACCAGCGGTTTGGTTCCCGATTAATTGCACCTTTCATTTTTCGCGCGCTATGCAACACCTCAATACAATTGGTGGGGATGAACATTCGATCCGTGCACCGCTGTGTGACACCCCGCGCTCCAGCACGTGCCCAGGCGCAGCTTGGCGCTATGCGGTTCTTTGCCGATAAAAATCAGGCCCGAGCCTGCCCCTGCTCCTGGCCCTGCAGTCTGCGCATGGCACTTCAAACAAAGATTATTGTCCCGTTCCACAAGCATTTTGGCATTAATCGAGCCGTGGGGATTGTGACAGATGGCGCATCCCTCGCGCAGGGCCTCATGTTCGTAAACGAATGGTTTTGTCTGCTCGCGATGACAGGGGGCGCACGTTTCATTCAAGCGGGCCATGGCCAAGCCGCGCGCGGGCTTGCGGATGTCCATGCCATGCGGGTCATGACATTGCGCGCAGTTCATTTTGCCTTCGATCACCGGATGATGTTGGGGGAGGTTGAACTCGGCATGGGTTTGCAAATGGCAGGCAAAACATGCCGCCGCATCCTTGCCGGGATTGACAATGAATTTGCCTCGGCCGCCCCCCACGGCGACGTGTTTGCTGCCAGGACCATGGCAGGATTCACACCCGGTCGAGCCTTCCATTCTCGCCCCTGCAAAATAAAGGCGCGCGTGCGGGCTGGCTGGAAACCTCCGGCTGATGTTTGTATGGCAGTCGAAACAGGCGGCATTGCCTACGAATGCGGCTCCTTCGATCATGGGAGGCGCCACCACGGCCCGTTCGAGGCTTGAGCAGGAAATCAAAACCAAGCCAGCTAAAGCCATCGCTCCTAACCCGATTAGCGGGAGCCAGCCACGAGTCATCTTCATATCCTGGATGGCGCCGCCGTATGGTCCACCCGCGCGCGAATGCCTCGGGCCCGTTCAAAGAGAAAGTGCACTGCCCAAAGATTGCCAATTAGGAAACTGGATTTCAAGCTTAGTGGTCTGAGGCGTAAATACGATGACGTTCGCGGCAAGGGATTTTTCGGCCAGACGAGGCGCCTGCCTGCCGGCAGGCAGGCGAGCGACGAGCATATCCCGAAGTGGATCTGTAAGGAGCGAGCAACGAAGTCTGGCCGAAAAAGACCTGTCGCCCTGCGGGTTGCGCCGAATTTGGCCTGTGGCTGCGTTGCTCGTCGGTCACAGATTCACTGCGGAATATGCTCCCTCCTCGCGTCTTGCCACAGGCCAAATTGGGCGCAACGAACGTCATCGTATTTACGCCTCAGACCACTTAGCCTGGAGATCCATGAGATTCCGGGGAACATGCTACCATTTTATCAATCATAAGAGGAATGAAGCGCTGGAATGTTCCGCCGGAATTTGACGAAGGAATAGAGTTGAAGGACTTATTAGGCATGGTTCCATCAAAACAGCTTATGATTCTCATGCTTATGCTTGGTGGATTGCGAGGCGGCGATGGATTGCAAGCAGCCACTCTCATCCTCAATCCGGTGGCAGATACTACGTTATCCCAGCACGACCCCAGCAATAACTTGGGCGGCGAGCCTACCCTATTTGCGGGGGCTACTGGCAGTACTCTGACCAACCGCGCGCTTTTCAAATTCGACGTTGCGAGGAGCATCCCCGCCGATTCCATCCTTCAAAACGCCACGCTCACGATGGCTGTCGTCAAGACGGCTGCGGGGGTTCCGGCAACGTTCAGCCTGCACCGGATTCTGCGTGATTGGGGGGAAGGCACCGGGAGGGGTCCGGGTTCCGCCGGCGGGAATCTCGGATCTCCTGCCACCCCCGGCGAGGCGACGTGGCTGGCCCGGTTTCATCCGGATGTTTTATGGTCTGCCCCGGGGGGGTCTGCGCCGGCCGATTTTGGTTCCGTTGTCAGCGCCAGCCAATCGATCGCAGGCGCAGGCAATTATACTTTCAGCTCCTCGACCCTGGTTCAGGACGTGGAGAATTGGTTGACCAATGCTGCCAGTAATTTCGGTTGGATTCTCGTTTGCGAAGATGAACTCACCTTGGGGGATGCCCGCCGTTTTGGGTCCCGGGAGGACCCGCCGAACGCCCCGACCCTGAAGTTGGAATACATTCCCCCACCGAAGATAGAGCAGACAAGGGTAACCGGAACACTATTTCAGTTCTCCTTCGTTGCCGAAGAAGGCAGGGCCTATGTAGTGCAGTTCCGAGATTCCTTTTCCGTCGGCAGTTGGGGAACGCTAACCAACCTGCCTCCGGGGCCGGCGACCCAGACCAACACAGTCTCCACCCCGGTTATTGGCGCACAAAGGTTTTATCGGGTAGGCCTTCAATAAGAGCAGGTAGGTGATCACTCCATTGCCCACGAAAGCTTCTCCAGCGATTCTAGAGCCATGTTAATTAGAGAAACACAACGGCCTCCCCCCTTGAGTCTGGCTGACGCCATTCGGCTCAAATCTGCGCAATGCTGGCTGGCTTTGGGCATCGTGGAGGAAGCCACGCGAGAATTATCGAGACTAAAAAGGAGCGCAGCCCTTCACCCCGAAGCGCTCAAAGTTTTCCGTGAAGTTCAGTGCGCATTGGCTGGATGCCCGGAGTAATGGGAGGTCCGCCCGACTGTCTGCGGGAGTGTAGGTGATTAGCGCGATGCACCACGGCACAACCCCGCGCGTTTGAAAGGGAGCGGATTGCCAATCCGCGATACCACCAGGATTTGGGTTAAACTCGCCGATGCGAAAAGCGTGGCTTCGGCCCCGTCTCCAAGGGACATCGCACAAGCCCCCTGCGCCAAAAGCCGGTCACAGATCGGCGCTTCGAACTGAGGATTTCCGATGCGACTGCTTGCCTGGCAAACGATAAAGAACAATATTTTGGTTTGCAACAGGCTCCAATAGTGGAAGATGCGGCGGTGAATTCGCTCTTATCTAGAAAACCGATCCCCGTTTGCGAGCGGTTGATTTTTGCTTTGGATGTTTCGACGGTCGAAGGTGCCAAGCAGTTGGTTCAAGCCCTCGGTGAGTCGGTGGTCTTTTACAAACTCGGGCTACAAATTTTCATGGCGGGAGGCTATTATGAGTTTATTGATTGGCTGGGCGAGCGCGGCAAAAAAGTATTCGTGGACTTGAAGTTTTTTGATGTGCCTGAGACGGTCAAATTAGCAGTTTCACAGTTGAAAAATCGAAAAATCCACTTTGCCACCGTGCATGGAAATGACGACATCCTAAGGGCCGCCGTAGATGCAGGCGAGGGGCTTAACATCCTGGCGGTGACCGTTCTGACCAGCTTGGATCGGCATGATCTGGACGATTTGGGATTTCAATGCGATGTGCAATCCCTGGTGCTCTCCAGAGCCCGGCGGGCGATTCAAATTGGCTGTGCAGGAGTGATTTCTTCCGGGCTGGAAGCAGAGAAGTTGAGGACTGAACTCGGTGATGGCTTTTTAATCGTTAGTCCGGGGATTCGCCCGGTGGACAACAATCGCGTTGATGATCAAAAGCGGACCGTGGATGTGGAAGAGGCCTTTTTGAAGGGGGCTGATTATATAGTGGTGGGCCGCCCCATTCGAGCGGCTGCGGATCCGAAGGCAAAAGCAGAAGAAATTCAAGAGCGGATCGCCCGTCTTTTCCAAAGTGGGAGCACGATACCTCCAAAACTGGCAGTCCCCGCTCAGTGACTGATGCGGCCAACCGACATCCAACAAATCGGCGACGAATTGGCCATCAAGTGGGACGATGGCAGCGAAAGCTTCGTGAAGCTGGAAACATTGCGCCGGTATTGTCCATGCGCGGGTTGCAAGGGGGAAAGGGACATCATGGGCAACCTTTACAAAGGGCCGGAAAAAGCGCTCTCACCACAGGCTTTCCAACTGACACGCATCAGCATGGTGGGCGGTTACGCGGTGCAGCCGGTTTGGGGGGATGGCCATTCCACCGGACTTTATTCCTTCGACTATTTGCGGCAAGCCGCCGAGGCGGCCTCTTGAATGATTGAAGAGGCCGCGGGCAGATTGCTTTCGGAGTCCAATCTCACTTTGGATCACTGCTGCCGGACGCTTCTTCCTTTTTCTTTTCGCTGGCTTTCTTTTTGTCCTCGGCTTCCTTGAACAAACGGAGGCGTTCACGGAGCCACTCATCATTGAGGCCTTTTTTTCTAGCCTCCTCATAATCCTTTTTGGCTTCGTCTTTGTTGCCGAGTAATTCATAGGCCTGCCCCCGGTCGGCCAGCAGCAGCGCGTCATGCGCCCCCCGCCCGAGGCGCTCATTTAATTCTTTAAGGGCTTCCTTTAAGTCTGCCCGGGCCTCGTCTTTTTTCTTCATCGCCAATTCCGCCTTGGCCCTGCGGATCAACCAACTGCTGCGCAGCCGCGCTTCCTTCAATTCCGCTTCGATTTTTTCCAGCGCCAGCTCGGTTTTGCCCCCTTCGATCAAGGCATCGATCCATTCCGCTTCGAGCAGGCCGCTGCCCGTTTCTCTGATTCCGTCCTCGAGCCCTTGGATGCGCTCCTTCTTCAAGCCAAGCTGTTGCTGGAGCAGGCTGCGTGTCAAATAACACTCCGCGTTGTCCGGATATTCCCGAATGGCGTTGTCGGCATCTTCCATGGCCTTCTGGTACTCGCGGCGCGCTCGGAGGATCTCGCAGCGCACGATCAACAGGGAGGCTTTTTCGGGTCCCTCACCCGCATATTTCAACCCGCGGTTTACCGTATCCAAAGCTTCATTTGTCTTCGTGATAGAAAAATAAGCCCGGCTGAGTTCGCGTTGAATGGCCGCCGAATGAGAGTCAAAATCCAGCGCTCGTTCGAGATCCTGCACCGCCTCCGCGCCTCGGTTCAGCACGTTGTACTCAATGGCTCGCTGAAGGAGCAAATCAGCGGATTCACCTTCCGCTTTGATGCGCGCGGTCAATGCATCCACCTCGTGCTCCGGTCCCTCATGTGCCATGACGACTCCGCCCATGGCCAGTCCACTGGCCAGCGCGGCCAGGCCAATGATTTTTCTGAATCGTTGCATGCGCCTTAATCTTCCAGAATTAAATAGGGGTCGATTTGCAAATCAATGCCATCGCCGGTGGCATGGGTTTCGATGGCCAGAATGTTCACCCCATCTCTCAAACTGCGGCTGAGGTCATTGAGTTGGACGTAAACAACGCCTGAATCCTCGCGCGTCTTCATTTTTTGCGCGTTGCGGCCGCTGCTCCGGCCCACCCCCAGGCGCGCTACTTCGCGCCCGTTCAGGTAAGCCACAAATCCATCGCGATAATCCACCATGAGGCCCAGCTCGGTCACCCTGTCAGCCTGTTCGATGGTAAACTCGCGGCGAAGATAAATCGACGAAGGTTTGCCCCTTTCCCTGGGCAGCTCTGTCCGGGGCTGGACATTGCTGAAACCAAAGCCGGCCGGCCCGCGTTTCCATTTGGAGGCATCGAAGTCCTGGCGCGTCCAACCCGGCCCTTGTGGATGCTCGCCGGCCAGGTACTGCCAATCGGCATTTTTCGGAATTAGCACCTTGTACTCCACCGGCGGCGCGTTCATGACATTATAATTAATCGCTCTGATTTCATTGGTCGGCTTTTTGTATTCCTCGGGCTGCCAGGGCAGCGCCAAGCGGACCGCTTCAACTTTGCCGCGCTTCACCAGGCTAAACAGATCGCGCACCTTGCCGGCGCGATTGATCATCCGAGCGACCAGCGTATCGTCATAGACATCCACCAGCACCGAACCGTTTTCCACCAGCGTCCGTTTCATGAGAGGCACTGTGCCTCTGCGACTCATTTCGGCGCCGGCATTTCCGGCCACGATCGCCACGGTCCCCTGATGCGAATGGATGCCTTCGCTCTTGCGATACGCGCCATCCCCATCCGGATCCCCGTCCCCATCATCCAGAACCAAATTTTCCGCCACAATGTTCGTCGCTCCATAAGCTCCATCAATGAGCATGGACCGTTCATAAATATGCGAGTGGCCGGCCAGCACTAAATCGACCCCGCCTGATTCGATAATCGGCATGATGTATTCCCGCATCTCTGACAAGTCCTTTTCTTTTTCGGCGTCGTGTGACCCTTTCGTGTAAGGGGGGTGGTGCCAGAACCCAATCAACCAATCGGCTTTGGCTTTTTCCAAATCTGCCTTCAGCCACTTGGCCATGCCTCCCCCCGCCTTTCGCTCCAGATCGTGGGAGTCGAGGCAGATAAAGTGAATATTGGCCCAATTGAACGAATAATACGCCTCGGTGCCCGAAGCCACCCCACCCGCTTCCCCCCGCCGCGGCATCACATAAGCATCATAATAGGGGCCCACGCCGGTATTGCCCTTCGAGGTGAACCCTTCGTGATTGCCCATGGTCGGCCAGCAGACGGAACTGCGCAGAGCCAAGGCATACGATTCGAAGAACCGGCTTTGGAATTCCATATCGCGCCCGGTCCCGTAAGCCATGTCGCCAAGGTGAAGCCAAAAATCCAACGGATGTTTTTCCCGGCGCACCACTTCCAGCATCGCTCGATACACATCGGCCTGTTCCTGGCGCCCTGTGCCGCCATCTCCGAGCGCCCAAAAGCGAACCGGCGCTCGAGTGCCGATGGGCGGTGGCGTGACGAATGAGTAGCTCTCGTCTGCCGGGGTGAGCCGCCGATTCCCATCGAATACCGCATAATAATACTTGGTGGCTGGCGAAAGCCCCATCAGCCGAGCTTCATATTGAAAGGTGCCGACCGGGGCGCTGTGTAGCTTGCGCAACCTCAGGTTTTCTTCGGTCCGATACTCCTGCCACTTCGAGGGAATTGACTGGCTGTTGGTGCCCAACGCGACGCGCACCACAATGCCCGTGCCCGTCGTGTCACTGACGTCGGAGACTTCATTCCCCAGATTATCCATACTCGTGTCGAACTTTACGAGTGGGGTGATTGGGCCTTCCATTCGCCACGCAACGTAAATGGAATTGGTTGTTGAAAACTGCAGATAAGGCGCGCGGGCAAAAATCGGGCGCTCCTCAGCCTGGGCCATGCTGCCATGGCCCAGGACGCACCCAAGCAGAAAAAATCGAAGCAAGCTCGAACAGACGCGCATCTGCCCAGAATCATGGAAAAAAGGACATTCGTCAATTCGCACGGTTTTCCTTGCGTAAGCTCTCCAGCGGAACATAAAGCGTATTATCCAACATCCCGTTGTCGAAATACTGCAAAAGCGTTTTGGCTTGTTGCTCCAGTTCCCGCTGTTTTTCGGAGCCTCTCGGAATTAAAGATTTGAGCTGGGGGTCTCGGGAGAGGTCAAACAAGCCTCCGCTTGTTCCCTCGGGATCGAAATCCAAAGCGTCCTGTCCCCGCACCAACCAATAGTGGCCATTGGCATGCAGGAAGGCCCGCCCTTCGCCGGAGCGAAAAATAGAGTGCCCAAATAATAGGCCTCGTTCGGGTCGAAGCTGCAAATGATCCAGCACCGACTCGAAAATATCCACTTGTTCGGTGACGCGGTTCGTATCGATGTTGGAAAATTTCATTTGCGGATGAAAAACGAGCAGCGGGACCCGGTAATGACCCAGAGTGTTCAAATACTCCGGCGTTTCCAATTTCTGGGTGTGGTCCGCCGTGATGATAAATAACGTATTACTGTACCAAAGCTGCTGCCGCGCGGCGGCAAAAAACTTTTCCACGGAATAATCTGTGTAGCCGATGGCCTCGTGGATCGGCAGAGTGCCTTTTTTAAATTGGCCATGGTATTTCGAAGGAATCGTGTAGGGATGATGGGAGCTGAGAGTGAAAATCACCGCCGCAAAAGGCGGTTTCTGCTTACTCAATTCGTTGATGGTGAATTGCAGGAATGGTTCGTCAAAGATCCCCCAGTTGCCATCGTAATCCCCCTTGCGTGGATACTCATTGAGGCCGAAATAATGCTGGAATCCAGCCATGCGCATGAAATCATCGAAATGCATGGTGCCGTTTTTGCCGCCGTGAAAGAAGCTGGTGTTATAACCTTGTTGGCCCAGAACCGTGCCCAGTCCCAGCAATTCATTGTTCTGATAAGCCGAATCGATGAATGGCTCGGCCATGAGAGATGGCAAGCCAGCTAGAACCGAAGGCATCACTTCAATCGAGGCGCGACCGTTCGCGTAATTATGCGGAAAAAAAAGGGACTGGCTGGCCAGAGAATCCAGGAAGGGTGTATAGCGGTTGCCGCCGTTCCCAGCGCCCCAATACTCCGCCGAAAAACTCTCCAGAATCAGAATCACGATGTTGTCCCTGCGCGCCCTATCGGGAAGCAATCTTGCCTCTCCACTGAGTGGCGCGCGCAAGACCTGCAGCATTTCGTCTCGGGATGAGAAATAGTGACGCCGGGGGAGGGTCTTATTGCGGTAACTTTTCAGGACAGTGAAGGATGAATTAAGGGCGAGTTGAGCCAGGGCCGGGTCGCGCAAAACCATCGCCTGGGCGGGGCTGATAGGCCTCCACTGCAGTCCGCCCCGAAAGATAAGGATAGTCAGAGGAAAGATCAAAACCAGGTTTAAGGCCCAAATCCAAATCGGTGCTGGCTTGGTTCCGTCGATCGCTGGCGTCCGTCCATAGAGCAGGACAAGCAGCGCAATCAAAAAACCACCAAACAAGACCAGCGGCCAATAGGTAAGAACCAAGCTAACCCATTTCACTCCGGCGTCACCCGCCAAGCCCAGAAGTTGAAAAGTCAAACGATGTCCGATGAATTGAAAGAATTCCAAATCGATTACGTTCACGATGATGAAGGGGATATTCAGGACTAAAAAAAGCGCCTTCAGGAAGAGCTCAAACGCCGGTTTGGGCGGGGGCATCCGAGGCATAAACGTTAAGAGGATGAAAAAGAAATTGATGGCGGCCAGCGCCGAGAGATCAAAGCGCAACCCATAGCCGAAAGCCTGCGCGATCTGGAAAATCCCCGCTCCGGTGAAAATTCCCCGATTACAGATGAAAAACAGGAACCGCAACAAAAAGTACACTCCCAGCAGCAGCCCTAAACGGCGAAGAAGGCAAACCCAGCGAGTGGCAAGCATGGTTGCGGCTTCCTCCTGTTAGCTTGAGGCTTCTTTGCGAGCCGCCTGGATGGAAAGCACCATGGAAATTAGAATGATGCTGGCCACAACTCCCAGTGAAACCCCGATTGAAACCTTATACGCTGTTTGATCGAGCAGCATCTTCACGCCAATAAAGACGAGCACCACCGCCAAACCGGCTTTGAGAAATCGGAAATACCGGATTGCTCCGGCCAGAACAAAATAAAGCGAACGCAAGCCGAGGATCGCAAACACATTGGACGTAAACACAATGAAAGCGTTTTGTGTGACCGCGAAGATAGCGGGGATGGAATCGATGGCAAAAACCAAATCCGTGGTTTCGACGGTCAGGAACACCAGAGCCATGGGGGTCAGAGCGCGGCGGCCATTCAACCTTGTTATGAATCGCTGGCCATCAAAGTCGGAGGAGACAGGAAAGAATTTTCGGGTCAGGCGGAGGATAAGGTTCTTCTCGGGATGCATCTCCTCATGCCCGGAGCGAAACATTTTGATTCCCGTAAAAATAAGGAACCCGCCCAGCAAAAAAAACATCCAGGTGAAACGATGAATCAAGTGCGCCCCCAGCCAGATCATGACTCCACGCATGACCAACGCACCCAGGATCCCCCAGAAGAGGACCCGATGTTGAAATTGCTGGGGGAGCCGAAAAAAGGCCAGGATGAGAGCGATAATAAAGACGTTGTCCATCGAAAGGGACAGTTCGATGATATAACCGGTAATAAATTCAAAGGTATTTTGCCGGCCCCAGGCAGGAACCAGCCGTGGGGCCAAAATGACGCCAAAGGAGAAGGCGATGAAAATCCAGAGGGCAGTCCAGATTAAAGCCTCTCTAAACCGGACAACATGCGCTCGGCGGTGAAAAACCCCGAGGTCGAGCGCCAGGAAGATTAGCACCGCTAGAATGAAAACAATCCAGTAAAGAGCAGGAGTTTCGGCAGAGGCAGGCATTTTAAAGCCCAAAGCAAGCCTAAGAACATCGTGGGGCTTGAAAAACCACAAAACCTAGATGCGCGCGGTGGCCGTCCCAGCATCCATCACGACCTGTGAAGCGGTTTTGGGTCGTTCACCATGATGCCACCAGAGCACCAGGGCGCTCGCGATATAGATGCTCGAATAGGTCCCGGTGATGATGCCGATGAGAAAGGTGAACGCGAAATCATTGATGGCCCCGCCACCGAAGATGTAGAGCGAGAGTGTGGCCAGGAAAACCGTGCCGGAGGTAATGATCGTCCGGCTCAAGGTCTGGTTCAACGCCTGATTGATCACATCTCGAAACGAACCGCGCACCCCGAGCTTCAGATCCTCCCGGATGCGATCAAAGATCACGATAGTGTCGTTGGTGGAGAAGCCGATAATGGTGAGGATGGCCGCGACGGTGGTGGCGTTGAGCTCACGGCCCGCCATGAAATAGCAGCCCAATGTCATCAGCACATCGTGAATCACTGCGAGCACCGCGCCAACAGCAAAGGAAAACTCGTAACGAAAGGCCACATAGACAAGAATGCCGAACAATGAGAGCAAGCTGGCTATAATCGCGCTTCTCTGGATTTCAGCGCCGATGGTCGGACCCACTTTATCAACCGCTGCTCGCTCAAATTTCGCTTCGGGAAAGGCTGTGTGGAGGGCCGCTTCGACCTTATCGCTGGTTTCAAAGGCGGAAGTCACTTGTAGAGTTTCCGCCCCCCCGGTGACGTCTCTCTGATAGACTGGACTTGCATCAGCAACCCCTGATTTGGCGATCGCCGCACGCAGTTTGTCCGTCTCTATTTTGTGCTCGAAACGAAGGGTGAGTTTATCCCCTCCCACAAAATCAGTGCCTAACATGCTGTGGCCCCGGGCAAAGAGGCCGTATCCAAGGCCCACGAGGATAATAGTCCACGATAGAATGAAGGCGGGTTTGGCTAGCGCCATGAAATCCAGCCTGACGCTGCGGATGACGTGAAGCATGGGCAGAGATTTCAGCCAATTTCTGGCGAGGAGAAAATCAAAGATGAGGCGTGTCACGACCAAAGCAGTGAACAAACTGGCAGCCACCCCAATGGTAAGCGCGACGCCGAAACCCCGGATGGAGCCAGTGCCCTTATAAATAAGGATGACGGAAGCGATAAGCGTCGTGACATGAGAGTCGAAGATGGTGCTGAAGGCCCGGGCATAACCGGCGGCGATCGCGCCTCGCAGCGACTTGCCCTTGGCCAATTCCTCACGAATGCGTTCGAAGATAAGCACGTTGGCATCGACGGCCATTCCGACGGTAAGAACGATGCCGGCGATGCCGGGCAGTGTCAGAGTGGTGCCAACAGAGCACATCACGCCCAGCAGTATAATAATGTTGGTGATCAACGCTACGTTGGCGACCACGCCGGCGAGCATGTAATACACCGCCATGAAACCCGCAACCGCGATGGTGCCGTAGATGGCCGAATTGACTCCGCTTTTGATGGTGTCTTTACCCAGGGAAGGATCGACAGACTGTTCGCTAATGATGTGAACGGGCGCAGCAAGCGGGTTTTCCAATACGTTCGCCAGCTCCAAGGCTTCCTTGACATCAAAGTTGCCGGTGATTCGGCCATGGCCACCGGGGATTTCTCCCAGAATTCGGGGGGCGGAATAGAGTTCTCCGTCAAGCACGATGGCGAGTTGATAGTACTGCTCTCCTTTGGGGGCATATTCGCGAGTGATTTGAGAAAATAATTCCGCGCCCTCGGAGTTAAGTTCAAAATTGATTTCCGGCTCACCGCTCACAGGCTCGCGGGAAACCATCGCCTGTTTGATATACTTGCCGGTCAAACCGACGCGGTTGGTGCCAATCATGCCGGTAGCCAGAGCTTTGCTGACTAAATAACGCTCGATTTCCTTGGTCCCATCAGGCTTGGTCCTTTGTTCGCGCAAGATTTCGTATCCCGGCTCGATGATGTCCTGGGAGAGCAATTCGCGACTCTTGGGATGGACCATGCGAAATTCCAGGAAGGCAGCCTTTTGAATTTGGCGCCTGGCGGTGTCTTTTTCCGCTTCGGACAAGCCGGGTAATTGGATGAGAATCCGATTATCCCCCGCCGGCTGGATGACTGGTTCAGCGACCCCCAGCTTATCGACTCGTTTACGAAGCACTTCCACCGCATCGCGCAGAGCGCTATCTTTTTGGCTCGACTGGGTCAATTTGCTCGTGTCCATCTCGACCAGAAAAGAAGTGCCTCCCTGCAAATCCAAACCAAGCTTAATGCGCCCGGCGGCCTCCTGCTGCAAGCGATAAAGGACTGCGCTGTTCGGCTCCTTCTCCCCTGTGACATCGAAGGGGAAGTAACGGGCGATGTCGTTGGTGCCCACCGCCTCTTTGAGGATGGCAAAAGGAGGCCGGTTGGTATTCTCTTTTTGGATCTGGCGCGCCCGTTCGAGGATGTTGGTGAAAGCGGCGTCTCGTTTCACCATCCCCGCCTCTTCTTGAAAAACATCAACAATGTTCTGTGCGTTGGGCGGATAAATCTCAAAACCGGACCAGGCAACGACGAAAAGGATGAGTAACAGTTTCCAGAGATGATTTCGATTCATGGAGGGGACTAGGGATTGGCCGGACTGGGTTCTCCGGATCGTTCGGTGATTTCAGTGACGGCGGATTTGAGAATTTCAAGTTTAGTATCGGCCGAACGGATGGCCACGGTTTTGTCTTTGACGCTAACCACGATGCCAACGATGCCGCTGCTGGTGACGATTTTGTCTCCGCTGCGGATGCCCTTCATCATCGAATCGTGCTCCTTGGCCTTTCGCTGCTGGGGCCGGATAAACACGAAGTAAAAAACAAACACCATCAAAAAGAGCGGGAAGTACTGGAGATACCAAGGGGCGCTTCCCCCCGGTTGCTGACCGGGCTGCTGCCCCATGGCCAGGAGGGCGTTAGCAAAGCTGAAAATCATAAACTCACAACAATAAGCTGCTCAATCTAGGCAGGCGAGGCCGTTTGGCAAGCTTAAGGTTGGAAAAAAATCCAACACCTCTCATTCCGGTGGCGTCGAACGGCGGCGGGTGAGGGCTCTCGGCGTTCCCTTCGGGCGCCATAACGAGAATTGCTGGCAAAAACCGCTTCCGCTGGAGACGAATTTTATGAATGGCCAGAACAGAATTTTCCTGATTGTCCCCGGGCTCTTTTCCAAATAAAGTGCGCGCCTATGAAAACGGGAAACATTAGTCGCGCTCTGACGTTGATCGCTCTGGGGCTGATGGGGTTGGCCGGCCCCGGGTTTGCGGGCGAGCCCACTGCTTTTGAGCTCATCAAAGAGGGCAATCGCCATGTGGGAGAGGAGACAAAGGACCAGGTTATCCAAATTCGCTCTGAAAAATCCATTGGCACGCTCACTCCTATTATTTGGTATGTGATTTATTTTGACCCGGATGCAACGGGCAAAGCTGCCGAGGTAAAATTCGGCGCCGGTACCAAGCTCTGGGTCAAGCGTCCGGGCCGAGTTCTGGAGTCATGGCACGGCCCAGCGCGGCCGTTGCCTCGGGAGAAATTAAAAATTGACTCTGACAAAGCCCTTGAGATCGCGATCAGGGAACCCCTGCTCAACAATCTAAAATTAAAAGCCACACAGTTGTGGCTCCAACGCGAATCCTGGTCCGCAGAAGACGTGCCTGTCTGGAAAGTACGTTTGTGGGCTGCAAAATTGCGTCATCCCAATGACAACGTGGAGATCGGGGACCTCTTCATTTCCGCCGACGATGGCAAGGTGTTGAGAAACGATTTGCATATCAACCGGGTCGATTAAAACTGCATGATTATTGCGCCCTCGCTCCTGGCGGCGAATTTCGGAAAGTTAGCAGCGGAGACGACTCGAGTCGATCAAGCAAAGGCGGATTGGCTGCACCTGGACATCATGGATGGACATTTTGTCTCTAACATTTCCTTCGGCCCAGCAGTGGTCCGGGTCCTTCGCCCCCTGACTCGGATGCCTTTCGACGTGCACTTAATGTGTTCCCGCCCGGAAATTTTATTGATTCCTTTCGTCGAAGCCGGCGCCAATCATCTCATCGTGCACGTTGAACTTGGTGATCGGGTCACCCCGCTCATCTGGAAAATCAAGTCACTGGGACTGAGAGTGGGGCTGGCCGTCAATCCGCCGACCGCTATCTCCAATGCCCAGCCTTACCTTGATCAGATTGATCAACTACTCATCATGACCGTCAATCCCGGCTTTGGCGGGCAGCCGTTCATCTCGGAGGTGTTGCCAAAAATCCAGCAAGCCCAGGCCTGGCGGCGTGAGAAGAACTTGGAATATCACATCCAAGTGGACGGCGGGATAACCTTCGATACGGCGGTGGAATGCGCGCGCGCGGGCGCTGACACTTTCGTAAGCGGCTCCGCCCTCTTTGGCCAGCGCCAGTTGAAACGCGCTGTCCGAAGGATGCGCGACCTGGTGCGTCCTTTTCAGATCGAGCAAAAGGCCCCTCCTAAAAGGGCAAATCCTGGAAAAGGACTTTGAACTGGCTAGGGGTGCAGGCGTCGGTCTCCAGATGGCAACCAATAGCATAGCTGGTGCCACCTGTTTCAAAACGAATCCAAATCGGAGAAATCTTTACAAAAGGGGATATTTGTGTCATTTTGATGGCGTTGAACCTGATGAACACCATGACTCGCGCAATTTTTTGTTCCCTTTTACTATTATGCCCTTTTGGCTCGGTAATCCCGGGCTTTGCCGACAGCCCACTCCCAATCAAGACTGTGTTCATCATTTTGATGGAGAATCACGATTGGTCCACGATCAAAGGGGCAACCAATTGTCCTTATATCAACCATACCTTGCTCCCGAGGGCATCCTATTGCGAGCAATACTACAACCCGCCCGCCACCCACCCCAGCGAACCCAATTACCTCTGGCTGGAAGCGGGGACCAACTTCGGAATCCTCAACGACTACACCACTAATCGCATCCCCTCGACGAATCATCTGGTGACTTTGCTCAATAACTCTGGCATCCCCTGGAAAAGCTACCAGGAGGACATGGGCGCCAACCCCATGATCGATCAGAACAACTACGTCGTCCGCCACGATCCCATGGTGTTTTTCAACGACGTCAACACGAATGTGGCTTATCGCACGAGCCACATCCGGCCCTACAGCGAACTGTCGAGGGATTTACAGAGCAATACTGTGGCGCGTTACAATTTCATCTCCCCCAATCTGACCAATGACATGCATAGCGTTGCTTGTTCGGGTTGCAGCAGTCGGGTGGCGGGCGATTACTGGCTCTCCCACGAAGTGCCCAAAATCCTGTCCTCTCAAGCCTTTAGCAACAACGGGGCACTGTTCATTACCTGGGATGAGGGTGCCGGCACGAGCGATGGCCCGCTGGGCATGATTGTCCTTTCGCCGTTGGCCAAAGGCCACGGTTATTACAACAGTCTCCACTACACCCACAGCTCCACCCTGCGAACTATGCAGAACATTTTCGATGTCCGTCCCTACCTTGGCGGCGCCCTCAAGGCCATCGACCTGAGCGACCTGTTTGTGACCATCCAATTCACATGGGCGAACATGGCCAATGGCAGCTTCCAGTTGGGAGTGACGAACGTCATTCCCGGTCGAACTAATTATGTCCAAACTTCTAGCAACCTCATCGACTGGGTCACGGTTCAAACCGTGGTGCCGGTTTCAAGCGCTATGACAGTCACGAACGCCGAGGCCGCAAACTTCAACCATCTCTTCTATCGAGTCCAACAAACGCAGTGAAGTTTCCGTTTACAGAGATTCCCGATCCGCTAATCCAGGCAGTTTCGGACAGCTACGGAAGGTTACGGAAGCATATTTTGAAACGACATTTCACCTTGAATTCTGCCGCAAGCTGATTTAAAGTTTTCTATTCCGCGAATGCGCAGCGACCACCTATTGTGAGGAAAGTGCTTCTGATTCTAGTGGTCAGCTTCGCTGCCTTGGCGCTGCTGGGGGATGATTTTGGAATTTTAAGCTTCGCAAGAGACGGCACGCTGGTCGTGTCCAATGCTTTCACCAACGGCGTGGTCACCTTGGAGAAATCCTCTGCTCTTGGAGGGCCGTGGGTGCCGGCCAAGAATGTTTTCTCAGTTTCCTCGGTCACGCAGTTCAATGAGGGACTGTCAGGCGGGGCGGGTTTTTTTCGCCCGCTGGCGGTAGATTTGACAGGGCCGCGGGGCTTCACCAACATGACGGAATCTTACGGCCTGTTGACGACGGTTGCCGGCTCAGGTCTTGTCACCTGCAACAATTGCGGTAATAATTGGCAGCCGTCCTATGAGGGCGGGCCAGCCACCAATGCCGCGCTTTCTTCCCCCCATATCGCTATGGCGGATCGCGCCGGCAATATTTACATAGCAGACAAAGACGCTCAGGCCATTCGCAAGGTGACTCCAGATGGGAACATTCTTACAGTGGCGGGAACCGGCGTAAAAGGTTTGGGGACGACAACTCCCGCGCCCGCCGTTTCCGTGGCTCTGAACAATCCCAACGGCCTATATGTGCAGCCCGACGGCACCTTTTATATTGTGGACCGGGACAATGGTTTTATCCGCAAGGTGGACACCAATGGAATGATGACTTTGATGGTGGACAACGGCGGGAATATTTTCGGAGGGCGCGGCCTTTGGGTCAGCCCGGATGAGTCGCTCGTCTTCTATGCGGCTGGCCCGTACTTAAAAACCGGGCAGGTGATGGCCTGGGATTCCACGAATGGCCTGCGGGTCTTCGCATCCGGCTTTGGCGAACTGGGCAATCTGACCATAGATCCCAATGGCAATTTGGTCATCACTGTTAAATTGGGCTATAAGGTTATTCGGATTGAGAGGGACGGCACCCAAACGGTGATCGCTGGCAACGGTAACCCCGTCGGCGGCGGCGGCGGCGACGGCCAATTGGCCACTGCCACGCCATTAAACGAGCCCAGGGCCATCTGTTTTTTGCCCACCGGGGAGTTTTTTGTGGGCACAGACACCGGTCGGCAGGTCTGGTATGTGGATACGCACGGCATTATCCACCTTATTTTCAATGGAGGTGATCTCGCTCATGCTGGCGATGGGGCTTGGTTCTACACTGACCCCGCCACTCCCAAAGTTGGCAATGTCCGCGCGATCACGATGGATTACGAGGGCAATTTGCTGATCGCCGAGAGCTTTTCCAGTTATATTCGCAATGTCAGCTTTATGCGCCTGCAGCCTTAAATCCTCGATATGGACCCCATTTGTGAAAAATCTGAAAAAAAGGCTGGCCATGACATTCATTTCGTGGTAAATGTGTTCCAATAATACCGGAAAAAACCATGGTAGTGGTGATGCGCCCCATCAAATGGCCAACAACTCATCTAACCGGGCAGAGATCAGGGGCGCCTCATTTTGATCAATACAGAGACGTTCTATGAAGCTCCGATTCCTCAACAACATTCGGTTCCCAGCGCTGCTCTCAACTCTTGTGCTGCTGGCAGCGGGATCCTTAGCTGCCCAGCCTGGCCCTACTGTCACTTTGATCGATCCGCAACCCAGCACGGTGGTGCTGCAGTTGGTATTCCTCAATATCACTTTTAGTGTGGCGGTAGTGGGAGTGGATGCCTCCACCCTGCTTATCAATGGAACCCCTGCCACGGATGTGGTGACCAATGACAACAATAATTACACGTTTCACTTCCCGCAGCCACCGTCGGGACCAGTGCAAGTAGCGTGGGCGGCAAACCAGGCCATAACTGATACAACTCCGCAGTCGAACCCTTTCGCGGGAGGCAGTTGGGGCTATACCGTGGATACCAACATTAATATCCATCTCAGCATTTCCGAATTCCTGGCCAACAACAACCACGGCATCCAGGATGAGGACGGCAATCATTCCGCATGGATTGAGTTGCACAATGCGGACACCGTTCAAGCCAGCCTGGACGGCTGGTTCCTCACCACCAACGCAGCCAACTTGACCATGTGGCAATTCCCAGTGGGTACCCCACAATTACAAGGCAACGGTTACATGTTTCTCTGGGCTTCAGCCAAAAACCGGACCAACCCATTCGCTCCCCTTCACACGGACTTTAAATTATCGAAACCTGGCAACGGCTATTTGGCGCTGGTGGATCCCAATACCAATATAGTCTCTGAATTTAATCCCTATCCAGCCCAGTTCGCCGATGTTTCCTATGGCCGAGATGCGGTCGATCCGAGTCTGGTTGGCTATTTTTCCACGCCGACCCCCGGGAAAAGGAACTCCACGACCGGGTCGGGGGTTGTTCCCGACCCCATTTTCTCCGTGGACAGCGGCATCTTCACGAATGATTCCCTTACGCTAACCATTACAACCTCAAATGCGCCTCCCGGAAGCATTATCCGCTATAGTGTGAAAGCAAATAATGTTGGTCTCGGGGGCGCTGCGGCCGTCAGTTTGCCGAACACTAACTCGCCGGTTTACACAGGCCCCATTACTTTCGGCACCAATCTACTGATCAAGGTCCGAGTTTTCCCGCCCGCCGGCACCAACCTGTTTCCCAGCCAGGTCATCTGCAAGAACTACATTTTTCTGGACAGCACCGACAAGGACTTCACCTCGAACCTGCCTTTAATGATCATGAGCCTTCAGGGGCAGTCCGTTCCGCAAGGCATATCCTCCGGGGGAATCAGGCCTGAGGGGACACTTGCCATCATCAATACTGTCAATGGCCGAGCCGCCCTGAACTCTGTCCCGGAATACATAGGACCGGCTGGATTTGAAATTTTCGGCCAGACCTCAGCGGGTTTTCCAAAACCCCCGGTGCGAATCGAAACTCACGACTCATTGGGAAATGATTTGAATGTCTCACTATTGGGGCTTCCAGCGGACAACGACTGGAAACTGAGAAATCCCTGGGACGACAAAACCTTGATGAACGACTTCCTCGGCTATGAACTTTTTGAGAAAATGGGGAATTACTCCTGTGGCCGGCGATTCGTCGAGTGCTTTTACGATACGGGCGGAGGCCGGTTGAAATATCCGGACGATTATGTTGGTGTCGAAGTCCTCTTTGAAACGATCAAATCCGGCAAAAACCGCGTGAATATCCCCAGCATCACCTCCTATGACACTAACGAGCCAGCGATAACGGGTGGCTGGATTATCAAGAAGGATAAGGACAGTAACGGCGACCTTAACTTCAACACTGCTGGCGGGGGCGGCTTCGGCGGGCAAGCCCTGAAAATCCATGAGCCGAAGGTGCAGACCCTTCGGACCGTTCCGTCATCGTCAATCACGAGTTTCCCCGGGTCCGGTTATACTCCCAGCGGAACCAATCAGCTCAAGTACATTGTGGGGTTTCTGAACCAAATGGAAAAAGCCCTTTACGCCGCTAACTGGCTGGCCCCCGAGGTGGTCGGCACAACCAACCATTGGTCCTATTACCTGGATGCAGCTTCCTGGGTTGACTTTCATTGGCTGATGGAATTCACCAAACAAATCGATGGCTACCGCTTGAGCGACTACTTCCATAAAGACCGGAGCGGCAAGATCACCGCTGGACCGGTGTGGGACATGAACCTCTCCTTCGGCAATGCGGATTATTTGGATGGAGGGCACAGCAGCGGTTGGTATTACGAAGAACTCAGCGACACCGACCACATTTGGCTGCGCCGCCTCATAACCGGCACCACTTCCGGTAATACCAGTTCCGGCGACCCGGACTTCACACAAAAGATCACCGATCGATGGAGTGTTCTCCGCACCAATATCCTTAACGGGACCAATATCCTGCATCGGATTGACGACATTTCCTCGATGCTGAACGAGGCCGCGCAGAGAGATACCTGGGGTCCAAAAGGGAAATATCGGGCATCGTTAGTCGGGCTTTACACCTGGCCAACTCCCCCCGGCCCCCCGGCTTGGGACGTGGATTATGTTCATCCGTTGAACTATCTCGGCAATGATACCAATAGCATCATATTCCAAATGAAGAAGTGGACCCTGGGCCGCTTTCTCTGGATTGACAATCAGTTCACACCGACGCCCACCCTTAATGCTTCGGACGGGTTGGTCGCAAGCGGTTCCACCGTTACCATCACCCCTCCGCCGGGCGCCAGGCTCTATTACACCCTTGATGGCACCGATCCGCGTTTGCCAGGAGGCACTGCGCAGCCGGGCGCTTTCAGTAGCAACGGCCCAGCGGTGGTGACGGTTTCATCCAACGTCCGTATCGTTGCCAGAGCCAAAGCGCCTACTGGCTGGAAAAATACCTTTAGCGGGCCAGCGGCAGTTACGCTCGTCACAGCACTCCCGTCCTTGCGGATAACAGAAATAATGTATAACCCGCCGCCCCCGCCCGTCGGCAGCCCCTACACTACAAATGACTTTGAGTACATAGAGGTAAAGAACATCGGCGGTGCCCCCTTAAGCGTAAACCAATTCATCCTTGGGGGCGGTGTGCAATTCGTATTCCCAAATATAGTCCTGAGCGCTGGGCAAAGCGCAGTCGTAGTGGCAAACATTAATGCTTTTCAGTCCCGCTACGGCGCCAGCGCCTTGATCCTCGGCGCCTACACGGGCCACCTCAATAATGGTGGTGACCACTTGACCTTAACCGGGAGTCTCCAAGAGCCAATCCAGAACTTTTCCTATGACAATAACTGGTATCCGGCCACCGATGGAGATGGATTCTCGCTAGTGGCAGTGGCCAACCCAACCAACGGCGGAAACTCGGCCGGCGATTGGCGGCCCAGCAGCACCCTCAACGGCTCACCCGGTTTGGATGATCCGATCGCGCCGCCGCGCCCGCCAGTTCTTGTCAACGAAGTCTTATCGAATGAGACAGCACCCGCTGTTGATGCTATTGAGCTTTACAATCCTACCGCCGGTTCCGTGGACGTGAGCGGCTGGTTTTTAAGCGACAGGCTTAACACGCCTCAAAAGTACACCATCCCGCCAGGCACTCCGGGTATTCCCGCGGGCGCCTATATCGTATTTTACGCCACCAACTCATTCGGGGCGAATGGAACGAACAGTTTTGGTTTCGGCGCCACGGGTGACCATGCCTATCTTTTCTCCGGTGACGGCGTCAACTTAACCGGTTATGCGCACGGGGTTAATTTTGGCGCCGCAGCCAGCGACGTGGCCTTTGGCCGGTATGTGACCAGCGTTGGCGAAGAACATTTCGTGGCGCAGGCTTTCGAAACTTTAGGCGGGCCCAATGCAGGTCCTCTGGTAGGGCCGATTGTGATCACCGAATTCAATTACCACCCGCCTGAGATTGCGGTCAACGGCATTGGCTATGATGATACCATGGACGAGTTCATTGAATTGAAAAACATCTCGAGCAACCCAGTCCCGCTTTACGACCCCACTTTTCCGACCAACACATGGCGTCTAACCCCCAACGCCGTCGGCTACGAATTTCCTTCCGGGGTGGTTCTCCAGCCGAATGGATTTTTGCTCGTGGTGAGTTTCGACCCTGCCGCAAACCCTGCCGCAACGGCCAGCTTCCGGTCGAGAAATTTCGTTCCTGATAGTGTGCCGCTTTATGGTCCCTGGCAGAGGACTCTCAATAATTTTGGAGCGAAGATTGAGCTCGTCCGGCCCGACGCGCCCGCCACTAATGGGACCGTTCCCTTTATCCTGGTGGATCGGGTGGAATATTCTAATGTCTCTCCCTGGGCTCAAGGGGCAGATGGGTTTGGCTTGACCTTGCAGCGGATCGTCAACTACCGCTACGGAGATGACCCGACTAACTGGGTCGCGTCTGCTGCCGCGCCGGGCGCCGATTACATCCCGGGCGGGACTCCGCCGGCCATCACCAGCCAGCCGGGGGACCGATTGATCGTGGCGGGGACGGATGCGCTCTTGTCGGCCAGTGCCACGGGGACCGCTCCTATCCGTTATCAGTGGCGCTACAACGGGCTGAACATCTATGGGGCCAATGGTTCGACGCTCCTACTGACAAACTTTCAATTCAGCCAGTCTGGTTCGTACACCATATTTATTTATAACAGCGGGGGATACGTCATCAGCACGAATTTTACCCTGACCGCCCGCACCGGCCTAAAGATCACATCTCAGCCGATCAATCGCGTCGCCACCAACGGCGCCACCACGAACTTCACTTTGTCCGCCGTCGGCACTGGCACTCTGCGTTATCAATGGCGCTTCAATGGGGTCAACATCCCCAACGCGACCAACAGCTCGGCCACGAATCCGGGACTCAGCATTCTCATTCTTGCAAATGTCTCCATTGCCAGCCAGGGAACCTACGACTGCCTCGTCAGCGCGGATTATGATCCGACAATCGTTAGTCAACCTGCCACCTTGACCATTGTGTACAAACCGGTCTATGCCCTGATGCCTCAGAGCACCACTATTGGTGTCGTCGGCCAGAGCGTCAGCTCATCCCTGTCGGTGACGGGGACGCCTCCTATGACCTATCTTTGGCGCAAATTGGGTGTTGGCATTTTGAACCCAGGCGCCTTCAGTGGTTACATTGTCTCGACTCCGACGTATTCGTCTCTGATTTTGACAAACCTCACTACTAGCAACGCCGGCACTTATTTCGCGGTTGTGACCAACATCGTCGGCCTTGCCCTTGGTGGCGGAGCTAGCGGCGTCAGCTACAGCAACGTTCTGACGGTACTGGCGGACACCGATCTGGACGGTCTGCCAGACGTGTTTCAAGCAGCGCATCCAGGTGTCGTCGGTGCTGGAGACGAAGACCATGATGGCATGAGCAATGCCGCTGAGTATTTTGCCGGCACGGATCCCTTTAATCCCGCTAGCAATTTGAAGCTCAGTGCCACCGCCGGCCCGGGAACGCTTCAATTCAGCGCCGTCTCCAACCGGACCTATACGGTGCAATACACCGATCACCTCGGCTCTGGACCCTGGAAAAAATTGGCCGATGTATTGGCCAGCAATGTCACGCGCATTGAATCGGTTACAGACTCCAATCCGCGGACCAACCGTCTTTATCGAATCGTCATCCCAATCCAGCCTTAATGGGCCCTGCCGGTTGGCGCCGAGACAAGCTGAGAGCACGCCACCGGGGCCAAGCCGCCCGCCCCTCGGCATTTAAGCAGGGGGCATCGGCTTGCTTTCTCCGCTCCATTGCGGGAGACTAGCCCCGTGAATTTCACGGTCACTCAGCTAACTGACCAGCTCATCGTTTCTTACGCCCGGGTTGGGGGCATCAATCACATTGACGGCAAGAATCTGCCTTCGAAGACAGTGATTGCCTCAATCACGGCGGACTTGTTGCGGCTGCTCTTTCCAGGGTTTTTCGATGAGAAAGCCATCCATTCCTCCGAGTTAAAGGTGGAGATGGTTTCACTCATGGATTCAGTGCTGGGCCGATTGGAAGATGAAGTTGCCAAGAGCCTTGAATACGCCATTCCCGCTGGTCTTTCCAAGAAGGAACTGCGCCCCGCGGCCGTCAAATCAACCCTGGAATTCCTGAGCAGCCTGCCTCAGATTAGGGAAATCCTGCGGACCGATGCCGAGGCAGCTTTCAATGGGGATCCAGCCGCTTTGAGCCAGGAAGAAATTATTGTCGCCTATCCCTTCATGGAAGCAATCGCCGTGCAGCGGCTGGCCCATGAACTCTACCAAAAGCAGATCGCATTGATTCCCCGCATCATGACCGAATGGGCTCACAGTCGCACCGGCATGGACCTACATCCAGGCGCGCGCATCGGTTCCCATTTCTTTGTGGACCATTGCACCGGAACGGTGGTTGGTGAAACATGCGAGATTGGCCAGAATGTGAAAATGTATCACGGAGTCACCTTAGGGGCCAAATCTACGTCCGGTGGCCAACACCTCCGCGGCAAGAAACGCCATCCCACCATCGAAGATGACGTGACCATCTATCCTGGCGCGACTATTCTGGGAGGGGATACCGTGATCGGCGCGGGCAGCACGATTGGGGGCAATGTGTTTTTGACGAGCAGCGTGCCTCCCAATTCTCTGGTTGTCTTCGAAGGGGTCACCATGAGAGTGGTTACCAAACCAGGACCCCGGATTGGCAGGGGAGATTTCCAGATTTAGTTATCACACTGATTTTCTTTGCCAGGCAGCGACGAACATGCCATTGCCCCCACAATCCTGTGGCCAAATCCAAAGGGGGCTTGTGGGAGGCTTTCCCAAAGGAAGCGGATTTTGCAACCGCAGAGGGCTAAATTCCGGAAAATCCTTTTCAAAACGATTTGCTACCTCGCCCGTCTCGGAGCGGGTAAGAGTGCAGACTGCATAGACCAGTTTCCCTTCGGGCTTCACAGATGCCGCAGCATGGGCGAGAAGATTACTTTGCAATAGGCCCAGTTCCCGCACATCCGCCGGGACCGTTGTCCAACGAGCGTGAGGATTGCGCTGCCAGGTCCCCAAACCACTGCATGGGGCATCGAGCAAAACTCCATCAAACTTTGTTTTGGTCGGCAGCTTTGCTCCCCCATCCCAAAGGGCGGAACGATAATTAAATATTCTCGCGCGAGCAGCGCGACGCTTCAGCTTTTGCAGACGCCAAAGTGCGCGATCACTTGCCCAGATCAGGCCCTTGTTTTGCATTAGGTCCGCCAAATGCAACGTCTTGCCGCCTTCACCAGCACAGGCGTCCCACCACGTCTGGCCGGGTTTTGGGTCACACAACAAGCTAACTAATTGAGAGCTAATGTCCTGGATCTCAAATTCGCCGGCATGAAATTGCGCAGTGCAAAACAAATCCCTTTCCCCTAAATACTCCAAGGAGTCGGCCAACACACCTTCTCCCGCTGGCCGCGCTTCTGGGAGTTGTTTACTCAACTCCAGGCCCTGCCCAGGTCTGGCGCGCAACCAGGGTTTGGGTTCCGACTGCAAGGCCCGCAGCCACTCAGGTGAGCTGGTCACCTCCCCGCCGACCCATGAAGGCGCGGCATTGACAGCAAGTTCATCATCCGTGAACTCCGAGGGTTGATCAGAAAATCGTTGTTGAAGAACCATCGCTTCAGCCAATTGGTCTGGGACTGGTTTGTTTCCAAGCCACTTCCACCAACGATAATACGCGAATACCGCCTTGCTAATCCCTCGGCTGGATTCTGGTGACATCCGATACTTCTTCAACTCCGCTCGCAGGACCGCGTCCGCCCGGTTCGTCGCGTCAGCTTGTCTGATGACCTCGGCGGCTATCCTTAAGAACGCATGTTGCATGGGAGGGGGGAATTAACGGGTCTCACGCCTTTCCAAGCCACTCAGTAGAAATCTATAAGGGCGCCTCGAGTCAGCAGAATTTCCCAATCTCTATGGTTGCAAACGGCTCTGGAGGGCCGCGCGGGAGTTTTGCAGGGCGGCTACGGCCATCGGATTATTGTTGCCCGCGGCCAGTAGTTGGTCGATTTTTGCAACGTAATTATTCACTTGATCAGGAGTCCAAGGGGAGCGATCAGGAATAGTGTAAAAATTTTGATTCCCGCTGGACAAGTGAAAAGATCGGACGCCGCTCTCTACGGGAGGAGTGCCGATTTCAATTTTGTCTCCAGCTAAAAGAGAGGCAATGTTCAGCCATGTGGCGGTAGGTATCTGATTAAGGCGGGCTTGTTCGACGAGGACATTTAACGCCTCCGGCGATTGCATCGCGGCTTGCGCCAGCATTTGCAGAGCAGGCGCGCGCCCGCCCTTGGAAGGGGCGTCAGGATCTTGCACCATGTGAATAAGCGCAGAAATGCCGGAGCCGTCCGGCATATTGGCCAGCGCGATGGTCGCATAGTAGCGGTACGGATTCGAAAACTTTTCCAACTCCGCGACTGCCTCGGGACCGCCATGTTGCTGTAGAACTC
The DNA here is from genome assembly GCA_038228235.1 of Verrucomicrobiota bacterium. Lineage (GTDB taxonomy): Bacteria > Verrucomicrobiota > Verrucomicrobiia > Limisphaerales > JBBRPK01 > JBBRPK01. The sequence goes on from JBBRPK010000026.1 coordinate 32,114, forward strand.
CGAACAGCGGACCTACATCGCGTCCTTCCAATTGGCCAGTGCTCGCCATGGCCAGCGCCTCGCGCGCCGCGTTGGCAGCGATTTGACCATATTGCCCCGGGGCCTGTTGTTCCAGGCTTCGGGCCAGCGAAGCGATTTCCCGGGGGTCAAGGGTGGTCTGCAAAACCTGGGAGGAGACAGCCAACGCCTCAGGACCGCCAATGCTTTGCAGCGCCTCCAGGAAGGACATGCGCAGAGAGGTCTGGCCAATCAAGCCCCCACTGGTGGCGTCGAAATTCAAATCCAGATTTTTCTCGAGGAACTCCCGGATGGCGGGGACGGCAACCGGACCCTGCGACGCAAGCTGCTGGAGGCTTTGCTTCCATTCCGCGGCTTTCTCCGGCGTCAAAGGGCCTTGACTCAGATCGAGTTGGGTCAAGGCGCTGACTAATTGCCGCGTCGCCGGCGATGGCTCCAGGCGAGGCACTGCGGCCTCGGTGGCGGGGGTATTGCGCTTTGCCGACGGCACCGAAACCGGCGCAGGGGGCGGCTGGGGCTCAATCAGGGACCCTGTGGTTTCGACCGGTCTAGGCTCATCTTCCCCGACGGATGATGATTTGGTGGCTGAGGCTTGCAACCCAGTTTCTAGGGTTGTGGCCCCTTCGGCAGGGGGTTTGGATCCGTTCTTCGCCCGCTTCGCGTAAAAAAGAACGCCTCCCCCGAAGATGAGGACCAGAAGGGTTGTGATTATTAGGACCGATTTCCGCACCGGTTCGTTTGGTTTTGCGCTGGGACTGCTTTCGTTCATGTTCAAAATTCAACCATGAGTATAGCAGGAAGTTTCGTTTTCCACAAGCCAACAAGGCTCCTCCCTCTCGATTTGACACGATCAGTGACAAAGTAGCGGAGCGCCGGCACTGCGGCCGGGGATGGACTTTGTCACTGGCCCTGTTTGCTTTGACCGCAATTCTCATGTGGCTACCCAGTTCAGGGCTGACGATGTTCGATCCGGAAATGCCCAGCGACGGGTTTCTCGCCTTGGCTGCCCCGGGAAAGATCAGGGGCTCACTTGGGAGATACGATAGAAACGTTGTCGCACCGAACCGGCGGTGGTGTCCACCCACGGGGTCAAGGAGTTGGTGGCAGTGATGTTTGTAGTCAATGCGCTCCAGTTCGCCGCGGCCAAGCTGTTTTTGAACAATACTTGATAAACCTTGCCGGGCACGCTCGCCCAAACCAGGCTGGATGTGCCATTGCTCATTCGGATGGAAGTGATGGGACCGCTATTCCCCACAATGTTGATGGTGGCTCGATTGGATACGCCCACGAGATAGCTGGGATTGGCAGAGAGAGCGAGGATTACTGTCTTCGCGGGAGTAGTGTTGGTATTGGCTACCGGGAGGATAGTGAGTTTAGTTGAAGAAACCCCGGCCGCCAGCGTGAGGGAACTCGAGGAGCCCGCCGGCGAGATGTGGTAGTCCACTCCATTGAGGGCCGTGCCTCCCAGCAGGTAATTCACGCTGATGGTTAAATTGGTATTGCCAACTCGCACGAGACTGAAGACGCCTGGCTCTGGACCAATCCGGGAAGCGGAGAGGTCCTCAGCCACGACACTGATGGTCGGCGGGCGATTCGTGGCTAAAAAGCTCGCCGCCGCAAAAACGCGGCGTCCATCCGCCCATTGCGCCTCGGCTTCCACCCAATAGGTCCCGTTGCTGGATGGAACAAAGCTGTAATTGGCGCCAAAAGCCGGCTCCTGCCCCTGGGCCTCCCAAACAATCCGGGTGCCGGTCAGATCCAGACCCGGTGCGTTCAAGGTTGCCGTGACAGGAAAATGTGAGCTGGATTCATTTGGAAGCACAATCTGGGCAGGGACAGCAACCCAGCTTTGGGTTTTTGTCGAGGTGAAAGTGGACAAGAAAGCCAGGTTTCCGACGCTTCGCGCCTGGTCGAGGATGGTGAACTCCGTGTCTAAATCGAAAGCGTCCGCCCAACGATCGTAAAAGGGAAAGGGCGCGCTGACAGTGTCTTCCTGCGGAAAGCAGAGGGCAGCGAGTTCACTCTGATAAGAATCGCTGGAGTCAAAGCCGGATTGGATGTTACCGAGGGGCAAGCCGCTGGGGGGGGAAATGCGGCGGTCATTTTGCGCGTATTGATGCACGATCTCCCGTTGACGCCTCACGCCAAGGCCAGTCACGAAGCACACATTCATCGGGTTACAGCCTGCTTCATAGTTCAAGTTGCTCAGGATCGCCTCCAGAAAGTCCGCGCGGGCGTTCAATTGATAGGCCACCGTGATATCGAAGGCCCGTTCGCTGGAGAAATACCAGCCGGCCACGCGGTACTGTTTTGACTCCAGGGGAAAGCTCGTTCCGTAAGCGTTGGCGTGCGCGCGTGTGAGATGATCTTGGGCGCCCAGATTGATCTCATTTAGACACTTTGCCAAGTAACTCGGGTCGAGTTGGTTCGCGGCCAGCCTTCCGGTCCTGGCACCGAAGGCGTAACTACGGATGGCTTTGCCATAAGAATCCCATAAGCGCCACCAACCCCAGCGCCAGGTGGCAGGATCGTCCGGATCAGGAAACCACTCCAGGAGTTTTTGCTGGCAGGCGGGATTGCCCGTGGCGAGATACATTTCACACGCTGCCCAGGCTAGTTCGTCATCATGCATGAATTCGTCTCCGTAGGACGTGATTTTCTGATATGACCCGTCTTTGCTGTATCGCGCAATCGCATTGGTCAGGAAGTTCCAGCCGAGCTGGGCCTTCTGCATGTAAAGGGCCGCAGTGACGGGATATTGCTGCTTAAATCGAGGTGAAGAAGCCGTTTGTGCCAATGCTCCCACGGCCGCCGCTGTGGCGGCGGTGGTCTTGGGCCAGACCACTTGTGCGTCGCCTTTGTCTGGGAGCACGTCTGACTCGTATTCCCGAGAACGCGGGTAGACCAGGAAGTAAAAACCACCATCGGCATCCTGCATCTTGGCCAGAAAATCAGCCTCCCATTTAGCCTCCTGCATCAAATCGCTGATACCATCGCCGCTTTCCGGAATGCCCAGATTGTCCAGGGACGCCACCCCCGGGAACGCATCCACGGCGAACATGAGATAGTGGATGAATCCGGCGCTATTAATGGTGTATTTACTGTAGTCTCCTGCATCATGGTGCCCTCCGGAGACATCGAGTTTGCCGAGGTTCATCAACGGATAAAGCTGCGACCCCTCATTTTTGAGTTGCGGCGCGGTGTGGCGGGGATTGCTGGCGTAATCGGAACTGTAGCCCGCAATGGTGTCCCAAGTGAAGACGAAAGAGGACTGCGGACTGGGAATGTCGGCCTTATTGATATGACAGGCCCCATGGGTGAAGCGCGTGAAAGGAAAGGAATTACCAGTTCCGCAACGCTGGTGATACAGCCCGAGGGCGTAGGCCCGCGTAAACGACATGGCAACGCCGCTGCCGATGGAAAATGGAAGGGAGGCCCCCATCCAGGGGATCATGATCCGGTACACTCCCGGATTGGTAAAGCTGCTGAAGTCGGCCACGAAAACTTTTTGATACGGCGTGGGGGTATATTCGTAACCTCTATCTGGCTTCCAGGCGAGCGATCCCTGATAGACCGACAGGCCAGTATTGGCATCGATTAACTTGAAGCCCGCCGAAGAAGATACATTCAGCTCACCCGCGTTTCCCAGGTAATAACCCACGACCGCTTTCTTGGGCAATGCGGGCAGATAACCTTCCTGGTTGACATGAATGGCAGGGCTGTAGCGCAGTGGATCAGAAATGGCCAGATACTGGTCATTGGTCCCCCAAAGCGTGGCGGCAGGGTTTTTCACTTCCACGGTTTGATTATCCAGGATGGAACGCGAAATCTTAAGATACAACGAGTTCTCAATGCGCAAGTCACGTTGCGCGAAAGGCGCATAAAGCGGGCGCCGCTTGAAACCGAGCACCGCTTGAATCGCCACCGGCTGGCCATCCACTGTCACGAGGAAGTTCTGGGCCGCCGGGGTCTGGAGCAGGTAGTTGCTATCGACCAGATTCCAGCTTGTCACGCGCGCGGGATCGGGGTCCTTGGTAGTGATCGTCATCAACTCCAGGACATTGGAGGACAGGATGCGCAAACTATGAGCCCCCACTTTTGGCAATGTTTCTTCGCCAGCCAGCACCCACTCCGCCGGCCATGCGAACCACAGCACGAGGCAAAGAGCACAAAAAACTTTTGGCATTCCCTTGAGTCTAGCGCAATACCCCGGCGTCGTCATGTAGTCGAGGAAGCGATGTTTCTGTCGTTTTTTGGCCTACGTTGGGCAGGCCTTTTCTACCCCAGCGTTTCATTGCGCCACGCGATAAAAACGCTGACGATCTGAGCCCGGAATATTATCAGTCCATCCGGTGATCGAGTTGGTGGCGACAATCAGGTTGCCCAATTGATTCCAATTGGTGGAGATGAGGTTCGTTTTGTAAAGCACTCGATAGGTTTGGCCGATTTGACTCGCCCAACTAAAATGGACTTGACCGGCGCCTCTGCGAGTCCAAATCACCAGCGGCGGCGCTCTTTTGCCGATGTAATCCCAGGTTGCCCGTCCCCCAAAAAGAGTGAACGCCATGCCCTCGAGCGTGGCCCCCTCCAAACCCACCAGCTTGGCAGGGACCTCCAAACGTGTCCACTGTCCCGCCGCGGGTAAGGCTCCCATGTGGCGCCGGCTGGCCGTGCCCTCGACTCCATACTGATTCAGGTTCGCTCCCCAGTAGGCGCGGTGGTCCCAGCTCTCGGCATTCCACTGAAGCATCACCTCCAAGGGAGGATTCGTGGCGTCCAAGTACACGTAAGTAAAGAGCACATCCCCAGTGTTCACCCCAAACGTGGCAGTGGCATAATCAAAAAAATGCTGATGACTGGCCGCTCCCAGGCTGGATTGATGCGCCATGGATCCAGAGAAGGGAGCAGGATTGTTAGTCACCCAGTTCCAGGCATCGCCCCCGTCCGCGCCGGGGATTGCGCCCAGGGGCAGGTTGTCGTCAAACCAAACCAGATCATTGTTGGTGGGGGCAGGCGAAACAATGGTATTGGTCAGAGTGATGGAAACCACTGCCGAAGTAGCGCGGTTTCCCGAAGGATCGCGGGCAATGGCAGTGAATCTGTGCGGACCGTTGGTCGTGGAAGCGCAACTCCAGTTTACAGTGTAGGGCGAGGAAACCATTTCAGGGCCCAAATTAGTTCCGTCCAGCGTTAACTGCACCCCTGCCACATTCACATTATCGGCAGCAGTGGCTAGAATAAGAACACTCGGGCCAAAAACAGTAGAGTTGTTGCCAGGCACGGTAATGAAAGCCGTGGGCGGAACGAAATCCGGCAGGACTGCGGAACTGTTAGTCGCAGTCAAAGTCCTGACCTCGCTCCAGCCTTGGTTTCCGGCCTTGTCCAGTCCACCGATTTGCCAGGTGTGCGCTCCTGGAGTCAAATCAAGGCTGAACGGCTCCCCGGTCACATTGGTCATGGCAGCTTTGCCATCGATCAAAAGCGTCGCCGTGGAAGCTCCAGATGAGCCCGCATTATCGATCCAAAAGTAAAAACGCACGGGACCAGCCGGCCTCTGCTCGCCATCGCGCGGTTCCATGGCGGCCACTGTGGGGGTTGTGATATCTGGGGGATCCTCAACCGGCACAGAAGTGAAATCCAGCGGCAGCGGTTGAGCACGGAGCGGGTTTCGGAAAGCGACATTGCGATAGGCCGGCTCGCATTGGGCATCATAGAAAAAATGCTCATCAAAAGTCGCGTCGTCTGCATCGGCGCAATGGATGGTGTCCACCGTCGGATGAATCGTGAGAGGCTGTCCGTTCAAATTCAGACTAATCGACAAGTCCCGATAATCAGCATAGCGGACCAGGAACGATGTCCACTCGCGGTACAAATTGCATGGGCCAAGCCCTCGTTCTCCCCAGCCCGCCGGGAAACCGTCCCATGTGCTGCTCACAAGCAATTCTTTTTTCGTCGGGCCGAGAGGGACTAAGAGAGCGGCCTCTTCCAGGATGTCGCCATTGCGTACCGTCGCATACAATTTGAGGGCCGCAGTGGTCTCGGTCGCGTTGGCCGTCCAAGGGGGCACCACCACAGAGCCCTGACGCAAGTAAAATCCGCCGCCCATCGGAATGAGATATTCGGCCCCTTCGTTATAGTAAAAGGCTCTCCCGTAGCGGTTATACAAACGGGGGTGGGAGGGATCCCAACCTCGCCACTCCACGGCCAGGGTTTCCGAGGGCCTCTGGCCCTGGGCCTGGCGGAAAATCACCGCGTAATGAATCGTGTCGCCGATTTGCGCCTGCGTCTTATCGAGCAGCAGCATAACAATTTCGGAGTTGGTTTTGGAGGGCAGAGGAGTTGGAGCAGCGATCACCGTGAAATTGCTCATCGAAGCATCGCCGGATAGATTTGTCCGGACGTAAGAACCGGAAGGCTGATAACCGATCGGAAATTCCCAACGCATCGTCCCAATGATGCTCTTAAACGGTTCGATGGATCCGGCCATATTGGTCGGGTAATTATCGCTCAGGTAATTGCAGAAAGCGTAAGCCGGCTCATATTGCAGGATATCCTGCGTGAATTGCCGGTTCAGATTATCTTTGGCCACCAATTGGGCATCGATCGGGACGTTCGCTTGAAACCGACCCAGACCATCGGTTGGAATAGTCCAATTAGTCTTCCCATAGCGAAGACACGACACCGTGCCAGTCAAGCCCAGCCCGTTGACGGCGTCGTAAAGCCGGCCCTGGATGAGGGATTTGAAGACCGCCGGCTGGCGCGGTCGAGGCGCATTATCGAAATAAATCGGACTGGCATAACCGGCCATCCATTGTGTGTCATTGCCCAAAACTCGCACCATGTAATAGCTATTGGGTGCGGTTTCCTGGATGGGATAAGTGACCACGGCCGTGGGCGCGTTCGGTTTCCAAGTCTTGATGAGTTGACCATTCCTGTAAAGATCGATTTCACTGACTTTGCAGGGTTGATTGGTTGACATGTTCAGATTATCAAGGCTCCAGGGATTGAAAGTATGGCTGGCCTGGATGCGGATAGTGCGGCTTGCCCCATCGGCGGGCAAGGTATCCCCCGACATTGCATTGTCGATGGTGAAAAGAACGAGGGGTCCCGTCGTGCTCATGACGCGGCCTTTCCGCACCGCATTAATCAGCGAGGCCCGAGTCAGCGGCTGGCCCTGCAATTGGTAGTAATTCATCCAGCAGCCAAGGCCCTTCTCGCCATTATTGATTCGATCAAAGCAGAAATCTGAATCGGCCATGAAAGGAATGCGGTACCCCATTTCCAGGAGCTTGAAGTAAGGCGGCAACTTGATCGGGGAATAGCCCACATCTGAAACCCCGCTCCAGCCGTCATAAAGGTGCCCGATCAGCGCATCCAACGGGTAGGATTTGAGATGATTATTGGCCGGAAACAAAAACCACTGGCGCTGGCCAGTAGCCTGATCATCATAATACCGGCCGGGGTATAGCCGATCTGTGTGCACGGGTATCGAAATGCCCCCTTGCTCATGCACGCTGTGAATCCCCCACTGATAGGGAACCGGGCTGCGAATCGACCACGGATCATAAAGAATGTTCACATGATGCCCCCATTGGTTTTTGGGCTCCTCCACACCCATCCAGATTTTGCACTCTGAGTTTTCGTAAGGGGTCCATTGATCCAACATTTGTTGGCGGGTCAAAGTGCCTGCCCCAGGATGCTCCTCGCAAAGAGAAACGAAATTGAACCCCCCCGCTGCTGCCAAGGTGAACGCTTCCTGGGGGGTGCGATTAACTTCGCCCTCCCCATGAATGAAATGGGCATGCGCGTCGCCAGCCTTCCACCCCTGGTTATAAAAATCCAAAACCGGCTGGAGCGTCATATTGATGACGTAGGTTTGGCCCGCCATTGAAAGGTTGGTGACAATGGTTTGGGGAAGATAATCCGGCCCTTTGCCGATGGTAATTGTTGTCTGGCCGGCAGGCACTTGCAGAACCATGCCCGGCCCCATCGCTTTGCCGCGCATGGCAATACGGGGCCAGGCCGGATTCCCCCACTCACCTGCCACATAAGACCCATCCGATTGTTGGATGATCGCCCGCACACAGACCGCTCCCGAGACTCCTGGCTGAAAAGCGTTGATTTGGAGGCCCGCAGTCCCAGCTCCCCCGGCGTGGCTCCTCAGCGCAATCAACAGACAAACGAACACGAAGACATTTTTGGCCATGGACCTGAGACTATAAGGCTTTAATCAAGGGCAGAATGTCGCCCGGATGCTGATCCTGCTGTCGGTCTTTCGCCTACAGCAATTCTGGTCGGGCTGCTTGGAACAGATATGCGAGCAGCGAGGAGAATGGCATTACGGCCATGAACTGATCGAGTCTGCCGAAGCGAAAGCTGAGGGGCCCTTCGTTTTTACCAGTCCTGCTGCGTCTTCCATTTTCCTTTGATCAGAACGAGCAACGCCGCGCCCGCGTAGCGGCTAAAAATGGCCGCAAGAATCTCCCCGCCACGTTCCGGAGAGCGCAAAGGACCACTCCGCAATATCCCGTTGATGCGATGACGAGCCGTAAGCAATCTTGCATCCTGGCCAGGAATCGTTCCGGATGAAAACGAGGCAATAAGCGCCTCGGCCTGCGGCTCATTCAATTCAGCGAAGATTTCACGGAAAACCGTGGCCCGTGCAGAACTGTCGAAGCCCGGCGCGCCGAACACGGAAGCCAACGCTTTGCTGGCCTGCTCCTCCTCGTCCGCGTTGAGACGATGCGAGATCGGTTGGACGACATTCGGTCGTCCCTGGCGCTTGGAAGGTGATTCCGCATCTTCACCTGGGGAAGCAGGCGCGGACCTGAATTCAAAGGTGAGCCGGTGCGTTTTCCTTTCAACCTGCAGGGGCTCAGCCGAAGCCACTTCGAAGGATACCTGTACAGAGCCATCCGGTGCGGCATGCTCCAGTAACGAGACGTCAAGGGAGAGGATCACCCGCTCCGCCTCAAAATGGCTGCGGGGATTTGCGGCGGCGTTCTTTTCCAGTGCCGCATCGACGTTCTCCAGCAGAGTCGCAATTACTTTGTCAAGCGATGCCATGAGGCGAAGCATTGGTTCTTCAACGCTTCGGCTAGAAGTTCAAATTGCGGCAGAGAATTGTAAAGCTGAGCCGAGATTCGGAGCAGCCGTTTGGGCGGAGCGGGCCAGGGGATGATCGGTAATTCAATGCTGTATGCGCTGCGCAGCCAATCCTGAAGCGGGTCTGCGTAAAGAGGCGAACTTGGCGCTGCTTCGCTATCGGCATCTGGAATGGGAACTGACGCCAGCGAGCCAATCAATCGGTCGGGGCATGGCAAAGCAATGTTCAATGCCTGACAAAGAACTCCCCTCGCTGCTAACGCAAGGTTATGGTTTCGTTCCATGACCTCGGTCCAGCCGCCTGAGAGCTGGGCGCCGATAAAACGAATCGCTTCCGGAACGCTCAGGCAAGCGGAAGGATCAAAGGTGCCCATCCACCCGAACTCGATGAGAAATCGGGAACGATCACGACGTGGGGAATTCCCGCCATGGCTGATGACGAGGGGTCGAATGAGATGTTGGCGATCCGGGCGCACACAGAGAAAGCCCGCTCCTTTTGGCGCGCACAGCCATTTGTGGCAATTGCCCGTGTAATATGCGGCGCCGATCTGTTGCAGATCCAAGCGCACCATTCCTGGCGCGTGTGCTCCATCGATGAGGCTATCAATGCCATGTTCTGCCAGCCCCCTCACGAGCCGTTCGATGGGAAGAACCAGCCCCGTCTGGCTGGTGACATGGTCCATCAGCGTCAGCCGAGTGCGGGACGTTACACAGCTCAGCACAGCATGGACGATCTGGTCTTCGGTCTCCAAAGGAAACGGGATGGGCACGACCACCACCCGCGCGCCCCAGAATTGGGCCACGAAATCCAATGCGTTGCGGCAGGCGTTATACTCGTGGTCGGTCACCAGCAGTTCGTCACCTGATTCGAATCGCAGAGAGCGCAAAACGGTATTGATGCCTGTCGTCGCATTGGGGACGAACACCAGATCCTCGGGAACCGCGCCCAGAAATTGAGCGAGCTCAGCCCGGGCCTGATCAAGCAACCCCTCCAGTTCGCGAACCAGGAATTGAACCGGTTGACGCTCGAGCCGCGTCCGCAATGCGTTTTGATATTCAAGAACTGCGCGCGGGCAGCTCCCAAAAGAGCCGTGATTCAAGAAAACGATTTTCTTGTCCAGCATCCATAACGCAGGATCGCAAGCCGGTTGAGAAAGAGAGTCGGAGTTTTCGTTCATCATGTGGAAAGAATGGAATCAGTCCAGCGGACGCACTCTAAATTGGCGCGCTTCCAATAGCAACGCCCAGTGCGGCGAGGTTGCCGTAACACCCCTTTTGGCACAACGAATCCTCCCTTCGGGTAACAGTTACTTTTGGCGCAAGGCACGTTTTCAATTAAATCAGGTTCATGTTGCCTGGAAGAAACGGGAATCAAGTGTGGACTAGCTCACCCGTCCACCACCCCCGGGCTGGCATTTCCGAATAACAGCATTTCCGAATAATCTTGACAGGGGCATGACCTGTGGTAAAGTTTCGCGCATCCATGAAATATCTGGCGAGTTATTGCCAGACGCTCTGAACCAGTTATGAGCGAACTGGTTTTGAAGCTAATGAAGGAGGAATGGGTGGCCCGGGCCACCGGCTTTGTTGTTTAAAGCAGATGGTCTGAAACACCAGAATTGAACATTCGGTGAACACGTTTGGTCGCTTCGATGGCAGGTTAGTGGACGGTAGCAGAATTCTTCCTTATCCAGGTTATGCGGTTCGAGCATTTAGGGGTTTTAAAACCCTTCCTTGGGCTTTCTGTGGCTAGCCGAGGCTCCTGTGCGGAGCCTCCCGGCTGGCTGAGGCGATCCATCCAAGGCGTTTCCTGCTTTTTTTTGGCATTATTGATTCTAGCTGCCAATGTGCGGCCCGTCCAGGCCGCACCGCCCCCCAACGACACTTGCAACGGGGCCGAGATTATCCCCTCGAACGCCTCATTCCCTTACCTGACAGCCATAACAGACATCAGCGAAGCAACCAGCTACCAAGATCCGCCAACTCCCTCCTGTGTCTTCGGAGATGTCTCCCACAGCATTTGGTACAAGTTCATTCCTAGAGACACGGCGTTCTACACTATTTCTTCATGTACGGACGCGCCGACCGGAACAAGTGTGCCCGACACAGTGATGGCAATCTACAATTCCACTGTGGGTTGCGCAGGAGCAACCAACGAGCTGCCTTCAAATGGAACCAGCCTGGGGTGTGATGATGATTCCTGCGGACCAGGGTTTACCCAGGCTTCCATCACCACTCAACTTTTGTTGGGGAACACCTACTTTATCGTGGTCTGGCAAAGCGGCACTCAGCCAGCGCTGCCCGGTCACTCTGCCGTTCAACTCCGCATTTGGAAAGCGTTGCCGCCGCGCAACGATACCGCGCTCGGCGCAGAGGAATTATTTGTCAATCGGCCCGTCCTCGGCACGACTATTTTAGCCAAAGATGATTATGAGCTCGCCTCCCCTGATTGTTTTTCAGGCGTAAAGCAACGTCCCTCGACCGCCATCGGGCGGGATGTGGTTTATACCTTCACCGCGCCGGCGGCCGGGGATTATTCGATCAAAGCAGACCATTACAACAACAGTTCTGTCTATGATTTGGTTTTGTATGCTGCGGCCTCAATCCCGGCAGGTCCGCCGCCCGTGGCGGTCACGGACTGCCTAGCGGCTGCGAACCGAAATCCAGCCAGCAGCGCAGAAGAAATCCTCTGCCTCCCTTTGGCAGTCGATCAGAAAATTTACATTTTTGTCGATGAAGATCAGTTCACGCCCCAGGGCAGCACGTTCTCCATCGAAGTTAGGCAGTGTGTTCGCGAAAGTGAATCAAATGGCACATGGATCGCTGCCACTCCCCTGAGTTTTGGCATGGAAGGCTCCATCGCTCCCGCTAACGACATCGATTTCTACTCGCTGGGTCTTTTTTCCGCCGGTTCCCGGCTCTTCGCAATGGTCGATGGGAGCGCGGCCAATATCACGGATTTTCAGATGAGAGCGATCTCGATTTCTGCTGATTCCACCAACACTCTTGAATATGATTACGGTAACAATGATGACTTATTCGGCGGCCTTTCCTCCAACCTCGCCGGCACTCGGCTGACCGAAGCCCCTGCCTTCCTTCGCATCAATCACCTCCCCTACACCACAGCCGAGCCTTATCGCCTTTATGCGGTGGTGCAACCGCCGATGAGCGCTGCGACCGTCGAAACCGAGCCGAACGATACCCCGCAGCAGGCCAACCTGGCCGGGAATAATTACTTTTATGGTTCCCTGGCCCCGCCGGTTCCGCCCAGGATTCTTTCCTCTGATGCAGATGTTTATGGCTTTTCTGTGGACACGTTGAACGGGGTGAGCGACCTGATTTTTCTAAGTTTAGACTGCGATCCGCTGCGGGACAACACACCCATTAACGGAAAATTGGAATTGCTCGATCAAGCGGGGAACGTCCTCGTGGTGGTGGATGATGAGAACTCCAGTTCCTCGACCACTGCTACTACCGGGTCTTTGATTGCAACCTCGCCGTTCTCACCCGGTGAAGCGCTGGTTTACCGGGCTTTGAGCAATGGAACCTATTACGCCAGGGTTTCCATCAGCCCAAATGCCAACGCGGCCAGCGGCTCTGGGGATTACTTGCTTTCCATTTCCAAAAACGGGTTTCTCGGCGATTGCGGTTGTAACACGCCTCCCAGTCTAGCCAACCTCACTCTGACTCCATCCATTTATCAGCAGTGGCCAGCCACCCTCACGGGCAACATTTTGGATTACGATATCGGCCAGACGCACCAGGTCATAATCAACTGGGGGGATGGCTCCTCCGCCACGACCACGAATTTGCCGGCAGGCGTGACCAGCTTCAGCCTCTCCCATACCTACATCAAATCGAGTTCCAACCTGCCACTCACTGTCTTGCTGTGGGACGACCAGGCGGGCATTGCTTCCACTAACCTTGCCGTCACAGTCCAGCCAGAGCCCGTCAGCCCGCGACTCATTTCGATTACTCCGACCAATGGCTACATGTTGCTGCAACTGTCGGGTTCGCCCGGTGTCACCTACCGAGTGCAGACTTCACCGGGGTCGGATTTGTGGAGCGATTACGCGAGCGTCGTGGCGGATCAGGACGGATTGCTTCAAATTGAAGATACGACCTCCCCCGTGCCCTCGCAGCGTTTTTACCGCGGGATCTGGCCCTAACGCTTTTAGTCCTGCTCCGCTGACGGGCCAGAAGGGACGGTGTAGCTGCTCAAAAACTTTGCTCTTCCCGCTGCCTCGCTTTATGCTGTGTGAATCGCGGGCCAATCATAAAATAGTTTTAGGAACGGCGGAAACAGCCAGATTGTGGCCTGCACTGCGACATGCAATTTATCCGAGATATTTACGCGGCCAAAAAAGTTGCCAACCGTCCAGTAATTTCGATTGAGTTTTTTCCGTCGAAGACTCAGGAAGGTGAGCAAAACCTCCTTGAGAAAACCATCCCGGCATTGCTGGCGGCCAACCCCGATTATTGTTCGGTCACTTATGGCGCCGGAGGTGGGACGCGACACAAGACTTTAATGATCGTGGACCGCATTCAGCGCGAACACAATCTAACCGCGATGGCACATTTGACCTGTGTGAATGCCACTCAGGAAGAAACCCGCGAGGTGGTCGCTCAGATTCGGGCGCTGGGAATAAAAAATATCCTGGCCCTGCGTGGGGATCCTCCGGCAGGAACTGGGGAGTTCAAAAAAGTCGAGGGCGGGTTCGAGTTCTCCTATCAGTTGGTCCGATTCATCCGGCAATTGGACGGCTTTTCCATCGGGGTGGCCGGGTTTCCGGAAGGCCACATGGCTTGCCGGGGCGGGCGGCACGTTGATTGGCAATACTTAAAGGAAAAGATCGATCAGGGCGCCGAGTTTGTCCTCAGCCAGCTCTTCTTCGACAATGCGGACTTTTTTGAGTTCCGGGATCATATGACCAATAAGCTTCAGGTGAAGGTGCCGATTTGTCCGGGAATCATTCCCATCATGAGTGCGGCCCAGATCAAGCGGTTCACAACCATGTGCGGCGCCCGCCTGCCTAAGCCTCTCCTGGCCCGGCTGGAGGAATTAGGCGATGACGATCACGGTGTCATCGAGTTCGGCATCGAATATGCGACGAAGCAATGTGACGAACTCCTGCGGGCTGGAGTGCCGGGCCTCCATTTTTACACATTGAATAAGGCCGACGCGACTGTTCGGATTGTGGGGAACCTGGGCCTGGCCGGAAAAACCTAGCCGAACCATAAGCTCGGTAAGAGAGCAATGATCCGAGAAAAGGTCCGGGAGGTAAGCCATCAACCCTCCTCGCGCTGCTCCGCAGCCATCTGAAAGGTTTGACCGAATGGTGGGCTTCTTCTAAACTACCCAACTATTTTGTTTCAGAATTTTGTGCGCATCCACCGACCGGGATGATTTTATGAACGTTTTAATCTGCGATCCGATTTCGCCTAAAGGAATCGAGTATTTCAAACAGCAGCCCGAACTGACGGTGACCGTCCTGGAAAAGCGGCTTTCCGAGCCTGAGTTGATTCCCCTGGTCGCCCAGACCGTGGCCATGGTGGTCCGCTCGGAAACCAAGATCACACGCAACGTCATCGAAGCGGCGCCGAACCTGCGCGTGGTCGGTCGAGCGGGGGTGGGCGTGGACAATGTCGATGTGGACGCGGCCACTCAGCGGGGGATCGTGGTCATGAACACGCCCAGCGGCAATACCATTTCGACGGCGGAACTGACCTTTTCAATGTTGATGGCGCTGGCCCGCAAAATTCCCCAAGCCCACGCTTCCATGAAAACGGGCGAATGGAACCGGAAAGCTTTTCAAGGAGTTGAACTCTACGGCAAAATCCTCGGCATCCTTGGAATGGGCCGCATCGGCAGCGAAGTCGCCCGGCGCGCCATCGCTTTTGGGATGCAGGTGCTAGCTTATGATCCGTACCTGTCCTTATCGCGCGCCAAGGCCCTGCAGGTGGAATTGGTCGAGCAACTTGACGAGGTTTATGGGCGAGCGGATTTCATCACGGTTCACATGCCCCTCAGCGAGGAAACCAAAGGCATGCTTAACACTGAGGCGTTCACCAAAATGAAAAAGGGGATGCGCGTTTTAAATTGCGCGCGCGGCGGCATTATCGATGAGGCGGCTCTTTATTTGGCTGTCAAAAGCGGCCAAATCGCCGGCGCCGCGCTGGATGTCTATGAGCAGGAGCCGCTGCCAAAAGAATTTCCACTGCGTGATCTGCCCCAAGTGATCATGACTCCCCACCTGGGCGCCAGCACGGAGGAAGCTCAGGAGAATGTGGGCATCGAAGTTGCCGAGGCCGTGACCGATTATTTGTTGACTGGGGCGGTGCGCAATGCCGTTAACCTCCCCAATCTTGATGCCAAGACCTATGCGGTGGTGAAGCCTTTCCTGACCTTGGGGGAAAAGTTGGGCCGCTTGCTTGCCCAAACCGCGCCCAAACGCAACGATCAAATCATCATTACTTACGGAGGCAAAGCGACGGAATTGCCCACCGACCCCATTACCCGGGCGGTGTTGAAGGGTTTTCTGGAATCAGCCGGCGGCAGGGATGTAAACCAGGTGAACGTGCGCGCGCTGGCCAGCGCCCTTGGATTGGTGGTCGAGGAAATCAAGTCCAACGAAGACACCGATTACAATGAATGGTTGCATATCGTGGTCCTCTCAGGGGGTCACAGATTTTCCGCTGGAGGCACTATTTTGGGCAAGCGCCAGCAGCCTCGCATCGTGCGCTTGATGGGCCAACCGGTGGAAATCGTGCCGGAGGGGATTTTGCTGCTGATGAATAACAAGGATCGTCCGGGGATAGTGGGCCACATCGGGACGCTCATGGCGAAGCACGGCGTCAATATCGCGAGCATGAGCCTAAACCGGGATAGCGCCGGCGGCCAAGCCCTGACGGTATTGAACCTGGACAGCGTCCCTCCCCCGGGGGTCCTTGTGGACATCCAGCGGGACCCGGACATTAGCAATCTGCGGGTCGTTAAACTATAAGATACCAACACCATGAAGCCCCTGGTCACAGTCACAATCGCAACAATTTTCATGCTGCTCTCAGACCTTTCGCCGAACGCTGGGGCCGCTGACAAGGCTGAACGAAACCCCGCTCCCGGAGCGGCGCAGGCCACCACCTTGACAGAACTTTTTGGTGATCCGGTGCTGGCACGGGGCCAGGGAGTAGAAGTCAAACGCAGCCAGTTGGAGGAGGCTTTCACCGCTTGGAAGGCCAACCTGGCCGCTCGTGGCCAAACCGTAGCCGAGGACCAGCGCATTTTTAGGGAATTTCAATTGCTCGAAAAATTGATCATCACCCAACTCATGAGCAATCGCGCCACCGCCGGCGACAAAACGGTGGCCAAAGCCCAGGCGGAGAAATTCCTGACCGATAGCAAAAAAGACTTGGCTTCGGAGGAGGCCTTCAGCGGGCAACTCAAGGCCCTTGGGCTGTCCCCGGGACAATTCAATCAGCGAGTGGTGGAACAGGCCGTAGTCGAGGCCGTGCTGGAGCGGGAATTGAAATCCAAGCTGACTGTGAGCGCGGCTCAGATCGAGGATTTTTATAAAACCGGAACCGATGGACTGGTGAAGATCATGCAGAAGGAACTGGAGCGTTTGGCCAAAGATCCGACCACCTCAACGACGCAGTTAACCGCTGTCAAAGAGCAGATCGAGAATTTGAAGAAGGCCAACCTGGCCAAACTGGAGCAACCTGAGAAAGTGCGCGTGAGCCATGTTCTCATCGCCACCCGGAACCGGCAGACAGACGAGGAAATATCCCCTGAGCAAAAGAAGGTGAAACGGCAGCAGATCGAAAAACTGCTCGTTCGAGCCAGGTCCGGAGAGGACTTTTCCAAGCTGGTTCTGGAATTCTCGGAAGATCGTGGTTTGAAGGAAACCAAAGGTGAATATACTCTGGCGCGCCAGGATCCTTTTGTGCAGGAATTCAAAGCCGCTGCTTTCTCGCTCAACACCAATCAAATCAGCGACATCGTGACCACCACTTTCGGCTATCACATCCTGAAGTGCCTGGAAAAGATTCCGGCCCGAAAGGTGGAATTGGAAAAAGTCTCACCCGACATCAAGGAGGCGCTCCTGCAGCAGGAGTTGCAGACTCAAATGCCCGCCTATTTTGATCGGCTTAAAAAAGAGGCTGCGGTGGAGATCCTCGATGCCAAGTACAAACTCGAACCGCCCACCACTGCCGAAGCCAAGCCAGCCAGCCCGATAAAGTAGTTCGGATGTTTCATGCGACGCCGCCTGCGCTCCGACGGAGCGGCACCCCTTTCGTATTGACGAGGTCGGAATTGTTGGTACCACAAGCCACCAAAAGGTGTAGGGTGTCCATCGGGCCAGCTACTAAGTCGTGGAACGCGACGGTGCCCCAAACAGGAAGCTCGCCGGGACCGCTAATTTTATGGACTATAGACAACTTGGTTACTCGGGATTGAAGGTGCCGGCATTGAGCTTTGGCACGGGCACATTTGGTGGCACTGGTGATTTATTCCGCGCCTGGGGCACGACCGGCGTCGAGGAAGCCACTCGCTTAATAAATTTATGCCTGGACGCGGGAGTTAACATGTTCGACTCCGCCGACGTGTATTCGGATGGATTGTCCGAGGAGATTTTGGGGAAAGCACTCAAGGGTCGCCGCGACAAGGCGATTATCTGCACCAAAGCGACCTTCCGCATGGGGCCAACTCCGAACGATCTAGGATCGTCGCGATCGCATCTGCTTCGAGCAGTGGAAGGGAGCCTGCGCCGCCTCGGGACAGATTACATCGACCTTTATCAGATGCATGCCTTCGATGCTCTCAGTCCAGTGGAAGAGACGCTGGGCACTCTCGATGGCCTCGTGCGGAGCGGAAAGGTCCGCTATATCGGCGCGTCGAATTTTTCCGGCTGGCATTTGATGAAATCCCTGGCCGTGTCCGAGAAATACGGTCTGAGCCGTTACGTAGCCCATCAGGTGTACTATTCGCTGGTCGGACGGGATTACGAGCAAGAGTTAATGCCGCTTGGAGTGGATCAGCGCGTGAGCGCCCTGGTGTGGAGTCCCTTAGGTTGGGGGAGATTGACGGGCAAAATCCGGCGAGGAGCGCCGCGACCCGAGACCAGCCGCCTCAATGAAAAGGCGTCAGCAGATAACGGTCCCCAGGTTCCCGAGGAATACCTCTTCAAGGTGATCGAAGCATTGGACGAAGTGGCGCGAGCCACGGGCAAAACCGTGCCGCAGGTTGCTTTGAATTGGCTTCTCCAAAGGCCCACCGTCGCGAGCGTCATCATAGGCGCGCGAAACGAAGCGCAATTGCGCCAAAACCTCGACGCCGTGGGGTGGAATCTCGCGCCAGAACAAATCAGGCGCTTGGATGCCGCCAGCGCCACCCCCCAACCCTATCCCTATTGGCATCAGCGATTTTTTGCCGAACGGAACCCCTTCCCGACCTCATGAAGTTCAGGATATGGGCGCGCCCGTCCTCGGAGTTTTTTCTGATCCCAATTCATCACCGGATGATTTGACCCCGACCAAACATCCGCGTGACCCAAGAAAAACAATTAAGTTGGATTCACTTGGATTGCTGGGCTTTTAACTTGAATTTTAGTTGGATTGAAGTTGGATTCGACTTGGATTTCGAAGTGGACCAGGGAGCAGGCGGGTACGGAACCGCCAGAATGGCGATCCATGTGGTCGCTCTAGTGTTCCGATCGGCGAAAAAAACAAAAATCCTCGAAGGCTCGGATAGCCTCGGTTTGCCTCGGTCGGAATCAGGCGTGTCTCCCCTAAAAAGCAAGAAGGGCAGGGAGATTAATCCCTGCCCGTAAGTGACGAAGTATTGGATTGCGCTATTAGGCGATCTTTCTGCGCATGATGCCCAAGCCGGAGAGGGCTACTCCCAGCATGATGATGGTCATTCC
>JBBRPK010000027.1:0-49175 GCA_038228235.1 Verrucomicrobiota bacterium
ATTGGAGAAGACGATCAGTCTAATCCCTAACTGCAATTCAGTGCCGCAGCGTTCAGGGTAAACTCGACTAACAGCAGATTGAAACGAGGTTCAACCCATGCGAAAACCACCCTGAGCTAGGCCCGGCAGACCCGAAGATGGCCGCCGGAGCGCCTCGGCAGATTTGGTTGCGCGGCGTCGTGCTGCACCGATCTGCCCAAAAAGCCCCTGCGCTATTGAATAGTTACGGCTTAGGATTTCGGAGCATGATCCCGAAGGGATATTCGAGAATAGCCCGGCGTTTTAATTTTAACGCCGGGTGTGAGTGGGCCTTGCGATAAACTAGGCCGGCTTGGAAAGCTTTTCAAATTCCGCCTGGTCGCCTTTGAATTTTTTGGCCTTCTCGCCAACTCGGAGGATTTTAACCGTTTTAATCGTATCCCCGATTTCAATTTTATCGACCACATCCTGGCCTTCCACCACATGCCCGAAAACAGAATGGCGGTTATCCAAATGGGGAGTGGCTACGTGAGTAATGAAGAACTGGCTGCCATTGGAACCGGGACCCGAATTCGCCATCGAGAGGGTTCCCGGCCCGCTATGGCGAAGCGAGGGGTCAAACTCATCGCGGAAACGGTAACCGGGGCCGCCCCTGCCGTTGCCTTGCGGATCGCCTCCTTGAATCATGAAGCCATGAATGACACGATGAAATTTGAGCCCATCATAAAAAGGTTTGTCCTGCTTTTCCACCGCCCCGTCAGGAGTCTTCGCATAAAACTTGGTTCCTTCCGCCAAGCCGGCGAAATTAGCCGCGGTCAAAGGAACTTTTTCATATTCCAACTGGATGAGGATTTTGCCTTTGGAGGTTTCCATCTCCGCATAAAGACCATCCGGCAGCGTTTTCTCCGCCGCCAGGCCTTGCCCCAACCCAAATACCGTCAACAACGCGAAACCAACATTTTTGTAAGTCAAACATTTCATAATCATGCTAATTTTCATTCCGTGATTCCTATACTATTGAATTCCACGCAGGCAAAGGTTTTTTTCGCACCACCGCGAGGACGATCATCGAGATGATTTGAAGCGCCAGGCCCGCCAGACCCAGTCCCGTCAGCCAACGATTGTGGAATACCTCCAGGAGTTGCTCGAGTTGGCCTTCCTTCATCAGGTCGTCGGCCAGAACCGTGTTTAGATAATGAACGTAGCCGATCAGGAAGACACCCAAGGCCCCCACTAAACAAATCAAGAAGGGAACGGCCAGCAGTGCTCCCAGCATTCTTCGTCCGAGATAAAACAATCCCGCGCCGGGAAGAACAAAGTTGAGGGCCGCGGCCCAACCCAGACTTTTTGGCCGTTTCAGCAAAGGTGGAATGGCAAGTGGGATCTCATTCATACATCAGTTGGAGGTGCGCTGGCTTATCACTTGTTGCTTACTGAGCGACTCACCGCCCAGCCATGGGAAACTATTCTTTCATCGGCCAGCCTGCCTGGACGAGCGCCTTGTAACCGCCGACTAACGAAAACGCGTTCCGGTAGCCCATGCGCCTGGCCACATCCGCCGTCAACGCCGAGCGATAACCGCCGCCACAATACATAATAATGTCGGTGTTCGGATCGGGAATAACTTTTTCGATGTCCCGCTCCAACACTCCTTTGCCCAGGTGGACCGCCTGGGCCGCATGACCTTTCTCCCACTCGCCGTCCTCGCGCACATCGAGCAAGACGGCTTTGGAATTCTGCGCCAGGCGAGTGTGCGCCTCTTCGAGAGTGATTTCCCTAATCTTCGGTCGCACCTCGTTGACGACTTGGAGGAATCCAGGTGAATGATCCATGTGACCACCTTAAGTGCGATGCGAGTTTGGTCAAATGAAATTGGGTTCGGAAAGAAGATTGAACATGAGGCAACGGAGAAAACGGAGAAGAAATCCAAATTACGGAGCGGGTATCCGTCTGGACTCGCAAGGTGGCGGCCAAAACCGTCACCGTCGCCTTATCCAAGGAACAATACCAGTGGTTGCGGGGAGCCGTGGCCAGCCCAGCGAGAGCTTCAGCGGATCGTGCGGCGGATGCAAACCCTCTCACGCCAAGTCCTTTTCCGAACCGTCCCCGGAGTGCCAAGGCGCAAGTCCTTGAGCAAGAAAGTTTTAGGCCTTATCGTAGAGCCCTTCAGGACTGACAAGTGCTTTTTAGGCGGCGGCCAACTCCTGGACAGGAGCCCCGGTGCCAGAGCTTTGCGCGGAGTGTAGAATAGCAGTGTCCCGGTGGCTCTGGCTGTTTTGGGGTCCGGTTGCCGAGGCGGCCGGAATAGCAGGCAGAGTTCCGAGATCCTCAAGGCTGGATTGCAGCAAGAGAACGTTTTCCAGCACGGAATCCACTAGTTTTTTAACTGCGTCTTCCAATGGGCTTTCCATCAGATGGCGCGTCATCTGCATTAGATTCTCAACCGGCTCCCGGACCTGGCGGCGGATTGTGTTCCCGAGGGCGAGTGCCGTGCGGGCACCCTCGAGCGAGGCATAACGCGCCTGGGTAGCCTCGCCCTCCAAGTGGTTGCGCTCTGCCTGTTCGACCCTCAGGGCGGCCTGAAGTGTGGCCAACTCGAGTGCGCTTTTTTGGGACTGTTCGCGCAGGCTGCGCAGTGCTTCCTCGCCGCGCTGCCGTTCGGCCGTTTCCTTCTGCAGCCGTTCTTCCTGCTCACTGGAAGTTTTCAGGCAGGTTTGCAGGCGCGAGTCCAGTTCGGCTTGGGCGCCTTTAAACGCCTGCTTGGCCTTCTCGAATGACGTCTCGCAATCCCGCAAATGGACGACGATTTCGTTGTGGGCGGACACTTGTTCTGTTGCCAACTGATGTGCTTCCTTCTCTTTCTGCAACTCCGCGCTGGTCCGTGCCAGAGATTCCTCGCTCTCCCGGACCCGGCGTTCCAGCTCGGTGAATTGCTGCTGGTTTCGGCTCTCCGACTCAAACTGATTCTTGAGTTGGCCGTGCAACTCCTGCAATTGGCTGGCCAGGGCGGCCGCCCGTTGCTCGATGCGCCGCCGCTCCCCTCGCTCTTTCTCCAGGTCGGCGGCGACGCGGGCGCAGGAAACTGCGCTCTCGCGCAGGCGGCGATCTACCGCCGGAGAGTCCCCGCCCGGCGATGCGTCGGCGGTGCGCTTGAGTTTTTCGGCCTGTTCGAACTGGAGTCGGGTCGCCTGAGCGGCTTTCTCAGCGGCGAATTCGCGATTGGCATCTTCGCACATTTGCGAGACCCCCGACAACTCCTGTTCAAGCTCCTGGATTCGGTTCTTGAGGGCGGCCACGATCTCGGTTTCGACAAAGGGGTTCATTTGGGCTTTATCATGCTTGGTGTTTGTTTTCATGGACTCCTCCTGGGATGTATTCATGGGTGAATTGGGTGATGGGCTCTGCTCTGGCAAATCCGCCGGCTCACACGGAGTTGACGGGCGACCGAAATTTGAGGGACCGGTGGTGCCCGGCTGGCTGGCCTCACGAGAGTCCATGACATGGCTGACGGCCTTCAGGGTCAACTCCCAGTGGCTGAGCATAGTGTAAGGCTTGGCCAGGAATTGCGTCTCGAGGTCGGAGAGCGTCCCAGGACCATTTCTTCTGTCCCCACCATCGCTGATAGAGATGATGGGTGTATGCTCGTGAAGGGATAATTCTCGCACCTTATTGTAAAAATCCACGTTGCTCTGCGCTACCGTTGTAGCGTCCACAACCAGAAGATCGGCGGGATTCGCGTGCAGATGGTTCAACGCTTCTGCCGGCTCCGAAAAGATGCGGGACTCGAAACCTGCTTTGCGCAGCGCGTTTGAAGAGGCGGAGGAGGAAAGCCCCTCTTTGTCCACGATCACGGCGGCAGCGTGAGCCACCGGCTCTTCCCTCGGATCTGGAGCGCTAATCAGCACGCCGAGAACCTCTACCGCCTGAGACATGGTGCGCAGGCGAGAATCGCTAAGAAAGTGGGTTTTGCCGCACAGCTCCTTGAGGAACGATCCCAGTGCGGACGCTTCCCGAGCCACCGTCCGCATGCCTCCAGTCGCCGCGGTTGTCTCCAGGGCCTGAATAGCTTTTTGGAAGCGCTCGCTTTCCCGGGCTCGCGCCTTGTCTCCGCCAGACTGCATGAGCCGCTCCAAATAACCGCTGGCTGCGGCCAACTGCCTTTGCACCTCGGTTCGGATGCTTTCGTCGAAGCTCCCCTGGCGCGTCTGGGGCGCGAGTTGAGGTTTGATCCCAGTGGTCGAAGAAAAACTGCCCACTGGCAGAACGGACTCTAAAGCATTATTCATGGCGACGTAATTTCTGTGATCTTAGATCGGTTGGCCTCCCGCAACTCGCCGATTTTAGAAAAGCCACACGAAACAGGCCCTTTGGGACCTTGATTCGGCAGCTTGTTCTATCGCGCGCAGAGGCCAAGCTAAGCCACACATCTCTCATCGTCAAAAGCAGGCTGGAGTTAAGCGATAACTGCACGGACGCCGTCCTTCTTTGGCTCAGATGCCCCTTGCATTCGAGGTATGATTGATTAACTTTAGACCATGCTCCAAAGCATGATTGAGTTAGGCGTGGACGACAGTTTGATGGAATCCGTGGCAAGTTGCCTTGATGCGGAGAGCGTGCGAGCGCTAGGCGTATTAAAGCTCAACGAGAAGGCGAAAACTCGGCTTGAGCTTCTCGCAGGCAAGGCAAATGAGGGGCAACTCACCCCCGAGGAAACCAGCGAGTATGGACGCTTCATTGAGCTTGGGGACATTATCGCCACGCTCCGTCTGAAAGCGGAACGGCACCTCGGCTCGCCGGCTCAGGGATGAGCGAAAGGCTACGGCGGTCAACGCAAGAGCGCGCAGGTCGGCGCTGTGAGTACTGTCACCTGCCCGATTGGCGTCCACCGCTGGAGCCGTTTCATCTGGAACACGTTACGGCGCGCCAACATGGGGGCCAGACCAATCCAGACAATGTTGCCTGGGACTGCCATCGCTGCAACCTGCAAAAGGGGCCGAACCTCAGTGGCGTCGATCCAGATACTCAGGCCGTGGTTCCACTCTTCCATCCCCGGCTCCACCTTTGGACAGACCACTTTGTCTTGGACGGAATACGATTGCGCGGGCTGACTCCCATTGGTCGCACCACCGTCTGGCTCTTGCAAATGAACTCCGAACGGCGATTGGAACGCCGGGCCGAGTTAATTCGGCGCGGTTGGTTTTGAACCGAATGATTCCGCTCAGGCTTTCTTATCCGTCAAGTGTCAGTCCTCACTATTTACACAAATCGGCGGTTTGTGATTTTTCATTGAGCAGATTGAGGACGCAGGTCCAACTGCCCATCCGCAACCGGTGCGCAATCCATTTCAGACTCATGGTCGTATCCTGGCGCAGGCGACGCGCCAGGGCCACCTTCCCCTTATCCCCTTTGGGCGACCCTTGAGGTCAGCTTCTTCCCATCCCAGCCGCTTGCTTTCTTCCCTCATGATTCGTTGCGCCTTTTGTTCGCCGGTTTCCTGGCGGTCGATGCCATAGTGGCTGGAACCCTCTGGCTCTACTGACGGCTCGAAGCGCCGCACAACCCATAAAACGGAACTTGCCACCCGCCGACCCTGGGCAGAAGATCACCTGCCATGAACCCGATGAAAAAGCATTCCGCCGTCACTTGCGCTGGGTCTCCCGCAAGTTCCAATCAGAGCCGAAGAGACTTCCTGAAACTCAGCGCTGGACTCGGTGCCGCCGCGACACTGGCCGGCCCGGGGCTATTGGCGCAGAACCCGGTGGCCAGCGGCCCAGCGTCGGCAAGCGCGAAGCCGATGGCGCTGGTCCGCGTTGGCTTCGTCGGAGTCGGCGTCAAGGGATCGGAGCACCTCGCAACCTTGTTGAGCCTGCCCGGCGTGGAACTGCGCGCCGTCTGCGACATGCGGGAGGCGGCCTGCACGAAGGCGCTACAGATGGCGGAAAAAGCGGGCCAGAAAAAACCGACCGTCTATTCCCGCGGCGACCACGACTTCGAGCGCCTGTGCGCGACCGAGGAACTCGACCTCGTCTATACGGCCACGCCTTGGGAGTGGCACGTCCCGGTGTGTCTCGCGGCGATGCGGAGCGGCAAGCACGCCGCCACCGAGATCCCCGCTGCCATTAAACTGGAGGAATGCTGGGAACTCGTGGAGACCTCGGAAACGACCGGACGGTATTGTTGCATGATGGAGAACGTGAACTACATGCGGGAGGAGATGGCGATCCTCAACATGGTTCGCAAAGGACTCTTCGGCGAACTCGTCCACGCCGAAGGCGCCTACGAGCACGACACCCGTTACCTGAAGATCAGGGACTACGGCGACGGGCTTTGGCTCGGCGAGCATCACGCCAAACGCAATGGCAACCTGTATCCGCCGCACGGTCTGGGACCGCTCGCGTGGTGGCTGAACATCAACCACGGCGACCGCCTCGATTACCTCGTGTCCATGAGCTCGAACGCGCGCGGCCTGAGCCTCTACGCCAACGAGCATCTCGCTTCGGACCATCCCAAGCGCATCAAAAAATACCTCAACGGCGACATTAACTCGACCCTGATTCGGACGGTGAACGGGCTGACGATCATCCTCAAACACGACACCGACCTGCCTCGCCCCTACGGTCGCGCACACCTCGTGCAAGGCACGCGGGGAATCGTCCGGCGCTGGCCCGACTTCAAGGTTTGTCTCGAACGCAAAGTCCAGGATCAGAACTGGGAACTCGGCGCAAAATTCCTAGCCGAGCATGAGCATCCCCTCTGGAAGCAGGCTCTGGAGCGGGCTTGGAGGAAATCGGGCCACGCCACGGAATCCGTCCCCATCGGCGACGTGGCCACGCCGATGAGCAAGTCCATCACCGGCGACTACCTCGAAGACATGCGTTTGATTCAAGCGCTCCAAACCGGCGTGCCCCCGGACTACGACGTGTATGATGCCGCGACCTGGTGCGCCGTTGGGGCCTTGAGCGAGAAGTCCGTCGCGGACCGCAGCCGCCCCAGGGACATCCCCGATTACACCAAAGGGAAGTGGAAGACGAATCCGCCGGTGCAGATCATGGGCGTGTAGGGAGACCTTGATGACACGTCTAGCCATCACTCGGTTTTTTCTGGTCCTGTGTTTTGGCTTCTTACAGACCGTCCATGCCGAGCCATTGCCCGCCCCGCCGCCTGCGGTGTCTCCAACTCCTTCGCAGGCATTGCCGCAACCGTCAGAGGACGATTGGTGGTTGCCGGATTGGTTCAACCCGTGCCGAACAGCGGTGTCTAGGGAGTTGGTAACGCTCCACCCGGTTTCGAGGATGTCGAAGGCGTGGCGCTGCCCTGGCGGCTGCTGGCACCGCAAGAGGGAGTGTATGATTGGTCATCTTTGAAAGATGGGATGCGCGGTTTAGAGCGGAATTCCGTCGTCTGTTGCAGAAGTTTGCCCGCCGCGGGTTCGGACGTGATCCGCTGATTCGTTTCGTCTATCTCCTACATGCTTTTCGCTGGAACGAGTTTTCGTTGAAGTGGGTGCCGGAGATGACCAAGGCCCGATTCACACAGGAGCAACACGTCGGCTGGTTCAAACGAACGCTGAGTGATTATGTCACCATTTAACTTGAGGCAACGGGACCGTTCTCTGCTGAGCACGTCCGCCCCTTTCAGAATATCCGTGCCAGCCCTCGGTCATCTGTTAATCTCCCGGAATGCCCATCGGCGAATCATCAGTTCCACCGCACCCCGAGTTCTATTTTGGCACATCACCCCTGCCGGCCGCCCAAAAGGACAGGTTGGCCGGCTGGCGCGAGGAATGCACGGAAGCGATGCGCTTGTTGGCTATCACGCTGGGTCTGCCGATTAGTCATCGGGTGGAGGTTTGGCTGAAGGACGGCGTCGTGTTGAAAGGCAATTTGCGTGTCGGAGACGTGCTGGTGAGTCTGGAAAAATTTGATCGCAACAAAATGGCGCTTCAAGTTGATGGAGTCATTTTCCATTACGGGGAAATAGAATCGTGCGTGCGCCTGGATTAATGCCGCAGCTCTATCTGCAATATTTTCCGTGAAGGGGGTCAACCGCGAAGGCATCGCTGAAGTCCGCCAGTTCGCAGCCTTTGGCGCACAAACCGTCGTGTCGGATGTTGCGGGGATGAACTCCGAAAGGGCGGAGCTGGCGGGAGAGCCAAGCTATTGAGGATTGAAGATGGCACGGCTGAGGACCGAGGGCCGAGGACCGAAGCCACCTCACCCCCTGCTTGCGCCTCGGCGGCTATGGCAGGCAGGCGGCCATCTCAAAGCGGGGACGGACGGGGAGGAGCAAAGCGATTACGAGCGCGGAAGTGGTAGGGATGAATCCCGATCGACATTAAAAGAAGCCGAAAAACAACGAATCACCTCACCCTAGCCCTCTCTCCCCCTGCGGAGAGGGAAGGACGAGCCGGCCATCTTCTCGAACGAGGAGGAGAGGGAGAGGAAAGGGCGCGCGGTGGCTCAGGGGTTCAATGCGTGAGATTTCGTTTGGGTGAATTCTTTCAGGGTCGATACGGTTTTTTGTCCGTTCCACTCAGTCCGGTTAAAAAGCTCGGGACTCTTTTCTCTTTCGGATGCGCCCAAACTTGTCCAGCATGGTCGTGCTCTGTGGAAATAACGCATCTGAACGACTTGCCGGGTTTCATCACAAAAGATGGCTCGGAAATTCGTGAGTTGCTGGCTTGTCGTAATTCGGCGATTCGCAACCAAAGCCTGGCGGAAGCGCGGATTCCAGCGGGCGGCAGCACCCAGGAGCATTACCATGCGCGAACGGAGGAAATTTATTTCATCACCGCCGGTCAGGGGCGCATGCGCATCGAGGGGGAACTGGCCGATGTAAAAGCCGGGGATGCCATTGCCATCCCGCCTGGCAAGAGGCACAAACTCTGGAACACGGGCCCGGAGACATTGAAACTTCTTTGTGGCTGTTCGCCAGGATACGAACACAGTGATACATTTATCACGGAAAGCGGGACAGTATCCTGACACATTCTGAGGAAGGAAAAAAATGAAACCGGAAAAAGTTCGATTGTTTATCAAGCCTTATTGCGGCTGGTGCCATGAAGCGATGGACTGGTTAAACGAGCGGGGGGTCCGATACGAAACCCTGGATGTGATTAGTGATTCCGCTGCGCGGAAGGAGATGCTTCGACTTTCCGGCCAGACTCTGGCGCCGGTCATTGAAGTGGATGGAGAGATTCTGGCTGACTTCGACACTGGCGAGTTGGAGGAGTTCTGGACCAGTCTGCAGGCGGAAAAGACTTGAACACGCGCCCCCGTATCCCGGCCTGGCTGCGCCTGCAACTGCCCACCAGCAGCATTTTTGAGCAGACGCGCCAGCTCATGGGTGATCTGCGGCTGCACACCGTCTGCGAAAGCGCCCGGTGCCCGAACCATTGGGAATGCTGGAGTAAGAGCACGGCCACGTTTATGATTGCCGGAGACCGCTGCACCCGGAACTGTCATTTTTGCGCGGTCACCACCGCCAAACCTTTCCCGCTGGAGGCCGATGAACCGGCCCGCGTGGCGGAAGGGACGCGCCGCCTGGGCCTCAAGCACGTCGTGCTCACGGCCGTGGCTCGTGATGATCTCGGCGATGGCGGGGCAGAACATTTCCGTCAGACCATTGAAGCGGTGCGGGCGGCCAACCCCGGCATTGTCATTGAAACACTCGTCCCGGATTTTAATGATTGCGACGCGTCCATCGACACGGTCCTCTCGGCCCGGCCCGACATCTTCAATCATAATCTGGAGACGGTGCGCCGCCTTACGCCCACGGTTCGCTCCCGCGCTACTTACGATCGCTCTCTTTCGGTGCTAGCCAAGGTGAAATCCCGGCGCGCTGATACGATTTACACCAAATCGGGCATGATGCTGGGGCTTGGCGAGAAAGAGTCCGAAGTTTTCACCGCTCTGGAGGATTTACGCGGGTCCTGCTGCGACATTCTCACTCTTGGCCAATATCTCCAGCCTACATTGAAACACCTGCCTGTGCTCGAATTCATTCCCCCGGCGCAATTCGATGCTTATGGGAAACGAGCGCGCCAGATGGGATTTGTGCATGTCGCCAGTGGACCGATGGTGCGAAGCTCGTACCATGCGCAGGATTTTTCCCCGGGGGCAATTGCTGCGCGCACCCTCTGAGTGCGAAACCGTTGCGCGTGCGAGTCGAAAGAAAAGACATTAAAATGACCGTATGAAAACTCTAATGGTCACAACCGCCAGGCAGAAGCTGGGTTATTGGCTCAAACGCGATTTGGCAGGAGAAGATATCGGAATCATGATTTATGGCCGAATCATCGGTCTTCGGCCGGTGACGGTTTTCAGTCCAGGTTATGCGCTGCAAGAATACGGGGGGAACGAAGCGCAACTGGAACGCGCCGCCGATTGCGTAGATCACGAGGTTGAGACAGCTCGCAAGGCAGGCAAACTCGTTCGATTCAAGGGCAGGCTTCCTGGCTCGGATTGAGCTACATCCCAGGCTCGTGCGGCGGGTTCGAAAATTTTCAGCCAGCCAGATGAACGCCGTCGAATCAGCCTTGGAACAACTTAGGCAGTGCAATTCCTATCGCAATTCTGCAACGTCCCGGCATGAATAAAACTGCTCCCCGTGAAAGTCTAATAATTACGTGACGAGATCTATTCATATCCTCTTTCCCCTGACCTGTTGCATCTTATGGGTTCTCTCCTCTTTCGCGCCTCGCGCCTCGGGCGCCGAGAGTGCAGCCGCAGCGCGTTTCCACAAAGACATCCAGCCCATCCTCGTCCAGTATTGTTATGATTGTCATGGGGATGGGATGAAGAAAGGCAAGGTGGCGTTCGATGAACTCAAGTCTGAGACCGATATTCTGCAAAAAACCGATCTCTGGTTAGCAGTCTTGAAAAACCTCCGCGCGGGCCTAATGCCGCCGGAGAAAAAGCCGCGACCCTCGCCTGCAGAAAAACAGCGCATTGCAAATTGGATCAAAACGGACGCGTTCAGGATAGACCCGAAAAACCCCGATCCGGGACGCGTCACCATACGCCGCCTCAATCGCGTCGAATATCGCAACACCATTCGCGATTTGATGGGGTTCGATTACAAAGTCGAGGATGAATTGCCTCCCGACGACACGGGCTACGGCTTCGACAACATTGGCGACGTCCTCTCCGTTTCCCCCATGCTGCTGGAGAAATATATGCAGGGAGCGGAGACAATTGTGGCCGGCGCGGTGCCCAAAGTCTGGAGAGTGGTAAAGGAACGGAATGTCCCAGGGAGCGATTTCCATCGCGCAAAAGGCGAGGGCAAGGCAAACCTTTTGACGTTCTATAAGGAAGCGGTCAGCGAGCACACTGTCAAAGTAGACCAGGCCGGCGATTATCATGTTATCCTGGAATTGGAAGTGGCGGGAGAGTTCGATTTTGATCCAGGCCGCTGCCGGGTCGTTTTCACAATCGATGACCAGGAGCAAACGAGGCAGGAATTCGGCTGGTACAACAATAAAAAATTCCGATTCGAGTTTGACCGGAAATGGGCCGCCGGGCCGCATCGCCTCGTCCTTGAACTGAACCCGCTCACTCCGCTGGACAAAAAAGTCAACACCTTGGATCTGCGCCTCGCCGCCGTTCGCGTTCAAGGCCCTCTCGAGCAAAAATACTGGGTGCGCCCCAAGAACTTCGACCTTTTCTTTTGGAAGGATGTGCCGCCGGGAGCCACGGCTCGCCATCAATATACTCGGCAAGTATTGGAGCGGTTTGTGCGCAAGGCCTGGCGACAGCCGGTCGAGGCCGAGCGAGTGGATCGGTTGGCAGCCATCGCCGAAAATGGAGCCAGGCAGCCCGGCAAAGACTTTGCGGACGGAGTGGCCCAGGCCATGGTGGCCGTGCTGGCTTCGCCTCGTTTTCTTTTTCGGGTCGAGCAGACCCAACCCCCAGCCGCCCAAGCGCACCCATACGTGGATGATTACGCGCTGGCCTCGCGGCTCTCTTATTTCCTGTGGTCCTCGATGCCGGATGAGGATCTCTTTCGGCTCGCCGGGCGCAACGAGCTGCGCGCGAATCTGGATGCGCAAGTTAAGCGAATGCTGGCGGATAAGCGCGCGGCAGCGTTAGTCGAGAATTTCACCGGGCAATGGCTCCAGGCGCGCGATGTGGACGGCATCGACATCAATGCGCGGGTCGTCCTCGCCCGAGACGCTGGGGAAGAGAAGGAATTGGAGCGGCGCCGCCGGGAATTTCAGGCCCAGTTCACTAATCAAGTAGCTAAGGCCAACCCCGCACAAACCAACAACCCGGCCCAGACCAACCGGCTGGCCCAAGGCAAGCGACGCCAATTCAGCAAGCCGCCTTTTGAGTTGGACGGTCCTCTGCGCAAGGCCATGCGCCAGGAAACCGAGATGGTCTTCGCCTGCGTCCTGCGCGAAGACCGAAGCCTCCTGGAATTGTTGGACAGCGATTATACGTTCCTGAACGAAAAACTGGCCCGACATTATGGAATGACCAATGTGATCGGGCCAGACATGCGCCGCGTTATCCTGCCCAAGGACAATCCCCGCGGCGGTGTGCTCTCTCAGGGTTCCTTATTGGTCGTAACCTCTAATCCCACCCGCACCTCACCCGTAAAGCGCGGGCTGTTTATCCTGGATAATATTTTGGGGACTCCCACTCCCCCACCCCCGCCTGATATTCCGCTCCTGGAGGACTCCGAGAAGGAATTCAAGAATCGCGAGCCGGTCTTACGGGAAGTCCTCGAAGCTCATCGGAACAAACCCCTATGCAGTTCCTGCCATTCCCGGATGGATCCGCTGGGCCTGGCGCTGGAGAACTTCAATGCCCTGGGGATGTGGCGCGAAAAGGAGCGCAACCAGCCCATCGACGCCGCCGGCAAATTGATCACCGGCGAACCCTTCCATGACATCCGGGACCTCAAACGCATCCTCGTTAACGACCGCCGTCAGGACTTTTACCGTTGCCTGACCGAGAAATTGCTCACTTATGCGCTGGGACGCGGCCTGGAATATTACGATGTGGAGGCGGTGGACCAAATCGTGGACCGGCTCGAAAGAGAGCACGGACGTTCCTCAGCCCTGTTGCTGGGAATCATTGAATCGGCCCCCTTCCAGAAACGTCGAAATGTTGCGACGATGGGCTCTGTGGAAAAGCCGGCGTCCTGATGAAACGATTCCACGCGATTTATTAAGCACCGCAGCCATGAACAAAAACTATTCGCTGAACCAAAACGCTGCCGCTGAGCGATTTGCGAGACTGAACCGCCGCCACTTTCTGCGCGGCCTCGGCGCGTGCCTGGCGTTGCCGGCCTTCGAATCTCTTGCGCCTTTCAGTTTGCTCGCGAGCGAAGGGAAAGCCTCCGGTCAGTTGGCCACCTCGGCCACCGGCGCACCCCTCCGCACCGCTTTTGTTTATTTTCCCAATGGCGCCATCCAGCCAAACTGGTGGCCCAAAGGCGAAGGGAAAGATTTCGAGCTTAATAGGACGATGGAGCCTTTGGAGAAGGTGAAACACCAGCTCCAAATCCTGGGCGGCATGGACCATGTCAACGCCACGGCCGGGCCGGATGGCGCTGGGGACCATGCGCGCGCCAGCGGCACATTTCTGACCGGCGTGCGCGTTAAGAAGACCGCCGGGGCCGACATTCATGCCGGCATTTCTATCGATCAAGTCGCGGCC
Organism: Verrucomicrobiota bacterium; assembly: GCA_038228235.1. Taxonomy (GTDB): domain Bacteria; phylum Verrucomicrobiota; class Verrucomicrobiia; order Limisphaerales; family JBBRPK01; genus JBBRPK01. Next base: position 13,644 of record JBBRPK010000027.1, read on the forward strand.
AATCAAGTCGGCCATCTCACTCGTTTTCCCTCTCTGGAGCTGACGTGCGACGCCGTGCGGAGGTCAGGAAACTGCGATTCCGGTTATTCCTGCGCTTACCAGTACAACCTTTCCTGGCGATCTCCTGCAACCCCTGTGGCGCCAGAACCCAATCCCCGCCTCCTTTTCGAGCGCCTGTTTGGTTCGGGAGCGCGAGGTGAACGGGAGCAAAACTTCAAGCGCCGCCAGGAACAACAGAGGTCCATCCTCGATTTTGTGCTGGATGACGCCCGCTCGCTCCAGCGCAAGCTCCCCGTCCGTGATCGGCAGAAACTTGAAGAGTATCTCGGAAGCGTGCGCGAAATTGAGCAGCGTATCGAGCAGTCCGAACGCTTCGGCGCGACCCCGGACCCGGAAGCGGCCACCCCCACCGGCATTCCGACGGGCTACGCGGACTATCTCCAGATCATGTACGATCTGCTGTTGCTGGCGTTCCAAACCGATTCCACCCGTATCGCCACGTTCCTCCTCGCCAACGAAGGCAGCAACCGGGCTTTTCCAGAGATTGGCATTGCCGAAGGACACCATTTTCTAACACACCACCAAAACAAGCAGGACATGATCGACAAAGTGGCTGAGATCGATCTGTGGTACATGAAACAATTCGCCCGCTTCCTCGAAAAAATGGAGCAGACCAAAGATGTGGACGGTCAGTCACTCCTGCACAATTCGATGATCGTTTATGGGAGCGGCAATGCCGATGCCAACCGCCACACCCACGTCAACCTGCCCGTCATCCTGGCAGGAGGTGGGGGCGGCACCCTGTCCGCTGGACGCCATTTCAAGACCGGCGGTGTTCCCATGAGCAACCTTTACCTGAGCATGATCGATCGCCTCGGTCTCAAAGGCGTGGAACGCCACGGCGACTCCACGGGACGACTCGTTTCGATTTAACAGCTTTCCGCCGTAGCAGCCGATGTGAATCGGCTCTGATCTCTCTCCGGAAAATAGTGAGCCGAGTCACCTCGGCTGCTACGAGGTTCATGGAGAGGGAGGGAAGGACGGGCCGTAGCTTTGGCAGCCATAATCGAAAGTGGCAGCAAGCTCCATGCACTCTAAGGACTGATCCCAATCTGTCAATGGCCCGGAATCCGATTTAACAGGGTTCCGCCGTAGCAGCCGATGTGAATCGGCTCTGATCTCTCTCCGGAAAATAGTGAGCCGAGTCACCTCGGCTGCTACGAGGTTCATGGAAGGACGGTCCGTGGCTTTGGCAGCCAATAATCGAACGTGGCAGCAAGCTCCATGCTCTCTTACCGACTCATCCCAATCTGTCAATGGCCCTGAAATCGATTTAACAGGTTTCCGCCGTAGCAGCCGATGTGAATCGGCTCTGGTCTTTCGCCGGGAAATAGTGAGCCGAGTCACCTCGGCTGCTACGAGGTTCATGGAAGGACGGGCCGTAGCTTTGGCAGCCATAATCGAAAGTGGCAGCAAGCTCCATGCACTCTAAGGACTGATCCCAATCTGTCAATGGCCCGGAATCCGATTTAACAGGTCTCCGCCGTAGCAGCCGATGTGAATCGGCTCTGATCTTTCTCCGGAAAATAGTGAGCCGAGTCACCTCGGCTGCTACGAGGTTTATGGAGAGGGAGGGAAGGACGGGCCGTAGGTCTGGCAGCCAATAATCGAACGTGGCAGCAAGCTCCATACACTCTTAAGGACTGATCCCGATCTGTCAATGGCCCTGAAACCCTGGCCGACTGTTAAGCAAATCCGCTTCAAAATCGAGAATTGCTGCTTTTTTAGTTGCCAAGCGCGCCGAAATATGCTCAGCTATCAGGAATACAAGCCATCTAAATTTGCTTTTGGATGTGCGACGCTGGCTGGGCGTGGCACAGGAAAAGCTGATGGTGAAGTAATCACGAAACTGAGAAGTGAACCTATAATCACGGTAAAAGGAAATGTTTATGCGAAGTAATTGTTTGAAATTGATGGTCTTGGCGGCGATGGCGATGTGCGTGATGGCGAGTGCGGTTGCCCAGGATTATCAATTGATCACCTCGGCAACCAAATGGCGTTATAGCCATCAGAATCTGGATTTCGGCACGGCTTGGCGAGCTCCGGCTTACGACGACACCGTCGCGGGCTGGGAGGGGCCGGGCAGCATTCTTTTCGGTTATGAAACCACGCCCGCCGAATATTCGGGGCCCCCTGCGCCCATTCCCCCTCAGACCTTCAAGACCATGTTTGTCAGTCCTTTGACTGAGGTGCCCTTTGTAACCAATTACTATTTTCGCACCCACTTCACGGTGCCCAACATCGCTCCGAATCTGATGGCCATCGCCTCTCTTCGCACCACCAATTATATCGATGATGGTTGTATTTATTATATTAACGGCGTGGAAATCTTTCGCTATAACATGCCAGCCGGACCCGTAAACGCCGCCACCTGGGCCCTTGGTGCTCTGACCGAAGGGTATTCGCCTATTTTAAATGAGACGATCATCATTCGAACCAACCCGATCCCCGCCAACTTAATCATCGGTGGAGATAACGTGTTTGCAGTCGAACTGCACAACACTACCAACACGAGTTCGGACGAGGTCTTCGGCATGGTGATGACGCTTGCTATTCCCGAACCGATTGTTATCGTTACCCAGCCTGTGGGTGAAACCAATTATCTGGGCTCCCCAAACTATACTCTTTCAGTCGCCGTCACCGGCACCGGCCCCTCCTACCAATGGTACTCAAATAATGTGAGGATCGCCGGGGCCATCTTCGCGACCAATCTTGTGTCAACCGCCCAAACCAATGCCGGGGTGAATTATTATGTAGTCATCACCAACTTCCTCGGCAAAGTGACCAGTGACGTGGCCCGGGTGTCGATTACGACCGACAAATTTCCGATTCAATTGTTGCAGGCTTTCGCCGGTCCACCCGCGCCTCCAGGGGCGGCCGGGAGCAACCAGGTTCTTGTTTATTTTAACAAAACGATAGAAAGAGATTTCGCCGCCACCAATCCCGGGAATTACCGGGTTACCGTTTTCGGCATGACGAATGTGTTGCAGATTACTCTCGCGCAGCTCGCCGGTAATACTGTCAGACTCAGCACTTCCAGCCCTTTTATTCGCGGCACGAACTATGTTCTGACTGTTTATGATGTAACCGGCACCAATCTTCTGGCCATGGTTCCCAACCCCGGCCAGATAGGCATTAGCACGATATCGACTAACCCCCCCCCCATTTGGACCAATCTGATGACGATGAGCCAGGGATGGACTTGGAATGAAAACAACGGAAACGACTCCACTGGCAACTCTTTGGGAACCTCCTGGCTATCAGCCGGCTACTCCGAAGACAACAGTTGGGCCGCGGGAAATGGCATCTTTTATTTCTCGAACCTGGGTTTCAGTCCCGCCTGCACTGGTGGGGCGGGATCAACCATCTCCCAGGGGGTGAATGCGTATTATTTCCGCACCACCTTCGATTTTCCGGCTGGGCTGCCGCACTCCGGCAACCTGCGCATCCGGCATTTCGTTGATGATGGGGCCATTTTCTACCTGAACGGCACGGAAATCTCTCGTTATAATATGGCGGCGGGTCCAGTCAGTTATGCTACTTTTGCCTCGAGGAATATCGGCGGTCCCATGTGCATCTCTAATGTTATTCCGATTGGCAACCTTTTGGTCACGGGCCTCAATCACTTTCAGGCCGAAGACCACCAGTCAAGTACTAGCCCTGATCCAGAGGTCTATTTCGGGATGGAGCTTGATTATACCACAAACTTCACGGTGCTTGCCACCAACACCAGCCCGGTACCGCCGAGGGTCAGCATCGTGGAGCAATCCCCGACCACGGAGGTGATTTCCTGGGCGACCAGCCAGGGCGGACTGAACTGGGGTCTGGAATTCAACACTGATTTGAAAAGCACCGGCTGGACCATTCTGCCAAATTCCAGCCCCTATACAAATACGGTGGGACCTGTGCGCAAGTTCTTTCGGGCGGTTAGAAAGTAGATCTTCAGAGGCGCGTGCGTGGCGGGTTGTTGTCAACCCGCCACAATTTTTTCCAGCGATTCGCATTATGCCAGGTTGGAACCCTTCTGGGTCGGAAGGACGAGTTCCAGGGGTCCCCATTTGATTAAGAGACCAGGGACTCGTGGAACTCGTCCTTCCTGGCTTTGTGCCGAACCGCCGTGGAGGTCACATGGTTGGTGAAAAACCTGACACCCTGGCGTCCACAGTGAGATTATTCCGGAGGTGCCGCGTGAGGGCACGCGGCCTACACCAAACGCGGGAAATCGGCTCCTTTTTGGCCCGGTCCCCCTTTACCGGGCGATTTTCAAGACACGCTCTTAGAGTGCTTTGCAGGTCGCTTCATGGCCCTGAGGGCATCCGTGTCAGCGTGCGTGATGTTCACGCATAATGCGTGAAACTTTTGACGCATACGCCACGTCGAAATGAGCAAACAGGCATGATTCGCCATGAAACCGCGTGGCACCAATGCTGCTAAAGATTTATTGGATTTAGAGTTTGACATCGAACTGGAGTATCAATTAACTTTGGCGAGACCCAATAGAAATAAATAAAACAATGAAAAAAAACACAGAGAAAAAGGCGGCTTTCACTTTGATTGAGCTGCTCGTCGTTATCGCGATCATCGCCATCCTGGCAGGTTTGCTCCTGCCCGCGCTGGCCAAAGCAAAGGCCAAAGCGGCCCGCATCAATTGCACCAGCAACCTCAAGCAAGTCGGCTTGGCCTTCCGCATGTGGTCCAACGATCACCAGGAAAAATTTCCGTGGTACGTCCCTGATGCTGCGCAAACTCCTCCAGGCGACGGAGCGCTGAACGCGACAACTCTAACCCCTCCGGATTATACCAAGGTGGATCCTAACCTGAAGATTTTCCGATCCATCTCGAATGAGCTGAATAGCCCGAAGGTTTTGGTTTGCAACAGTGACAACCGCACCCGGGCCATCAATTGGAATTTTAGCGGTAACGGCGCTTTCAACGATCCGTCTCAGATCAGTTATTTCGTTGGACTGGACGCGGATGAAACCAGGCCGCAAACCATCCTTTCCGGCGACCACAACGTGACGGGGGTCGCTGCAGGTGGCCGGAGAGTGTGGGCGCAAGCGGTGGTGGACTCTGTCCTGGGCGATGCTGCCACAGATTGGGATGTAACCTTGCATAAAAATGCCGGTAACATCGGTTTAGGCGACGGCAGCGCTCAACAAATCAATGGGGTCGCCCTAAGGAAGCAGATATCAGCAGCCCTGCAGAACGGCTCTGACAGTGTTGTTTTTCAGAACCCTTAATGTCACCTTTTCGCATCCAGAAGGCCACTTCGGGCTTTCTGGATGCGATTTCAGAGGCTTAAAACGGACGAGCATGGCGGCTAAGAAGACCGGAAGAAGGGCCTCAGCAATACAGAAAGGTTTTTGGAAGAAAAGAGCGCAAGATGGAAATTAAATTGGACTTAAACTAAATGTTATTTATGAAGAGGATACGTCAGAGAACCTTGGGTTTCACCCTTATTGAGTTGTTGGTCGTCATCGCTATCATCGCCGTCCTGGCCGCCCTGTTATTGCCGGCCTTGGCCAAAGCCAAAGCCAAAGCAGCCCAGGTCAATTGTGTCAGCAACCAGAAACAGATCATGCTCGCCTACCTCCTCTGGGTCAACGATCATGAAGTCAACGGCTTTCCCTTCCGAATTTCCATCGCCCAGGGTGGCACTTATAACGCTCCTGGCGATCCGGCGGTGCTGTGGTTAAACGCCCGCAACAACGCCTATTTCCAGTTTGCCTGGATCTCAAATGAATTGAATTCTCCAAAAATTCTGGTATGTCCGGCTGACAGGCACGTCGGCGCCACTCGAAACATCGCGGATAATTGGTCCGACAGTCCCAATGGCGGATTGTTGAACGCCGCTTATAAAAACAATGCAGTCAGCTATGGCGTTCAGGTGGATGCGACGGAAATCCATTTGAACGCGGCGGGCTCTGGTTCCTATGGTCAGGATTGGACTACGAGGCTGGAAGGTAATCAGGACCATATGGTCATCAGCGATCGCAATATTAAATTTGATGCCAATAACGGCGGATGTTCCTCCGGACTCACCTTGATCCAGACCGCTAACGGGACAGGGGCAGCGCAATGGACTAATTCCATCCACGGGGCTCACGGTAATATTGGCCAAGTCGATGGCAGCGTGCATCAAAGCACTACTATCGAACTGCGGAGTTACATCAGCCAGGGGGACGACAACGGCAGCCTCCACTTCGTCGTCCCGCCGTAAACAATTGGCTGCTCTCTTTACTTTCACAGGCGTCCTTCTCAGGACGCCTTTTTTGCGCCTAAATCACTTTGGCGGCCAGAGATCGGCTCGTTCGCCGCAAGTTCGATGATCATTTGCAACGGCGCGTTGGGAAGGAATCCGATGGCGGCTTGGAGCTTACCCAGGACTGGCCTCCTTCGCTGCATGTCCTCGAAACCCGACGGGTAAGCATCTTGGTACGGAATTAATTCAATTTTGGATGTCGAGCCGGTGGCCTGAATGACCCGCTGAGCCAAATCGCGAATGCTGATTTCCTCGGTGCTGCCAATGTTGAAAACCTGCCCACGAGCGGCTGGGCAGTCCTGCAACCGGACGAGCGCTTCCACGGTGTCCTGGACGGCACAAAAACAGCGCGTTTGCTGGCCATCGCCATAGACTCGCAAGGGCTGGCCTGTCCTGGCAGCGGCCATGAAGCGCGGCAACACCATTCCGTATCTTCCTATCTGCCGCGGCCCAACCGTGTTAAAAAGCCGCGCGATGATTACCGGCAAACCCTTTTCCCTGTTATAAGCCAGAGCCAAAAACTCATCCATCAATTTAGAGCAAGCGTAGCCCCAGCGTCCCAGGTTAGGTGGCCCGATCAGGAGATCATCATCTTCGCAGAAGGCTTCTTTCTGGCTCTTACCATACACTTCCGAGGTTGACGTGAGTAAAAAGGGAACTTGGCGAAGGCTGGCCGCTTGCAGTATTACCTCAGTTTCATTGAGGTTGGTTTGGAGCGCGCGCACCGGCGAGTTCAATACCAACTCCACCCCCACGGCCGCCGCTAAGTGATAAACTGATTCCGCGTGGGAAACCAATTCGAGGAGGTCAGGGCAGGCAGAAATCTTAGACTCAATTACCCGCAAACGCGGGTGCGCGAGCACCGACTGCAAATTGTCCAGGCTTCCCGTGGAGCAATCATCTATCACCACCACCTTTTTCCCATCTGCCAGCAATCGTTCCACCAAGTGCGAACCGATGAAGCCAGCCCCGCCGGTTACAAGGGTTGAAAGACGAGGATCGAGGGTCGAGGATTGAGGATAGAAGATGGAGGATTGAGGATCGCGGGGGTTACGGTCGATGCTCGATCCTCTATTCTCCATCCTCAACTCTCTTTTTCAGCTTTGGACTGACTGGCGGTTCGGCAGAAGTCCGGGGCGCGCTCGATCATGCGATGGAGCATTCCGCCTATTCTTTGCCAAGCAGGATCCAATTCGCTGAAAAGCATCGGGGTGATGTAATGGCAATCCAACGCGTGGTCGAGCCATGCCTGCGTCTCCATAGTTTCACCCAAAGCCTCCACAATTTTGCTGATGAAGGAAGCCTGATAGCGCCGGCGGGCCCAAGCCTCAGCGGTCATGGCATTCACTGCTCGGGACGATCTCCGGACTTGATCGGTCAGCGAATATCGCTCCTCAGGCGGAAAACTTTTGCTGACCTCGAATATCCTTCGTGATTGTTCGCGACCCAACTTGTAAACATTTAAATCCCGAAAACTGTTGATGATCGCCATAGGCTCTGCCTCGCATGCTTTTTATTTCTCTATATTTCTCTTTTGAATTTTCGCACTCGATCCTCAATCCTCGATCCTCAATCCCCCCCTCCCCCCTCACTCCAGCGCCTTCGCCACTGCCTCGGCCAGTTTCTGACGATAATCTACTGAGGCGATCCTCCTGGCCTCACTGGGATTCGACAGATAACCAGCCTCGATCAACACCGCGGGCCGATTTTGCCCACGCAAAACCCCCATAAAGCGCGCGCGCCGCACTCCGCGATCCGCGGAACAAAGCGCCTGCACTACAAAATGGTGCAGACGGTTCGCGATCTGAACGTTCTGCTCGTCATAGGCGTTGTTCGGATAAGTGTGTTGGAGGTTGTCCTCATAATCCCGCGTCAAACTGGAAGGAAGGCCCACGGGTGTTAGACAATAAGTTTCCACTCCGGCAAGGGCGCGGTTGGGCAGGCCCGAGTTGAAGTGGAGACTCAGAAAAAGATCGGCGTTGGCCCGCTCAGCTATTGCCACGCGCTCCAGCAAGGAAACATCCAGATCATTGGTGCGGGTCAGCGCCACTTTCCAGCCATTGCGCAGAAGCAATGTCCGCAGGCGCAACGCCCAATCCAACGTGTATTCCTTTTCAAACGCAGTTTGGGCGCCGCTTTTGGTGCCGCCATCCTTCCCGCCATGCCCTGGGTCAATGACAATCGTTCGGTCGCTCTGGAAATGATAGCCGGCGGAATCAATCCAAGGTTGGAGATTTTTTTGCGCGTCTAGCCAATGGATGCACGGCACTCCATTTATCATCTGGGGGGGGTACCCCAGCCAGCACTCCAGCCCATTACAGAGGGCAATCCGGCTGCCAATTTTTAGCGACACCACCCCATTGGAAGTTGAAAATTCGTAAGTCGGAGAGAGCGAGGCCACTTGAATTGGCTTGCCCAAAGCGTTGTATTTACCCCAGCCCTCCAATGGTATCCACACGTTAGTCCAATTGGCCGGCCAGGCGGGAAGCGGAAGAATGGACGAGAGGTGATTGAGGAGCGACGATGGAATCGAAACCGAGCTTGCCGGCGGCGAAGTCGCGATTTGGCTCAGAGGTGGTGGAGGCGCAACCAAGGGCGCCGGTGTGGCAATCGGCAGTTCGTCGGGAACCGTTACAGTCGTGAGTGGCAAGGGCGTTTCGGGAACGGAGGTCGGTATTGCGGCCGGACGCCGATGGTCCCATTCGGAAGTACTTTCGCAACCCGCTAGTCCAAGGGAAAGCAGGGCGATGCACATCAGTCTCTGAGCGATGACCACGGGAGCTATTGTGCTAAGGTCCTTGAGGGATACAAGCCCTTACTGCGCATCCTCGGTAATTAATAACCGATAAGCATTTTTCGTAACTGTGCAGGAGCGAGAGCGGCTCTGTGAGCCGCAACAAGGTTCGAACGTCAAGACCCTTCGATCCGTTAGCGCGCTTCAGCGCAAGCGAAGCTGCTGCGGGTCACAGACCCGCGCTCCACCCGAACAGTTGCCCATTTTCAATGGCCAATCCCATCCTGTATCACGTATCCTCCATCTTCCCCGCAGCTTCCCTCATCTTGCATCTTGCCTCCCCCATCTCACTTCCCGCATCTTCGCAGGATGAGAATCCTGGTTGCCATCACGGGGGCGAGCGGCTCGCTTTACGCTCAGCGGTTGTTGTACAACCTCGATCCGAGGCAGCACGAGGTGCATGTGGTGCTGAGTCGTTACGCTCAAGCCGTGATCGCCGAGGAACTGCCGAAGGGCCTGCGATTGCCCGCGGGCGTGAAGACGCACGGATTGAAAAGCATGAACGCCCCGTTTGCCAGCGGATCGAATGCCGTCGATGCCATGGTGATCATCCCTTGCAGCATGGGCACCTTGGGGAGAGTTGCCCACGGACTGAGCGACGACGTTTTGTTGCGCGCGGCCGACGTCGCCTTAAAAGAACGCAGAAGGCTCATTTTGGTGCCGCGAGAGGCTCCCCTCAGCCTGGTCCACGTAAAGAATTTTGAACTTTTGTTGCTAGCAGGAGCGGTGATCATTCCCGCTAACCCGTCCTTCTACACCCGACCGCAAACCGTCGAACAAGTGGTTGATACGGTGGTGGCCCGCGTGCTGGATCATCTCGGGCTTCCGCAGCAACTGGTGAAACGCTGGCAAGACGAGAAGGAGTAGTTGAACCCAGAGCGAAGGGATGACCTGTTGGTATGCACTCCTCGAAAGTCTCTACAAATCAATTTGACATCCAGGTCATGTTTTTAAAACGACCAATGCTCTGGCTGGTGCGCCTGGCTGGACAAACATCAGTCCGCCGGTGGATCTGCCGCAAGATTGCATCGCCATTAACCCCAAGAGTGGGGAGGAAGTGTTTATTGGGTCCGACATCGGCGTCTGGCATAGCTCGAATGCGGGTCAGGCCTGGTCGCACCTTGGCCCCGAATCGGGTTTGCCCAATGTAGCCGTGTTCGATCTGCGATTCGATACCACGGGCCTCCTAACTGCTTTCACCCACGGGCGCGGAGCGTTCGTGTCTCGCCGGTTGCCTATTATTTTCCCGCCGCTCTGCGAGATTTGGTCCCTGCTGGCCCGGCTGGCTTAATCCCGGGGACCTCGTTGAGATCAATCTCCCCTTGCACAACGTGTTGCCGATTGAAACGGTAGATTTGACTGTATCGCTGCGGGCTACCGCGCAAATTATTCCGATGAACGGAAGCCAAATGCAGAATTATGGCATCTTATCTTCGTCTCGAGGGACGGTTCTGCGCCAATTCCAGTTTCAGGCTTCGACCGGTCATGCGGGACCTCTTGCGGCGAGCGGCTGCGGTGGAACGGTGCAAGCCATCTTCGATTTGCAAGATAACGGCCAGTCGCTCGGCAGCATCACCATTCCTTTCCGACTGGGCAGGCTGACCCAGCCTCTTCTTCAGGATTTCGAGAGCGTTAGCGTGCCGCGCTTGCCACAAGGCTGGTCTGGCGGCAATCCCGCAGGAGGACCGCCGTCCTGGGTCACGACTTCCAACGCGCCTCCCAATGTCCTCGTTCCGGGCGAGCCAGATCAGGTGAATGATGTTCCGCCCCGGGTGACCGGACCGGTGAGCATCTCTGCCTTTGCGCCCGACCCGCCGAGCGCCAGCGATTCTTCGCTTTCCTCGCCCGTCATTCCCATCACCACTGATCGGGCGGTGCTGAGGTTTCGGCACTCCTTCGACCTCGAATCAAGCTTCGATGGGGCCGTGCTTGAAATCGGCATTGGCACTCTGCCGTTTGCCGACATTTTGCAAATGGGCGGCACTTTTGCGCAAGATGGGTACAATGCCACGCTGGTGGCCGGAAGCAGCGCACTTGGCGGACGGCCCGCATGGTCTGGGAACTCCGGCGATTGGCTGATCACTGAAGTCAATCTGCCACCGAATGCCGCGCAACAATCCGTCCAACTTCGTTGGCGCCTGGCCACTGATGGCAGCCGGGGCGGCAACGGCTGGTTTATCGACGACGCCGCGATCAGCGAGTACCCGCGCGCGCCGCTGGTCCCCAATCCAGTCATGCTCCGACCTGGCCGGTTTCGTAATATTTTTGGATTCTACATCGATACCGTCGGAACCCGCACCTACTCCGTAGAATTCAAGAATTCGCTCTCCGATTCGGCCTGGGAACTCCTGCGAACGTTTACGGGAGATGGCACGGAGCAATTTATCAATGATCCGACTCTCGGACCCGCCCAACGCTTCTATCGCTTCCGAGTGGAATAGCTCAGGTGGAGGAACGAGGTTGCTTCAGAAGTTTCCGGCCTGTGCGGAGCGTTGAAAATTCCGATCACCCGGGAAATTCCGATCGGCTGCCGATTTAGAAAGCCGCCGCCATCTCGCTACTTCTTAAAAATATTCGTGACTTTACGGCTCTCTGGCTGCAAAAATCATCCATGCCGGATTCACCGGGTAAAAAGAAACGAAAAAGCAAAGCCCTGATACTGGGCGTGGGCCTCGACTCCGATGGGCACAAACGCCTGACAACGGGCGCAAATTTCGCTTTGGTCGGGGGGACAGAGGAAACCCACGAGAAAATGACCGAGACCGCCCTCAAAATAAATGAGAAGCTCGCATCCAAGGGCAAGCAGCTTGAGAATATGAGTGCGGAAGAGTTCGACGACCTCGCGGCTTCCGTAGGCCTTCACAAACCAAAGTCCGACCCGACTTGAAATCTCCTCAGCCTCGGAGCGAGTTTCTTGACATGGCCAGTGGCGTTGTTACCGTGTTTGTGAAATTTTTACCAATTTCAGAGCAATAGATGAACGATCATTATAATCCTTATGAATTTCTGGCGGTCTTCATGGCCGCGGCCATTGTCTTTGCCTTGGCCCCGCTGGTTCTGGCGCGGGTGTGGGCGAAAGTGTTCTCCCTGCAAAAACCGGGCGAGGAAAAGAACGCAATATATGAATGCGGTTTGGAATCGAAGGGCGACGCCGCCATTCAGTTTAAATCCGAGTATTACGTCTATGCCATTCTTTTTCTAATCTTCGATGTGGAGACTATTTTTCTACTGCCCTTTGCGGTGGCGTTCACGAGTTTATCCTTCGGGGCTTTTCTGGCGATGATGGTTTTTCTTTTGCTGCTGGCCGAAGGATTGGCCTGGGCCTGGATGAAAGGGATATTGACCTGGAAATAGCGCTATGGACGAGGGACTGAGAAGCGAATTGAGCAAGCAAGGGGTTTTCACGGTGAAACTCCAGGATCTTTATAATTGGGGCCGGAGAAGTTCCATCTGGCCCCTCCAGTTCGGCCTCGCCTGCTGCGCGATTGAAATGATCGCGACCACCATGTCCCGCTTCGACCTGGCGCGGTTTGGCGCGGAGGTTTTTCGACCCTCCCCCCGCCAGGCGGATCTGATGATCGTGGCCGGCACGGTAACCAAGAAAATGGCGCCCCAGGTGGTTCGGCTATTCAACCAGATGCCAGAGCCCAAATACGTCATCGCGATGGGCGCTTGCGCAATTTCAGGCGGCCCGTTCAAACAAGGATACAACGTGCTCAAAGGCATCGACCGATTCTTGCCGGTCGATGTGCACATCCCCGGCTGCCCGCCGCGTCCAGAAGCCTTGATCGAGGCTTTCATGACCTTGCAACGCCAGATCGATGCGCAAACGTTGCGAGGCCCGAATCGTCCCCGCCACTTGGATCCATCGGCGCCGAGCGCGTTTCCGATCCCCGAATTTGGGGCGCATGATTTGGAACCGCCGAATAACCCGAAAGTCTGGCATCCTCCGAAGTTGGCGCGTGTGGGGTGATTTTTATGAAAACCAAATCTCACTTTGGAGTATTGGAACAAGGCTGCCGACCTGGCTGCCTGATGCAATTTCTGTAAGACCTTTTTTCGTGGAAGCTCTTGAACAAATCAAAACTCGCCTCGAAGCTGCGATTCCCGGCGCTCGCCTGGAAATTATTCCCAACGACTCACCTGCCAGACAACCATCGTTGCTGGTCGATGCAGACCATGCCTTGGCTGTGGCCCGGTTTCTCCGTGACGACCCGCAATTGCAATTGGATTACGCCTCCAACGTGACCGGCGTGGATTGGCTGGACGCGGTCCTGAAAGAAAAGGTGAAGATCAAAAAGCTGGTGGATGGGGCCGAGAAGGATGTTGAAGAGGTAATTGAAAAGAAAAAGCCCGGCTATCTGGAAACGGTTTATCACCTCTATTCCATGTCCCTGAAGCACGGTCCGGTTATTCTCAGGCAACGCACCGAAAACCGCGCTGATAAGGCTCATCTGGCCTCGCTAACGCCCGTTTACCGAGGCGCGGAGTTCCAGGAGCGGGAGGCTTACGATCTCTACGGAATTATTTTTGACGGCCATCCGGACTTGCGTCGCATCCTGATGTGGGACGGTTTCAAGGACTTCCCGATGCGCAAGGATTACAAATCCCCGGACGATTATGAGTATGAGCCGACACCGCACGATGAGGTCTTGGAAAAGGCCAAACAGCATTATCCCCAAGAGGTAAAGTCGTGAGCAGCAGTCTCGTGGACTCTCCTTCCCCTGGTCCGGAAACAGGGTTCGCCCCCCCTGAGGGGGCGGGTCAGAACCACTATACTGTCACGCCCAAGACCGGGTCTAACGGATCGATGGATGGTGATGTTCTGGAAATCTCCATGGGCCCGCAGCATCCCTCCACGCATGGGGTATTTCGCATGGATGTGGTGCTGGATGGAGAGACAGTGATCAAGCTCAAACCCGTGTTCGGGTATCTGCATCGCAACCATGAACAGATTGCCGAAGGCACTTCCTATTTAGGATCGATGCCCTATACGGACCGATTGGATTACTTTTGTTCGCTGACGAACAACTGGGCTTATGCGATTGCCGTCGAAAAGCTTGCTGGGCTGCAACCCCCGGAAAGGGCCGAGTACATTCGCATCATCACCGCCGAACTGACCCGGCTGCAAAACCATACTTGCCTCGCAGGGTTCATGCTGATGGATATGGGCGCCCTGGGCACGCCGCTTATGTATGCCTTTCGCGAACGGGAAAAAATCCTGGATCTTTTCGAATCGCTCACCGGCGCGCGGATGATGTGCAACTATATGCGTTTTGGCGGGTGCCGAGTCGATTTGCCGGCAGGCTGGCTGGATCAAACGAAACGAGTGGTGGAAAATTATCCACGCTTCCTTAATGAATTCGAAAACCTCCTTTCCTCGAACGAAATCGTAATGGCCAGGACCCAAGGGGTTGGCCGGCTGACGAAGGAGCTGGCCATCAACGCGAGCATCACCGGTCCAATGGCACGAGCCAGCGGTGTTGATTACGATCTTCGCAAGGTGGACAACTACGGCATTTACGACCGGTTCGAATTCCGCGTCCCGCTCGGCGACCACGGCGATTGCTATGATCGATACATGATTCGCATTCTCGAAATGCGCGAGTCACTGAAGATTTTAGACCAGGCTCTGAAGGACATCCCGGCCGGCCCCGTCATGGACCCGAAAGCCAAACTCCGAGCCTTTAAACCCAAAGCCGGCGAGGCTTACGGACGAATCGAAGCCCCCAAAGGCGAATTGGGTTTTTATCTGATCAGCGATGGCTCGGCCAGCCCCTATCGCTATCGCGTCCGGCCACCCAGCTTGATCAATCTAACGGTGCTGGAGGATATGTGCCTGGGGCAAACGGTTGCGGACGTTGTCGTCATTCTCGGGAGTGTCGATATAGTGTTGGGCGAGGTGGATAGATGACAGTGAATCGAACTCTCTTAAACACATGTTAGGCACTGGCATCATTAAAGGCATGGCCGAAACGGCGCGGAACTTCCTTGGCAGCTATACCAGCGAAGACCGTCTGCCCACGGTCCAATATCCTGAGGAAAAAATTCCGGCCAAGGAAAACGCCCGCAGCTTTCCCTTCCTGGTTCATGATCGCAACGATGCGGAGATGGGCTTGCGCTGCGTCGCTTGCCTAATTTGCGAGAAGGAATGCCCGCCGCAATGCATTTATATCGTCAAAGACACGATCAAAAAGCCCGACCATACCGGCAAGCTGCAAAATCATCCCAAGATTTTTGATATCGACATCTCAGTCTGCATGAGTTGCCAGATCTGTGTGGAGGTTTGTCCCTTTGATGCCATCAAAATGGATACCGCTTTTGAATTCAGCACGACCGACCGCTTCGGCGCGCTGTTGCTGCACAAGGACCAACTCGCCAAGTCCAATGAGCATTACCAAAAAATTCATCCCACCGAAGCCGCCGAAGTCGATGCTCGCCTGACCGGCGAGACAGCCAAAGCGGAAGCGAAGGCGAAAGCGGACGTTGAGGCCAAAGCCAAAGCCGCGGTGGAAGCCAAAGCAAAAGCGGCCGCGGCGTCTGCGACTACCCCCGCGAACGTATGACCTTCTCAACGAGAAGCGCCGCCGCGCGCTTGAAATCAACCCCTCGATCAAAGCCCTTGTCGGCGCCCAGGTTTTGATATGTCCACCACCGTTGATCAACTTTTCGTCAGCCTGAAACATTGGCTAGTGGGCCTGGTGCCGGAGGCCTGGCAAACCATTGCCTCCATCCTGCTATCCATCGCGCCCATCCTAGGAGTTTTTCCGCTGCTCTTCGCGATCACCACCTGGCTGGAAAGGAAGGGTCTGGGACGAATTCAAAATCGTCTGGGACCCAATCGCGTTGGCCCATTTGGATGGTTTCAGCCTATTGCGGATGGGATCAAGATGCTGACCAAGGAAGATGTCGTTCCTCGCTCCGCCGATCACCTCGTGCATTTTCTGGCCCCCGTGGTTCTGATTGTGCCGGTTCTCCTCGCCTATTCGGTGTTGCCTTTCGGGAAGAACATGGTGGCGATCGATCTCGATGAGGGCGTGCTTTTTTTCTTCGCCGTGGGGGCCGCAACCGAGTTATCCGTCTTCATGGCCGGGTGGGGAAGCCGCAATAAATACTCGGTGCTTGGGGCGATGCGCGCCATTGCCCAGATGATCAGCTATGAGTTGCCATTGGTCATTTCCTCTCTGACCGTGGTGATGTTAACCGGCTCATTGTCGCTGGTCACGATTGTGGATCGACAAGCCCCAGTGATCTTCGGATTCCTTCACCAATGGAATGTTTTTACCCCCTGGGGCCTGGCTGGGTGCGTGTTGTTTTTTATTGCTGCCACGGCGGAATCGAATCGGACTCCCTTCGACCTGCCAGAAGGGGAATCAGAAATTATCGCCGGTTACCTGATCGAATATTCCGGTTTCAAATATGCGTTGTTTTTCATGGGAGAATATCTGGGTCTTTTCGCAATCAGCAGCCTGGGCATCACGCTTTTCCTGGGAGGCTGGCTGGCTCCGTTCGCATTTCTGGATTGGATTCCATCCTATCTCTGGTTTTTCCTGAAGCTCTTCGCATTAATCTGTCTTTTTATCTGGATCCGGGGGACGTTGCCCCGTTTGCGCATCGATCAGCTTATGAACTTCGCGTGGAAATTCATGTTACCGATGACACTGATTAACGTCGCGGTGGCCGGCTTGTGGTATTTCTCGCGGGAATGGGGCGGGATTCCCATACGATGGTTCATGTGCGCGTTCTGCATTGCTGTCCCGTATGTGTTACTTGGCCGGGCCGTGGAGCCGCGAGTAGCCCGACGCATTTATCGGTATTCGAATTGAAATGTCTTTCCCCTTCATCATCACCGCCGCCTTAATGCTCGTTAGCGCCGTTGCCGCCATGTCGTTGCGCAACCTGGTACATTGCGCGCTTTGTTTGATTGTCACCTTCGCTGGCCTGGCCGCGCTTTTCTTGCAAATGAACGCGCGATTTGTCGGCTTTGCCCAAATCCTCGTTTATATCGGCGCAGTGGCCATTCTGATCTTGTTTGCGATTTTGCTGACCCGCAGCAGCGAGATGAAGACGGGGCAGCTCCGGGTGGTTCCCTCCTCATGGTGGGTGGGAATAGCTGTGGCCTTGGTCACATTCGGCAGCCTGGCCCTGGCGGTTTCATCCAGCACCCTTCTGAAGCATCCTCCGTCCGAGCCGGGAATAGTGACGGTAAAACAAATCGGCTTCCAGTTAATGGAAAATTACGTCCTGCCACTGGAAGTGATCGGCTTGCTCTTGACGGCGGCGATGATCGGGGCAGCCCTCATTGCCATGCGCGAAAAACAGAGCCCATAAGAGCTGACTGTTTCTACAAATGCCAACGATGAGAATAAGCTCTGGCCTCTGCGAATGACCCCTCTGCATTACTATCTGATCGTCTCCGCCCTTCTTTTCGCGATTGGGTTCGCTGGGGCGCTGACTCGGCGCAACGCCATTCTGGTGTTGATCGGCATCGAGTTGATGCTCAACGCGGGCAATCTGAACTTTATCGCCTTCTGGCGCTATGGCTCGCACCCGGAGCATCATTTCACCGGCCTGATGTTTGTGATTTTTTCGATTGCCATCGCGGCTGCGGAAGCGGCCGTGGGATTGGCCTTAATCATTTCGATCTATCGCCATTATAAAACCACCAACCTCGATCAGGTAAACTCGATGCAGGGCTGAACCAATGCAAAAACTTCATTCGATTGAACAGACTTAGTAGATGACCGGAATCCTGCATTATCTCTGGCTCATTCCAGCCCTCCCGCTACTGGCAGCGGGAATCCTCTCCCTTACCAGGCAGCCGCATCGGCGTTTTGCAGCCACCCTGGCAATTGGCGCTATGGCCGTTGCTTTTGGCCTCTCTCTCCTGGCATTTTTTGCGACCCTCCACCCCCAAGGCGGCATTGAGGCACAGCACGCCGTCCGAAACATTCCATGGTTCGAATTCGGCGCGACTCACCTGCGCATCGGCTGGGTGCTCGATCCTTTGACCGCTTGCATGTTAGTAATGGTAACCTTCGTCGGTTCTCTGATTTTCATCTATAGCGTTGGCTACATGGCCCAAGACGAAAATTTCACCCGCTTCTTCTGTTTTCTTTCGCTTTTTGCGTCAGCGATGCTTGGGCTGGTCATCGCCAATAGTTTATTGCTCTTTTTCATGTGCTGGGAATTGGTGGGCCTCTCATCGTATCTCCTGATTGGATTTTGGTATCACAAACCCAGCGCTGCCGCCGCAGCTAAAAAGGCCTTCATCGTCACGCGCATCGGGGACCTCGGATTCTTTCTCGGGATGCTCTGGCTCTATGCGGCGACCGGCACATTATTATTTTACGATGACGGAAAAGGGTGCCTGGAAGCTGCGGCCATTACCAAACTGGTTGCGCAAGTCACAATCGGGGGCATGGCTCTCTCGACCATTATTTCGCTGCTAATTTTTTGTGGCGCGATGGGAAAGTCCGGCCAGGTGCCGCTGCACGTTTGGCTGCCAGATGCCATGGAAGGCCCCACCCCAGTAAGCGCGCTCATCCATGCCGCCACCATGGTGGCCGCGGGGGTGTTCCTGGTGGCGCGGGTGTATCCGTTGATGGCGGGGGACGCCAGTGGCGCTTCGACAAATTCATCAGCCTTGACGGTTGTCACATGGGTGGGAGCCATCACGGCCGTGTTTGCGGCGTTAGTGGCAGTGGCACAATTCGACATCAAACGCATCCTTGCTTATTCGACGGTCTCCCAACTTGGCTATATGATGATGGGCATTGGTATGGGAGGCTACGCCGTCGGGATGTTGCACTTAATCACTCATGCCTTTTTTAAGGCGCTGCTGTTCCTCGGCGCCGGTTCGGTAATCCACGCCTGCCACGAAGAACAGGACATTCGCCGGATGGGCGGCTTGCAAAAACATTTGCCGGTGACCTTTGCCACCTATGCCGTTGGAATGATGGCGCTCTCCGGGGTTCCGCTCTTTTTTTCGAGCTTTTGGAGCAAAGACGAAATTCTCCACAGCGCGCTGAGTTGGCAGCCCTCACGTGGGCCGTTTTATTTTGGCATCGCGGGAGCCTTTCTGACCGCGTTCTATATGACCCGGCAAGTCTGGTACGTCTTTTTCGCGCGTAAGGAACCGCATATCTCAGTTCCAACCGCTCATGCATCCCATCCCGTTCCGGTTGAACCACACGAGAGCCCTTCGATCATGACTGTGCCCCTCATCATCCTGGCAGCGTGCGCTGTTTTGCTGAGCATCATTGCGACCCCTGTCTGGCCTTGGTTTCACGCTTATCTGAGCGGCCACTTGGAACATTTGCAAGTTTCGTTTGCCATCTCCAGCCAGGTGCTTCTGACGATGTTGCTTTCCACCTGCATCGTGACGGCAGGAATTAGTCTGGCCTGGTGGCTTTATGCGGTGAAGCCCGCTCAAAAGGGTGAGGAGGCAGATGCTCTCGAAAAGCTGCAGCCGGATGTTTTCTCTCTTTTGCGGGATAAATTTCTGATCGACGAGATTTATGAAGCAACCGCGGTGCGCTTGAACGCGGTTTGCGCCCGGGTCAGCGATTGGCTCGACCAGTTTCTCTGGGGCGGTTTAATCCAGGCCGTCTCTTTCCTCGTGCTCGGCCTCTCCTGGCTGAATCGATTGCTGGATGAGTTTGTGGTGAATCTTGGATTCGACAAGGGCTGCGGTTCCTTGCGGACTTCGGCCAGCATCCTGTCACATTTCCAAAACGGACAAGTGCAACGATATTTGAAGGTCATCGGGTTGGCCATGTCGATCCTGGCGCTGATTTTCATTTGGGGGCGCAAGTGAACGGATTTCCGCTCATCACAATGCTGACCATCGTTCCGCTCATCGGCGCAGTGGTTTTGGCAGGTTTGGAGAGCCAGAAAAAGTCTTTGGCCCGCGGGATGGCTCTGAGCTTCAGCTTCGTCTCATTGCTTTTAGCGTTGTTACTCTGGAAAAATTTTGACATCACGGCTTCGGGCATTCAATTCATGGAGCGCCACCGTTGGATTCCATCGATCGGAGTGGAATATTTCGTCGGGGTCGATGGGCTGGGACTTTTAATGGTTCTGCTCTCAGCAATCGTGGTCCCTTTCGCCTTGCTGGCCTCGTGGGGAATCGGCGAAAAAGCTAACGCTTACTTTTCGCTGATGCTGTTTCTGCAAGCCGGATTGTTCGGGGCCTTTACCGCGCTTAACTTTTTTCATTGGTTCATCTTTTGGGAGATGGGCCTGGTGCCAGCCTACTTCTTGATAAAATTGTGGGGCGGCCCGGAGCGGGTATCAGCGGCGACCCAATTTTTCATCTACACCTTGTTGGGCAGCGTCACGATGCTGCTCGGGTTCGTGGCGATTTACTTGGCGGCAGGAACCTTTGATTTTATTCAACTGGCGGAGAAAGGGCGTAATGGCGGTTTGGCTGCGTTATTTGCCATCAAACCCGGCTGGCCGGGTGTGTCGTCGGGCGCCATCGCCTTGATGGTCTTCCTCGGAGTCTTTCTCGGGTTCGCCGTCAAGGTGCCATTGATTCCCTTCCACACCTGGCTGCCCAATGCTTATACCGAAGCGCCCACCGGAGTCTCGATGGTGCTGACCGGAGTGATGTCCAAGATGGGGGTCTATGGGTTCATCCGTATCCTGATGCCGCTTTTTCCCAACCAAATGCGTTCGGTGCTCACCCCGCTCCTGTGGCTGGCGGTGGCCACCATCGTGTTCTCTGCCTTCGCCGCCTTCGCGCAGCGCGATCTGAAGCGCATGATTGCTTATTCATCGATCAACCATTTGGGCTACTGCCTGCTTGGCATCTTCGCCACGCTCAAGCTGACCGATCAGGGGGCGCAGTGGCCCATTGAGAAAGCGGCCGCCCTCAATGGCGTGTTCCTGCAAATGTTCAATCACGGCTTGAGCGCCTCGGCCCTGTTTTGTTTTCTTGGGTTCCTCGAACAACGAACAGGCGCGCGCGGCCTGAACGATTTCGGGGGTTTGCGCAAAGTGGCCCCCGTCTTCTGCGGCCTGATGGGAATCTCACTCTTCGCATCCCTTGGCCTGCCTGGGTTAAACGGTTTTATTGGCGAATTCCTTATTTTCAAAGGCGCGTTCCCTTTGGCCAGTTGGGCGGCATCGTTGTCGGTGATTGGATTGTTAGTGACCGCCATTTTTCTGCTCACAATTCTACAACGGGTTTTCAGCGGGCCATTGGAAGCGAGATGGGCTGGCTTCGCTGATTTGAATCTCAAAGAACGGATGATCGTCTTTCCCGTTATCGCCCTCATTTTCGTGCTGGGCATCTTTCCACAATTCATTTTGCAATTTATCACTCCCACGGTGGTGAACATGGTGGCGCAGCTTGTTAGCTGACAATGTGAAACTGCCGCCGCCTCACCGAAACTTGATGAATTAAATCACATGCTGGCTTGGACAATCTATATTTCGTTCATCGGCGTCGGCGCGCTGATGCTGCTTCGCCCGGACCAAAAAAAGGCGGCGCGAGTGGTGGCATTGACGACAGCCTTGGCCGGCTTGGCCATCGCTCTCGGAGGCATGTTCAACTACAAGCTTGGTTCGGGGATTGTCACAATCAAGAAGCTCCCCTGGATTGCCTCCCTGGGCATCGATTATCACCTCGCGGCCGACGGCATCAGCCTGACCCTGGTTTTGCTGACTGGCATCGCGGCGGTGGTGGGCATTCTCTTCTCCTGGAACGTGGAGAATCGAGTGAAAGAATTCTTCGCTTTTTACTTGGCGCTCATTGGGGCCGTTTACGGGGTTTTCCTGAGCTTTGATTTGTTCCTGCTTTTCGTCTTTTACGAGCTTGCCATCATCCCAAAATATTTTCTGATTGCCATCTGGGGATCAACAAACCGCGAATATGGCGCAATGAAGCTGGCTCTCTATTCGTTCGTCGGCAGCGCCATGGTGCTCGTGGGCCTGATTGCCGCGTATGTTCTCGCGGGCGCGCACACTTTTAATCTCCTTGAGCTGGCCAAGTTTCCTTTCCCGAAGCCGTTTCAAATGTGGGCTTTTCCGCTGGTGTTTGCAGGCTTCTCCATTCTGGCGGGCCTTTGGCCCTTTCACACCTGGGCTCCGACCGGTCACGTTGCCGCCCCCACTGCGGCCTCAATGCTCCTGGCTGGAGTGGTCATGAAGCTCGGCGCCTATGGCGCCTTGCGGGTGGCCATGACGTTATTCCCGCTGGGTCTGGAGGCATGGCGCGGCGCTATCGCGGCTCTGGCAGTGATTGGGATTGTTTATGGCGCAATGGTCGCCTTGGTTCAGAAAGACTTCAAATTTGTAATCGGCTACTCCAGCGTTAGCCACATGGGATTTGTTTTGCTCGGTCTCATGACGCTCACCGCCATCGGCCTGAGCGGCGCGGTTCTGCAGATGTTCTCCCACGGTATCATCGCGGGTCTGTTGTTCGGCGTTGTCGGCCGGATGGTCTATGACCGCGCGCACACTCGGGATTTGGCGGAACTGCAAGGAATGAATTTGAGCAAGGCCCTTCCTTTTGCAGCTTTTACTTTTGTGGTGGGCGGATTGGCCTCCATGGGTCTGCCCGTCTTCAGCGGCTTCGTGGCGGAGTTGCAAGTCCTGATTGGAGCCTGGCGCGGTTTTCCAACTCCCACTTTTGCCATTCTGGCCGGGTTGGGGATTTTAGTCGGCGTCGCCTACATCCTGCGGACGATTCAAAAGTCCTTTTACAGCGGCTTACAATTATCCCCCGGCTCGCAAAGCCAGCCCCTGGAAGCCATCTCAACACCAGAACGCATTGGCGCGGCTATTTTGATGGCTATCACTTTAGTGATCGGCCTTTACCCCACACTGCTGCTGAGTTTAATCCAATCAGGCTTTGACTCCCCACTCATGTCCAAATTGCTGAAAGGGGGTACGCCATGAATTACGCTGACCTTTTGATCCTAATCGTGCCCGAAATGCTGATTGTGGTTGCAGCCTTTGTGGCTTTGATTGTCGATCTGGCGGAAATGCGCCACAAGCCCATTCGGACCCGAATGTTCACGGCGGCGATGATCACGGTCGCGGGCTGCCTGATCTCGATGTATTGGCTTTCGCAGACCGGCCAGCCCAGCAAATACTACGATGGCATCCTGGTGATTGATCCCCTCACCCAACTGATCAAGCAAATCATCCTGGTGATGACCATCTTTACCGCCTTGATCTCGATCGACTCCGATTTCACAGAACATGTCGGTGAATATTTTTTTCTAGTGTTGCTGGCGACGGTGGGGATGATGTTCCTCGTTAGTTCGGAAAATCTCCTTATGATTTTCGTCTCGCTGGAACTGCTCAGCCTATCGCTCTACATCCTGACCGCCTTCAATAAGCAGAACATCAAGTCAGCAGAAGCCGCCCTGAAATATTTCCTGTTTGGCGGAATGTCCGCCGCTTTCATGTTGTTCGGCTTGAGTTTGGTCTATGGATTGTCGGGGGAAATCAATTTAGCGAGAATCGCTGAGAAGCTGCTCAAACCTCCATTGGACCCCCTCCTAAGTGTGGCCTTAGTCATGGTGGTCATCGGGTTTGGCTTCAAGGTCGCGGCCGTGCCATTTCACCTCTGGGCCCCGGATGCTTACCAGGGCGCACCCACGCCCTCCGCGGCTTTTATCGCCTCCGGCTCCAAGGTGGCGAGCTTTTTCATTCTGGCCAAGGTGATGCTGGTTGGCTTCCTCCATCAAGACGGCAGCGGAGCCTGGCGGCACTTTTTGCCAGGTTGGGTCCCCCTGATTGCCATGATCGCTGCCGCCTCCATTCTGCTGGGCAATCTTGCGGCCATCGCCCAGTCGAGTGTTCGCCGCTTGCTGGCTTACTCGGCAATTGCGCAAGCAGGCTACATCCTCATCGGACTGTTAGCGGAGAATCAGCAAGGCATAGCCTCTTTGGTTTTTTATATCACCACTTATGCATTGACCGTTTTGGGCGCTTTCGGGGTCGTCAATATCGTGCAGGAAAGGGGCGGCGAAGCAAATTTATCCACCTTTGCTGGTTTGGCCAAGCGCGCTCCTTTGCTTTCCTTCTGCATGATGATTTTCATGTTGTCGCTGGCTGGCATTCCGCCATTGGCGGGATTCTTCGGCAAATTTTACCTCTTCGCCTCAGCGGTTGGGGCTGGAAAAAGCCTGGGCCTGCTCTGGCTGGTCATCTTCGCCATCGCGATGAGCGCGGTGTCGCTTTACTATTACCTCCAGGTGTTGAAACAAATTTATGTGAGCGCGGCGCCGATCGATGCTCCCGTCATTAGGGCCGCCCTTTTGAGCCGCATGGCCATCGCCTTGCTGGCCCTGGGAGTGCTAGTGCTGGGTTGCGCACCGGATTTTTTTCTGCAGAGAATTATTCCGGCGGTGAAAGCGGCTGGGTTCTGAGTTGAAACGCCAGGAACCACGCGATATAGTCCATTCAGATTGGGTCAGGCGCATTGGCCTCACTTAGAAGTGATATGGCGCCGAAAGGCATTTTGTATCACGAGTGATCGTGCGTGAAATTCCATCGGTGTTTGGTGAGTTTTTTTAAGCTATGGAGCCAACCCCTCCCCATAAGCCTCGTAGCAGCCGACGTGAGTCGGCTCACTATTTTCCCCGGAAAGATCAGAGCCGACTGACATCGGCTGCTACGGTTCAGGGGTTGAACGCGCCAAATTTCGTTTTGGGAGATTCTTTCCCTGAAGCGTTTTATGAGCCGAGCGCAAAAGTGGTCGCGCCGTTATTATTGGGCCATTTCCTCATCCGGAATACACCTGCAGGCCTCTGCGGAGGCCCTATTGTGGAAACAGAGGCTTACCTGATCGGCGATCCGGCGTGCCATGGGTTTATTAGAGAAACGCCTCGCAATCGATCTCTTTATGGCCCGCCGGGACTCGCGTATGTTTACCTAATCTACGGGTTTCATTGTTGCTTTAACGCAGTGTGCCAACCCAAAGGAAGCCCGGAAGCCATCCTGATCCGAGCCATTGAGGTCGCTTTCGGAGAGGAGTTCATGCGCGCTCATCGCACGGTGACCGATCGGCGCCAGCTTACCAACGGCCCCGGCAAATTATGCGCGGCCCTGGATATCGATCGCAGACTCGACGCCGTGAATCTCTGCGATGCCGCGTCGCCGGTTTTTATCGCGCGCAATTCGGAGCGAGACCAATTTCTCATGGGAAAAGGCCCGATCATCACCACGACTCGCATCGGCATCACGCGAGCGGCGGAATTGCCCCTGCGCTTTTACCTTGAAGGGAGTCCGTACGTGTCTCGACGAGAGAAGAGAGTCCGGTAGAGTCATTTAATTCCGACCGGTTTTGAAGACGCCGCCCGCGCGGGAGGTGTCCAGGAATTGTTCACGTCCCCCACCTTGATGGCGAAAAAATCCTGGTTGCTGCGATTCTCCATCAGGTTAGTATAGCTACGGCCGGAGGGAGCATCCCAAGGGCTTTGAAGATCTGGGAAAACATAATCCGAAGCGACAAGCCGCCAGGAACCCACCGAAAAAGTATTGGTCAGACCCAAAATCACTTGCCGTAAGCGGAGCACATCCACTGTGGTCACCGACCCGGACCCGTTCACATCAGCGGCGAGCAACTTGTAAGGTGAATCCAGTCTGGCAATATTAAGGATCTGTTGGCGAATCGCAGAGATATCCAAGGTCGTGATGCCGTTGCCCGCGGGTTCGTCGCCAACCCCCTCAGGGGTGATGAGGAAGCTGGTTCCGGCGTTCACCGTGAAATTATAACTTCCGTCATTGGCAGTCTGGGTAGTTTGATTTACATCTCCAGTCAGATTGACGGCAACGGCGCCTAAACGTTTGTCGGATGGGGTGGCCGAAGGATAACGGGTGGCATAGGAAATCATGCCACTGATGACTATTTGAAGGTTTGTCACAGCCTGGCTGCATGTGGAACTGTTGCCACAGCGGTCCGTGGCCATCCAGGTTCGTGTTGCCACCAAAGTTTGGCCGCAGCTTCCATTCGTCACCGTGTCTAAGACTGTTAGGGTGACGTTCGTCCCATCGGCGGCGTCCGATGTGATTGGGTCGTCGAAGGACCACGCAACAGCGCAGATGATCCCTTTCATGGCGGCGCAACTCAGCAATGGCGCGGTCCTATCTTCCAACGTGACCGTTTGCTTGCACGTGGCTCGATTGCTGCAACCATCCATCGCCTCCCAGGTGCGGGTGGCTGAAAATGTGCCGCCGCAGAAGCCCAGCCTATTGGTGAGCGTGTTCACCTCACCAAGTGTGACATTGGGGCCACTGCAAACATCCGTCGTGCTCGGCGGATCGAAGCCCCAGGCAGAGCCAGCTTCGACCGTCTTGTCTCCTGCACATGTCAGAGCTGGCGGCGTGGTGTCCACAACTGTGACGCGTTGACTGCACGTGGCTCGATTGCTGCAACCGTCCACGGCTTCCCAATTTCGCACGGCGGTGAATGTATTCGCGCAGAACCCTAACATATTGGTCACAGTGCTTGAGACTTGAAGAAAGAGGTTTGTATCAGGACAACCGCTGGCGACCGTTGGGGTATCGAAGTTCCAATCGCTGGCGCATTCCACAACCTTATCGCTGGGGCAACTCAAGGAAATGTTGCCGACATTGGTTATGATAAAGATCTGATCGGCGAGGCGCAGGAAACCAATTCGCGCGCTCGCACTGGGATTGGCGGCTACCGCATAATTGATGCTCCCATCGCCCATGCCGTTTGGTGACGAGCTGAGAGTGATCCAATCGTTGGTGCTAGTAACCTTCCAATCGCACCCCGGAATAGTCAGAATGTTCACCACACCAGTGCCGCCTCCGGCTTGATACACTTGATTAGTCGGAGAAAATTGGTAGGCGCACGGCGCTCCAGCCTGGCTAATCGTAAATGTTTGGTCCGCTAACATCAGCACCCCTGTCCGGCCTATAGCCGTTGGGTTTGCGGCCAGCGAGTAATTGACGCTCCCATTTCCTGCGCCGCTGCTGTCGGACGTGAGCGTAATCCAGGAGTTGGTATTGAGCAGGGTCCAGGTGCATAGACTGTTGTTAGCCATGATATTCACGAGGCCTGTTTCAACACCTGGACCATGGACTCGGCTGACTGGCGTCAGCGCATAGTTGCAGTTGATCCCAGCCTGGTCCAGCCAACCCCGATCTTGCCCTTTCGCCGTAGAGCTATTCTTTGAATAGCTCCACCGCAATACCTGGTTGCTGGCCGCCACAGAGAGGCTTCGTCGCTGCCAATCGACTTCTCCTGAAATCCGCATTTGTTCCACCCCGTTCACATAAAGCCGCAGGAAATCCTTGTTCGTTTCCGAAGAAACCTTCCACCAAAAGGCCACCGTCGCAGGCCCACTCAGGGCGGTTTCCAACCAACTCATCTGGCTGTCCGAGATATTCCCACTCAGCATCGCGCTCACTCCATCGTGAGTCACGCTTCCCTGCGGTGTCCAAGGCGAGTTCCCGCCTGTCGTCCAAATCCAGTTGGGCGTGTTCATCGCGCCCGGCAAGGTCAGCACTGTCACGATCGCTACCCTGCTCGTGGCATTCCCAAAAGAATTGATGACTTCGCAGTGATAATTCCCGGCATCGTTCGTTCGGGCGTTGCTCAAGGTCAGAGAGAGATTGGTCGCACCCGCTAATTGCAGGCCGTCGCGGAACCATTGATACTTCAACGGGGGCGCGCCCACGGCCGTCTCGCTCAGTTGGACAGTTCCCCCCATCGCCACAACTTGATTCGTCGGCTGGCTCATCAATATGGGCACGGAAGGTGCCGCTCCCCCCAGCAGCAACACCTCACTGCCCGCCAATAAAAATGTCCCCACTCCGAAATCCTCAGTGTTGTCGTAGGTGGCCGCGTCAGGGAGCCGTCCCTGGGGCTGGACATAGCCTACCAGGCCATCGGAGTGCAACGCGTTCGTGACCATGCCGCCCCAGGCGCGTGCCACAACCGGCCCGTAGTCGGCAGAGCTTAGGTAATCATGGCGTATGCCCCATGCTAATCCATAGGTGAACAAGGCCGTGCAACTCGTTTCGGGATTCGGAAATTCCGCCGCATCCAGCAGGCTCGAACGCCACATCCCATCGGCGCCTTGAAGCGGCTTCAAAGCCGCCGCCATGGTCCGCATCATGGTTATGAAATCATTACGATGCGGCTGGGCCGGCCCCATTTGCTCGAGAACACGGGCCAACCCTGCCAGGACCCAGCCATTCCCGCGGCCCCAGAATTGTTTATGGCCATTGCGGGTAGTAGCCGTTTTGGCGGCCGCGTCGCGATACCACAACCCGAAAGCAGGATCGAACAGAGCGCGCCGGGTCTTCATGTCGTCATACATCAGCCACATCTTATCGAAGTAACTGTTGGTCGCCTCGAGATTGCCAAATCGCGCAAAGACGGGCCCGGCCATAAAGAAGGAGTCGATCCACCACCAGTCCTGCACTGCCGAAGCCGCGGCCACTCGCTCGTCGATGGCCGACTTCATCGCGGCAATGCGGACTGGCTGAGGATCGATAATGTAGAGATCAACATAGGTTTGGCCGCACACCTCCCCATCGGCGTTGGTCCCCCCTCTGATTCCAGGCTGCCATCGGTTCAGTGTTCCCCATTGGATGGCCGATTGTAGATACTGATCGACCCCCAGTATCTGGTAGGCGCGCATGTTCCCGGTGTGGTAAACACCTCGAGCCCATCCGTTGGTTTGAATGGAATCATGGGAGAGAAAGTAGTTATTCGCCCGCAGCAAATTCTCCTGGATCGCCGCCGGATCGGAAAGTGCGAGGCTTGGATTGGTTCCTTGACCGCAACAAACCAGCCCGGCCATCCAAGCCAGGACTGCAATGAAACTGATTTGTGTGTTAACCGGCACAAAAGGAAAAGTGGCAGCGGAAAGTCACTAAGGCGCTAATTATGGTGCAGTTCTTTTACCTCGTTTGCCCTCGCTTGTCGAGCAAATTCTAACCCCAAAAGGTCATGGACAAGGCCAATGACAAAGCCACAAACAAGATACAGACTGGCGATCTATTCGTTAAGAGCGTGTTTTAAAAACCCACGAACGCGCCGCGTGAGGGCACGCGGCCTACACGAAACGGCGGGAAATCGGCTCCTTTGTAGGCCCGGTCCCCTGACCGGGCGATTTTTAAAACACGCTCTAAGGACAAGAAAGAGGAAAAAATTTTGCGCGTGGAAAGACGCGGAAAGAAGTGGAAACGCGTGGGAGCCGCCTATGGAGTGCGGTGACTTGTCACCGCTTTTTCTGCCGCGACTTGTCGCGGCCCCCTTGGTGACAAGTCGGCGCACTCCACAATTCGTGAAATTCGTGTCTGTCCATTTCGAGGGGTGGTCAAAATTTAGCACATGCGCGTGACCCAAAACTAATTCGCTGGCTCGGAAAGGTTCGGATGGTGGGGGATGGAGGACGGAGGATGGAGGACTGGCCATCCAGCGTAACTCGCGCGTCGCAACCCTGGACTGAATGATTCAAATAAAGGCCAACCTCACCCGCTGAAAAGTAGTGTACCGTCATTCACCTTTATTTACCTTTATTTAGCTTTATTTACCTTTACTCACCTTTATTTGGTTTGATTCGTCGGGGTGGACAAAACAATTGTTAGCCTCTAAGAGCCTGTTTTAAAATTCCGTGGGGTCCTGTTTTCGCGGAAAAGGCCGGATGGCGAGGCGCCTGCCTGCCGGCAGGCAGGCGAGCGAGAAGCATATCCGCCAGGGATCTGCGACCGAGGAGCAACAAAGGTAGTCGGCGTACGAAAACCCTCCGGGCGGCGGGTCTTTTGTCTGCGGCCTCCGTTGACTCGGCCGTCACAGCCCGCTGCGGGGATGCTCCGGCCTCGCTCCGCCTTGGCCACAGCCAAAATCCCTCGCCGCAGGACCTCACGCAATTTTAAAACAGGCTCTAAACACCTCGGAAAGGAGCGGATAGGCGCGGATTCGGGCTTGTGCCCCGGTCATCCCGCCGCGGTGGGGGGGGGAGCATGGGGGGCTGGAGCCGTAAACCCGTAAGGGATCAATAAAGACGGGCATTCTGTAAGATTCGACCCGTAAGATCACCCGTAAGTATTTGGCACCCACTCGTAAATCTTCCAGATTCGCGGCCCGAACCGCGCTCCTTCTCCTGGAAGGAGCGTGTCCCAAATATGGATATACCGTCCTGATTTCACGTGGATCCCAGACCCTGGGTCATGAAGAATGAATTCGGGGTTCTTTTTGTCCTGAAGATGAGTGGAGGTAAGATCGGCCAAAGATTGGGACGAAGACTGGGCCGCCCTCTCAGGGCTGACGTTTCGTGGACTGTTTACCCAGCGTGTGGACCGGGGCTGAGTTAAAGCAGCATGTGGTGTCTATCAATAAGTGCCTGATTTAGCCAAATGTGCCGGCCAATTTAATCGAAACGGCGAAGAAAAACCGGCGGGCCAGTCTCGATGCTCTTGCAGACAAACCAGTCGCTTTGACGGAACAGAAGTAATCGCCATTAAATTTTACGGGTTAGTGGCCGCCGGTCACAGTGTAGCCCTGATGGCGCAAATCTTCAGCCAAATCCCGCTCCATTTGCGCGGCGGCTTCGAACGGCATCGGGGCATGCATAAAGCTCGGGCAGCAAACGCCGACCATGCCGTTGAACGACCCGAGCGGCTTTAATTCCTTGCTTATGATTCTGAAACCGCTCATCCGGGCTCAGCCCGGTCATCCCCACATACACACATGGCCTGGCCGAGTCTCGGTTCGGATTGGCTTTCCGAATCTTTAAATTGTTCGCCACCCGGGGGTCCAACAGCACGACATAAACATAATGATGATGAGAGGCCCCGTTCTCGGCTGCCACTTTTGATTTTAAGTTGCGAAAGGTGCGTCGCTTCACTTCACTACCATCGGCGATTGATTGGCTACCGGAAATGTTTTATTTCATCTTTGAATTTCCGGCCAACTCAAAAAGTCTAAAAATGGTTAATGCACACAAAAGGCCAGACACAAATTCGTCCGTTGGCTGGGTCAGGAGGACTTGGTCGCAAACAAAAGGTTCATTTTTACTTCGGCTCGGGAAAGATTCAATCGACCCCGGCCAAAGATAAAAAATGGG
This sequence comes from Verrucomicrobiota bacterium, assembly GCA_038228235.1. Lineage (GTDB taxonomy): Bacteria > Verrucomicrobiota > Verrucomicrobiia > Limisphaerales > JBBRPK01 > JBBRPK01. The sequence goes on from JBBRPK010000027.1 coordinate 44,827, forward strand.
CTTTTGTGAGTTCGTATTTATTAACCAAGAGCAAAACCTCGTCGAAAGGCTTATTCAGACCGTCACATAGCTGAGCCGAACCCATCATTGAGCCGATTAACCCACGGCGCCCTTCAAGGCTAAAGGCTGGGGGACGGGCAACCTTGCAAGCACATTCCTTGAAGCTCTGCCGCGGGGCCATTGACAAAGGGCCAGCCAACGGACGGAGCGCGCCCGGCCTCGGGCGCAGCAAGCCGCGAAGGGTCGAGCACGTTCGTTTTGTGCCATGCGTTGCACATCTCCTACCTTGCTGCGCCCGGGGACGGGCGCGCTCCGGGGCTGTCCCGCGCCCTCGCAATACTTCGTCAATAGCGTGAAGCTCTGCCTGGTGATAATTTTTGGCCTCACAATGGGTGGTCGCAGCCAATCAGTAGTGAAGGCTGAACCGGGGCTGGGATTGACCTTCAAGTCAACTGCGGGCGGGGCCTCCCATACCACCACGGCTCCGAACATTGGGCTGTTCATCGAAGCCGGCAACTCACCGACACCCTTTCTCGCATCGGGACCTTTCGTTGCCATTTGGGAAGGAACGATCGGCGCTGAATTGCGGAGCAGTTTTTCCTTCGACGCGGAACTCAATGGCAGCCTGAAATTGGAGATCAATGGCGCCAGCGTGCTGGAAACCAACGCCACGGGTGGGAAGACACCGTTGAGCAAGGCGGTGCAGTTGAAGAAAGGCTCGAACTCGATCCGGGCGGAATTCAGCAGCCCCGCTAAAGGCGATGCATTTGTTCGCATGGCTTGGACTGAGCGAGGGACCAACACCAGCCCTATCCCCCTTGCCATTCTAAACCATCCCTCCACCCCTCAATTGGAGGAGGGGGCGGAGGTTCGTCGGGGCCGTGAATTGTTTCTCGAATTCCGTTGCGCCCACTGCCACAGGGAAAGTTTTGGAGAGCGGGGCGTTCCTGAAATGAAAATGGATGCGCCGTCCTTCGAGGGCATCGGCACGCGGCGCAACTACGAGTGGATGGCGCGATGGATTCTCGATCCGAAATCTCTCCGCCCCACTGCTCACATGCCCAGACTGTTGCGGGGACCAAGTGGAGCGGAGGATGTCAGGGCCGCCGCCGCCTACCTCGCCTCCTTGAAACAGGAACCTCCGCTTCGCAAGCGGACATCCGAAGTTCCCCCGAAGCACCACAATCTATTTGAGAAACTACAATGCGGCGCTTGCCATGACACCGCTGCGACGAAGGAGTTAGATCCAAAGAAAATGCCATTAACGAATCTGGCTGAAAAATTTCCTGCGGGTGAGCTGGCGGAGTTCCTCCTTGCGCCGGAAGCGCACTTTGCCTGGACTGAGATGCCCAATTTCAAGCTCAGCCCAAGCGAGGCCGACTCGCTCGCGAACTCTCTCATGTCTGTGGAAAACCTCAAGAGCCTCAGCGCTCCAACCGAACCAGCCTTGCTGGAACGGGGACAAAACCTCGTGCAAAATTCAGGCTGCCTCAATTGTCATACTCTAAAAATACCGAACAGCTTTTCTGCGCCCAAGCTGGCTGATTTGGGCGCGCCCCGCTGGACTCAGGGGTGCCTGGCGCCCGAAATCTCAACGGATTCCAAAGCGCCGCGTTTCGAATTCACACCCGCTGAGCGCGCGGCGCTAAGAGCCTTCGGGGCCACGGATCGCCTTTCGCTCACGAGACATGTTCCGGCTGAGTTCGCGGAGCGCCAGTCCCGCCTGCTCAATTGCGGCCGATGCCATGGCCAGATTGACCTGGTCACGCCCCTGGAAATACTCGGCGGGAAGTTACGGCCGGAATGGTCCGCCAAGTTCATAGCAGGCAAAATCCCCTACAAACCACGGGCGGAAAAGCACCCCCGGGGCGAGCTTTGGCTGGAAGCGCGCATGCCTGCTTACCCGTCACGAGCTGAACTGTTGGCCTCGGGCCTGGCCACGTGGCACGGCATCGGACCGCACACGGCGTCAGAACCGCCCGTCGATATGGAACGGGCGAAAATTGGCCAGAAGCTTGTTGGCAAGGATGGCGGGTTTTCCTGTGTCTCCTGTCACGCCATTGGCTCGTTGGAAGCATCAGAAGTCTTCGAGAGCGAAGGGATTAATCTCGCTTATGCCGCGGAACGGTTGCTCCCCGCGTTTTATCGCCGCTGGTTGCGAAGTCCCATCACCATCGATCCGCAAACCAAAATGCCTCTCTACTTTGACGAAGGGAAAAGTCCGCTGACAGAGACCTTGAACGGCGATGCGGAGCAGCAAATCGACGCCCTCTGGCAATACCTTCGCCTGATCGGCAATTCGGAAGCCTCCGTTGGACCAAAAACCGGCAACAAATAACGAACCAAAGTTCAGCGGAGCGCCCTTACTATCTGGCCGTAATTGAGGATTTGGATCTTGGTTCCTTCCGCAAGCATTGCAGGGCTAAAATGTTCCTTCGAACCACGGTTTGCTGACCTCGACGCCCCATTCTCGCAACGCCTCGTAGGCGGCTTCCCGGATGTAATAGACTCGCTGAGGCTCTCTGGCGTCATCACCACGTCCTTCCATCCTCCAGGCTTCGTCCTTCAGTAAAGATTTCAACAGCGAAATATTCTCCATCGACTTGAAGTACTGGAGCGCCCTGATGCCCTCGACACGCAGAGCACCGAGTTCCAGTCGGAGCACACGCGCGCGCCCGTCTTCGATTTTGCGGCGCTCCTCAACGCTGGCAGCCTGGAGAAGGCGCTCGCGCCAGACTTCGCTTATCTGGCGCTCGGAGTCCGTTTGTTTACTCTTGGCAGACAAAAATTCTCCCGGCGACTTGATCAGCCTCTTGGCGATCCTTTCCAGAGACGGCACCACCGGCACATCCAGAGAACTCCAAGGACCGTTCTTGCCGAGCGCAAAGGTATGGACTCTCAATGTGTCGATGTGTCGCTTTGCGATTTTGCGCGCGCGCGACAGGATCTCTTTTGAGTCCTCAAGGCAGGTGAAGTCCATCGCAAACACTGGCCGCTCGTGTTCCGCCCGCCCGCGCTCGTCAAGCACCGGTTGGCCGAGTCGAATGTTGGTCCAGGCATTGGCCCTGGGCTTGCCGCTGGTCCGTTCCTCCCAGGTCATTTCAGAGGGACCCATAAACCATAGAAATGAGGTGCGGTGCCCGAACCATTGGTCGAATCGCTGATCATCGGCAAATGTCTCACGAACGAGTTCGATGGTCTTGCGCTGCGGTCCTTTGAGAACTTCGGCGATGCTCACGGTAATCGTATACCTTGCAATGCCATCCGGCGTCTCTTTTCCTCCGGACGGAACCACCCCCGTTCGCGAGAGATGGGAGATTGTCCCGCGAAACACGGATTCCGCCTGAGCAATTCTCGCTTCGAGGCTGCGATGAGTTACAAAGACCGGCTGCGCCTTCGCAATCGTGGAGGTAAGAGCAAGGGCAAGAAGGTACGGAAACATGTCCCGACGTTTGTAACTCATCGTCAGAATCGCTTCCAATTAAGCTCGAAGCCTTGAACAGGGTGATTGGTGTCCACCTGGAATCCAAGCACCGATAAATCGCCCCTGCTCTTCACAAGCTGCTCCCACTCTGCGGCGCTGAATCTGCGTGTGCTTTGCGGCACTCCATCGAGGAGCAGTTGTCCCCCTCCCCCGGGATCTTTCGGCGAGTTACGGATCCGGGTTATCTCCCGCAAGAGAAAGCTCGGCGGCTCAAAGTTGACAATGTTCGTGCCGGTTTTGTCCATGCGGATGCGCATCTGCATGCTTAACACATAGCGCCCATACAAGCCCGCCTTGGAATTCCAAGTTTGGGGCCCGAACGCTCCGGTGTAATAACTGATGAACTCCTGGCGGTTCGTAAATAATTCACTGAACTGTTGCGCATAGGGGATGGTCCTTCGTCCGTTGATCACTGTTTGGCCGTACTTGCGCGTTTGCGCTTCAACCAATGCTTGAAGCGTCGCGGGATTGGTGCGCGAAAGATTATAAAACAATGTCGGGTCGCCGAGCAAGTCAGGAGGGTTGGTCTCCGCCGCCCAAACCGGGATCGCGCAAGCCCAAAAGAGCGCGAAAAACAGTGATGGACTGCGGGTCATAGACCCGCGCTCCGGGGCCGACGGCCACCACATGTTAATGATAATACATTGTTGTGCTCGCACGAATGGACGGAACGTATCTGGAAGGCTTGTAGGTTGCGACCACCTTTGTGCCATGTGGAAACTCTACGCGTTGACTCAAATTAAAAGACACCGGGGGAGGGAATTTGAGGGGAGGCAAAAGGGGTCGTTGACTCATGGGAAAAAGACACCGGCAATCGGTGGAAATGAACATGAGCCAAGAGCTAAAAGAAAAGTTGTTGTCCAAG
>JBBRPK010000028.1:0-47298 GCA_038228235.1 Verrucomicrobiota bacterium
CTCGTCTTTGCCAATTTCGTTTCGTCATTAGTTTTCGATTCAAGATGCTCAAGCATCCTGCTCATTTATACATCGATTTCAAAAGTACAAGGCAAATGTTGCCTAGTTATTTCCCTAACATTTTAATGCGTCTGCCCTGGATCTTCGGACTTGACGTGACGCAAACTGTTGCCATCTTTGCACAAGACGGAACGAGTTCAGATGAAAGGCAGGCAAATTATGGCTAAACAAGTAAAAAAGAATGAATCATTCACCTATTTCGATCCCAGCGCAGCCGATGTGCTGCTGGCGGGCGATTTCACCGGTTGGGAGCAGAATCCCATCAGCCTCAAGAAGCAAAAAGACGGCTCCTGGACAGCCTCCATTCCGCTGGATCCGGGTGTGCATGAATATCGATTCCTAGTCGATGGCCAGTGGCGAGATGATGAGCAGTGCAGCGCGCACAAGCCCAATGGATTCGGCACGCAAAACTGCGTGCGCGAAGTCAGGTAGGCGCAGAAAAACTGCGACCAAGCGCTTCTGCGCATCGACCCCCAGGGGCAAGCCGGGACCGAGGGGTCCCACCCGGCGCTCCTGCGGCTCGGGCGTTCTTTCCTTGGGTTTACTATAGACATTTCACTCTTACGGAGTAGTAGAAAAGTAAGCTCGGTTTCCTCGTTCTTCAGGCTAATCAGGCGTTTACCCAAGGTGTCTGGAACCGCCCCAATCTTGAATTGACAGTTTGGAAAGGGCTTTCAAGTATGCTCCGGTGATGGCCAACCCCGAGAACTCCGCAGCGAATCCGACCCCCCGCATTCCCGATCACGAATTGATTAGCTGCGTGGGCCGGGGCAGCTACGGCGAGGTCTGGCTGGCCAAGAGTGTAATGGGGACATTTCGCGGAATAAAAATCGTTTATCGCCAGACGTTTGACAGTGACCGCCCCTTCGATCGGGAGTTCGCCGGCATCCAAAAGTTTGAGCCTATCTCGAGAACTCATGCAGGATTCATCAGCATTTTGCACATCGGGCAGAATATGGAAGCTGGGTATTTTTACTATGTTATGGAGGTGGCCGATGATCTCACATCAGGCCCCGCCATCAACCCGCAGAAATACAGTCCCAGGACCTTAAGCACTGAGTTGCAGCACCGCCGTAAACTTCCTCTCTCGGAATGCGTTCACATCGGCCTCTCGTTGACGACAGCTTTGGGTCATCTGCATCGGCATGGGCTCATTCACAGGGACATTAAACCTTCCAACATTATCTTCGTGAATGGAGTTCCAAAACTTGCCGACATCGGCCTGGTCACGGAGATAAGCGAACAGGCAACTTTCGCCGGGACGCCAGGTTATATTCCTCCGGAAGGCCCGGGAAGCCCAGCGGCGGACATCTACAGTTTTGGAAAAGTCCTCTACGAACTTTCGATGGGCAAGGACCAGGAGCATTTTCCTGAGTTGCCCACCCGCATGGATGAGGGGGCGAACATTCCTGAACTGCTGCAATGGAACCAAGTCATCCTCAAGGCCTGCGAAAATAATGTGCAAAAACGTTTTCAGTCCGCCGACGAAATGCACGCCGCGCTCTCAGCCATCCCTGCGGCCGGCCTCCATCCTCCATCCGCCGCCACCGTGCCAGCACCGAGCTCAATGGGAACGAACTCTCCGCAAAAGTCCATGCGTGTCGCCCTCCTCTACAAATCCAACGTCCAACCCGACGGAAGGCTGTTGGAATGCCTCAGCACGAAACTCGCCCAACGTGGCTGGCAGGTTTTCTTCGACAAACATTTGGCTATTGGGGTGCAGTGGGCGCGGGAAATTGAAAGCAAAATTCGCGAAGCGGATGCAGCCATCGTCCTCCTTTCCGCTGCTTCCCTTCAGAGTGAGATGATTGCTTACGAAGTGGAGATTGCTCACCAGGCTGCCCAGCAACAAGCCGGCAAGCCCAGACTTTTACCCGTGCGTATTCAATTCCGAGGGCCCTTGCCCGGCTCCCTCGCCACCCTCCTCGATGCCTTGCAATATTTCCTGTGGGAAGCGCCGGCTGATGATGAGCGTTTGGTGGCGGAATTGATCCGCGCCCTGGAGACCTCCCAACAAGCCGCCTCACCGGAATCGCTTTTAAAGCTCGAATCCATCGGAGGGGCGGTGCCGTTGGACTCGCAGTTTTATGTGCAGCGCCCTACCGACAAAGAATTCCAAGCTGCCATCGATCGGCGGGATAGCATCGTGCTCGTCAAAGGCGCTCGCCAAATGGGGAAAACCTCCCTGTTGGCGCGCGGGCTCCAGCAAGCACGCCAGGCGGGGGCCAAAGTCGCTCTGACCGATTTTCAGAAGCTCAACTCCGTGCATCTCGCCTCCGTCGAGGCATTCTTCCGCACCCTCGGCCAGTTCCTCGCCGACCAACTGGACCTCTCCGTCCTGCCCGAAGATGTCTGGGACCCGCGCCGCAGTCCTAACACCAACTTCGAGCGTTTCCTGCGCCGCGAAGTGCTCAACAAACTCTCCGGCCACCTCGTGTGGGGCCTGGATGAGGTAGATCGCCTCTTCACCTGCGAATTCGGCAGCGAAGTGTTCGGCTTATTCCGCTCCTGGCACAATGAGCGCGCGCTGGATCCGAGCGGCCCCTGGGGGCGGCTCACACTGGCCATTGCCTATGCCACCGAAGCGCACCTGTTCATCACCGACGTCAACCAATCGCCCTTCAACGTCGGCACCCGCTTGACGCTGGACGACTTCAACCTCGACCAAGTGGCGGACTTGCACCGGCGCTACGGCTCGCCGCTGAAGACAGAATCCGAGTTTCAGCGTTTTTTCGCCCTCCTCGGCGGCCAACCCTACCTCATCCGACGCGGTCTGAATGAGATCGCCTCCGGGGCAGTGACCTTCGAGCAGTTTGCCGCCCAGGCTGCCCGCGATGAGGGCATTTTCGGCGACCATCTGCGCCGGATGCTGGTGTTGCTGGCCAAGGATACGGAACTGGCGGAAGTGGTGCGCGGGGTCCTGCGGGGCCAGCGGTGCCCCACCACCACCAGCTTCTACCGCCTGCGCAGCGCCGGAGTGATGAAGGGCGATTCCGCCCAACAAGTCCAGCCGCGGTGTGAGATTTACGCGACTTATTTGAGGAACCATTTGGTTTAACCAATTAAAAATTGAAAATTAAAAAAATGTCCGTATCACTTGAGGTCACGTTTTATGTAACCGGAGGAACGCTCCGCCACGACGCGCCTTCGTATGTCACACGGCAGGCAGATAAAGATTTGCTGGATGGAGCGCTCAGGGGGGAGTTTTGCTATGTGCTACGATCACCCACCGATAAATAGGCTTTGCAACCATTCCAAAGGTTGTATTCTGCCGTTCAGGCGAGTGGTGACATTTAAGCCTTCAGCCGTTTGAAGATAAAGGATCCGATGAACAAAAAGAAACCCCAGGCTGAGAATGATTCAGCGGCGAGTTCTGCTGCTTATCCCCCGTCGAGAGGTGAGGCCGGCACGCTAACGGAGCGCCTGCTTGCCAAGGAGGCTTGGAAAAATCAGCCGGCCCACCGTTACACACAAGAGGAACTCAAGCAAATGTCCGAAACGGCGGAGGTGAGAATTCACCTGCGAAAACGGGTCGTGATGCGGTACTGATCTGCCATGCCCGAGAAGATCTATTCTTGGGATGGCATTCGGGATGACCTTAAGCGCATCCACGCACATAACCCGGACTTCCTGCCCAACACCGTGCTCGTCGGAGGAGCCGCGTGTTGGTATTACCGCCTGGCATTGACCAGGGCCGCAGATGTTGACTTCCAAGTGCCGAACTACACTCCCAGTGAAGAGGATGTTTGGCTCAGTAAGGACCTGGATTTTATGGGCGAATCCAAAGACGAGATAAGTGAGCTCATCGGCCAGCCGTGTCCCGCGATGGGCGCATTGACGGAATATGCCGGGGCCACTCTTGATTTCATCGAAGAAGGGTTGAAGATGACGCGCGAAGCCGCTAACCGCACGGCTCGCAGAGCCGAGATCGATGAACTGACGTTTTATCTCGCCAGTCCCAGCCTGCTGTTCGCCGAGAAGCACGCTCGCACCTTGCAGAAGAACCGACCCCAAGACGCCCTGCATCAAGAGGTTTTAGCCCGCTTCGTTAAAATGGAACTTTGCCGGACCCTCGAACGTCCTGAAGCTTTCGACACGAAAGAGTGGCTGAGTGAGGCCAAGGAGGTGAAGACCGCCGACCTTCACTTTTTTGACCATGACCCTGCGCTCCGACGCCGTTTGCACACCTCATCTCGCGGCCTTGGTCCGGAGCATCGCGCGATAGCTCACTGGATTCAGCACCATGTCCCCTCACTCTCGCTCAGGGATCTCGTATGAGCACTCCCGGTTCCACCTGCTACGTCACCGGCGGCAGGCACAATTCAAAAGGCAAAATTAAAAATTAAAAATGGCAGAGCACACTGACGGCAGTTTTTATGTGACGGGAGGAACTCTTCGGCACGATGCGCCCTCGTACGTCGAGCGGCAGGCGGACAAGGACCTGCTCGATGGCCTGCTCAAGAGCGAATTCTGCTACGTGCTCACTTCGCGGCAGATGGGCAAGTCCAGCCTGATGGTCCCCAGGGCCAGCAAACTGCCCGAACAAGGAATAAATGTCACCGTTCCCGACCTCGCCGACTGGGAGCGAAATATTGACGAGGATAGCTCTGTAGGATAATCTTACCCGATGACAACGACACTCTCTGTCAAAGGCCAGATTGTTATCCCTCACTCGGTGCGGTCGAGCCACAAGCTCAAAGCCGGGACCGACTTCACTGTGATCGTCCGCAACAATGGCGACATCATCCTGCGGCCCGTCAAAACCCGGCGGCACCATGCTACCTTGGCTGGCAACCTTCTGGCTTTGTCTGGTCTTGAGATCGACTCCGAAAGAGCGGTGGCCCGGGGCGTGGATTTGTGAGCTATTTGCTCGACACCAGCACAGTCAGTGAACTGACCAAGGAAAGGCCCGCGCTGAGCGTCGTCGAGTGGTTGCGAATCAATCATCGCGATTGCTTCCTCTGCGCGGTCACGATCGGCGAGCTCGTCAAGGGTCTCGAACTTCTCCCTGAAGGCAAAAAGCGCCGAAGGCTGACTCAAGAACTCCGTTTCCTCCAGGAAGATTACGCAGACCGCATTCTTCCTTACGACGAGCTCAGCGCGGTGGAATGGGGGCGGCTCTACGCAGCCGCGAAAAAACGGAACCGCATCTTGCCTCTGGAAGACAGCCTTATTGAAGCGATTGCGATCAGCAATGAGCTGGCTGTTGTTACTCACAACGCGGCGGATTTCTTCCGTGTCCAGACGCTCGATCCCTGGACTTCACCGTAAATGAACGCCTTTTACGTCACCGGCGGCGGAGACAATTAAAACTTGAAAATGAAAAGCGAAAAATTTACCTGAAACACGGATGGCCTCGACTGAATCCACCTTTTACGTAACGGGCGGCACTCTTCGGCAGGACGCCGCCTGCTATGTGGAGCGCCAGGCGGACAAGGACCTGCTCGATGGCTTGCTGAAAGGCGAATTCTGCTATGTGCTCACTTCGCGCCAGATGGGCAAGTCCTCGCTGATGGTGCGCACGGCGGGCAAACTGCGCGAGCAAGGAATCAATGTCGCGGTGCTCGATCTTACCGCCATCGGACAAAACCTCACGCCGGAGCAATGGTATGACGGGCTGCTGGTCCGAGCCGGGCGCCAATTGCGGCTGGAGGATGAATTGGAAGACTATTGGACGGAACATCCGCGGGTGAGTCCCGTGCAGCGTTTGTTCAACGCCCTTCGGGAAGTGGCGCTGGTCAGGCGCCCCGGCAAGCTGGTGATTTTCGTCGATGAGATCGACACCGTGCGGAGCCTGCCGTTCACGACCGACGAATTCTTCGCCGCCATGCGCGAGTGCTACAACCGCCGCACCGAAGATGTGGAGTTCACGCGCCTGACTTTCTGCCTGCTAGGGGTCGCCACGCCCAGTGATCTCATCCGGGACACCCGCACGACGCCGTTCAACATCGGGCACCGCATCGAGCTGAATGATTTCACGACCGCAGAGGCAGCGCCACTCGCGCGGGGCCTGGAGAGTTCGATCGCCGAAAACGCTCCACCCTCCACGTTCCACGCTCCACGACTTCTGGACCGCATCCTGTACTGGACGGGCGGGCACCCCTACCTCACGCAGCGGCTCTGCCACGCCATCGGCGAGCCGCGGGCGCGCGGGGTCGAGACCGATTTTATCGCCAAATCGGTTTCGCAGAGAGCGGGCCTGCCGCCGGCCAGTTCTGGCGACCACAGCCTGTCCGTCACTCCCGAAACCGTGGACTTCTTCTGCGAAGAGTTGTTCCTCTCCCCGCGGGGCCGCGAGCGAGACGACAACCTCCTCTTCGTGCGGGAACGTCTCCTGCGCAGCGAAGTGGACCTGGCCAGCCTGCTGGAGCTCTATCTGAAAGCGCGGAAGGGCAAACCATTGCCAGGGCACGAGACAAACCCGCTGGTGACCGTGCTGCGATTGTCCGGGATCGTGCGGACGGTGGAGGGGAGGCTGACGGGGCGCAACCGGATTTACGAGCGCGTGTTCGACCACGACTGGGTGCGGGCCAACATGCCCGATGCCGAATTGCGCCGGCAACGAGCCGCTTACCTTCGCGGCCTCTTTCGAGCCGCAGCCGCTGCATCGATTGTTGTCGCCATTGTTAGCGCGCTTTTCCTGTATGCGCGCCATCAGGCAATCGTCGCGCGTAAGAATCTTTATGACGCTGATCTGAGTCTGGCAGGCCAGGCCTTCCAGGAAGGAAATCTCGGACGCACCGTGGAGTTGCTCAGGAAATATCAGCCCGGCTCAACTCGGCAAGATCTCTGCGGATGGGAGTGGCGATACCTTTGGAGTCAAACTCGCAGCGACGAGTTGTACACGGTGGGCCGCCACTCCGGCATCGTCACAGCACTGGCCTTTTCCCCGCTGACCGGCAGATTGGCGTCCGCCAGTATGGATGGATCGGTAAAAATTTGGGATCTTCAAGGCCGCCGGGAACTTCACACCTTGGAACACCCAAAACCGGTGAGAGGAGTCGTGTTTTCAGCCGATGCCCAGCGGCTGATCACAGCGTGCGACGATGGCACGGTGCGATTCTGGAAGGTCGCGACCTGGACCCTCGATCGAGTTCTCACCAATAAACATGAGGCCCACTCCATCGCCCTCGCCCCGGATAACGCCACGCTGGCGGTCGGTTCTGGCACCGCCATGACGCTGTGGGACCTCAAACGCGACGAGATTCTGGCGCAATGGCAGGTTCAATTGGATACTTCCGCCCTCTCAGTCGGCATGGCCTTCTCAGCCGATCACCGGCTTTTCGCCTATGCCAAAGGAGCAGGTGAAATCGGAGTGTGGGATTTGGCGGGCCGTCTCGAAGTTGGCGTTTTGCGCGGGCATAGCCGTGCGGCGCTTTGCCTCAGTTTTTCGCCGGATAGCCGGCAGTTGCTTTCCGGGAGCCTGGATCGTTCGGTTCGCCTCTGGGACCTGCAAACCTACCGGGAACATACCAATCTTGTTCAATTCGCGAGTTGGGTTGGCGCGGTCGCGTTTTCCCCCGATGGCAAGCTGCTCACGGCTGCCAGTGCCGATCAGCATATCGGGATTTGGCAAACCGGCAGTCTGACCGCGATTGCCAATCTGAAAGGACACTCCGATGAAGTTTGGTGCCTGGCCTTTGCCCCAGACGCAACGGAGCTTTTCACGGGCGGCAAGGACGAAACCATTCGGGCCTGGAGCTGCAAGGCAAAGATCGAGAAAGCCCCAGCTATCGCAAGGTTTCCTACCCCATCATTCGCGCCGCGTCATCAGCTCTCCCCCGAGGCGACCGTGCTGCTCAAGACCCAGGATTCAGGTTCGAATGTTATCCAAATGCTGTGGCAAACCGCCGATCTGGCCAAGTCGCTGTTGGATGACAGGATTCCTTCCGGGGCCGTGGCTCTGGCGGTTTCTCCTTTCGGGCGATTACTCGCGCTCACCGACCCCAAAGGCGGACTTGAATTATGGGAGATCGCGAATCGGCGCAGTGCAGGAAGTCTCACCCGGTCCGGCCCACCCATCGATAGCTGCCTGTTTTCGTCCGAAGGGGGCCTGTTGGCTGTGGCCAGTTCTGACACGGCGCTTGAACTATGGGATGTGGAGCGAAAGGCGCTGGTGCGCGTCCTGGCAGGCCAGCCCAGCCATGTTTGGAGGTTGGCCTTTTCGCGAAATGGCCGATTGTTCGCGGCTGCTTATGATAGTGGCGTGGTTTCCATCGCCAACACTCGAGTCAACGGCCCGATGACCGTTTTTAAACCCCACAAATTAGCCGTCATGGGGTTGGCGTTTTCTTACGACGGGCGCATGTTTGCCACCGCCTCAGCAGATGCAAAAGTCAAGCTGTGGGAGGTTGACACACAAAGGCGCCTGGCCACTCTGAGCGGTGATTTTAACATGTTCGGCTCCGTGGCTTTTTCCCCGGATGGGCGCCGGCTTGCAGCCGGCAGCGGGGACGGTCATGTCATCCTTTGGGATCTCACTATCAGCCCCCCACAAGAAGTCGCAAAGATGAAAGGACATAGCGAGGAGGTCGAAGACTTAGCCTTCTCGGAAGACGGTAACACCCTGTTCTCCGTCACCAGAAACGACCTCCGGGCTTGGCGCGCTCCTTCCTTTGAGGAAGTTAGCGCGGCAGAAAAAGAATTGGGGAGAGGCAAATGAGCGCCCTCGAATCCAGCTTCTACGTCCCCGGGGCTTGGCCAATTAACAATTCCAAATTGTAAATTAAAAATGCCACCGAACTCTGAGAGCGGATTTTACGTCACCGGAGGCAGGAACAATGCAAAAGGTAAAATTAAAAATTAAAAATTAAAAATGGCAGACCACACTGACGGCAGCTTTTATGTGACGGGAGGAACTCTTCGGCACGACGCGGCTTGCTACGTCGAACGCCAGGCGGACAAGGATCTGCTCGACGGCCTGCTCGAGTGCGAATTCTGCTATGTGCTCACTTCGCGCCAGATGGGCAAAAGCAGTCTCATGGTTCGCACTGCCGGAAAACTGCGCGAGCAAGGAATCCAAGTGGCAGTTCTGGATTTGACCGCGGTGGGCCAGAATCTGACGCCGGAACAGTGGTATGACGGGCTGATGTTGCGCCTGGGACGGCAGTTGCGTCTGGAAGACGAGGTGGAAGCTTTCTGGGAAGCCAATCCCCGGATGGGGCCGGTCCAGCGCTTCTTCAGCGGTCTTCGAGACGTCGTTCTGCTAAAGCGGCCGGGTCCAGTTGTGGTGTTCGTCGATGAACTGGACGTGGTGCGCAGCCTGCCCTTCTCCACCGACGAATTCTTCGCCGCCATTCGCGAGTGCTACACCCGCCGGACCGAGGACGCCGAGTTCAATCGGCTCACCTTTTGCCTGCTCGGCGTGGCCACCCCATCCGATCTAATTCGCGATACGCGGATCACGCCTTTCAACATCGGGCGGCGCATCGAGTTGAACGATTTTACGCGTGAAGAAGCGGCGCCGCTGGCGCGAGGTTTGAGTCGTAAGAGCGTGGGAGCGTCAGAGCGTAAAAGCGTTGGGCCGTTCGAGCGCGAAAGCGCCGAATCGCGCTCCACGCTCCCCACTCCTCACGGCCCCCGCCCTCACGCTCCTGACGCCCCAACCTCTCAGCTCTCAACTCTCAACTCTCAACTCTCAACTGCTTCTCCAGCGCATTCTCTATTGGACCAACGGTCATCCTTACCTCACGCAGCGCCTTTGCCTCTCCATCGCCGCCGAAGCCCGCGTGACAGGACCGGCGGCAGTGGATCGACTTTGCCAAGAATTATTCCTCTCAGCAGGCGCCAGAGAGCGTGACGACAATTTGCTCTTTGTCCGGGAGCGACTGTTGCGCAGCGAGGCGGACCTCTCGGGTTTGCTCGACCTCTGCCTGAAGATGCATCACGGCAAGCGCGTGCCGGACGACGAGACGAACCCGCTGGTCAGTGTGCTGCGGTTGTCGGGCATCGTGCGGAGCGCGAAGGGAACATTGGTGGGACGGAATCGCATCTACGAGCGCGTGTTCGATCCGGAATGGGTACGGGCTAATTTGCCCGATGCGGAAGTGCGACGACAGAGGGCAGCGTTCCGCAAAGGGGTGATGCGGACTGCGGTCCTGGCCGCGGTTGTTCTTGCCGCGGTGGCTGGCCTCGCGGTCTCGGCCCGGAACCAGGCCTGGCGCGCTGAGCAAGCGCTTTACGGCGCGGACATGAACATGGCAATGCAGGCGCTCGAGGTGAACAACCTGGGCCATGCCCGCAGCGTTCTCGAAAAGTACCGGCCCTCCCGGTCCGGGTTCATGTGGCAGATCTTTCGACGCGATCCACGCGGGTGGGAGTGGCGGTATTTGGCGAAGCTTTGCCGCAGCGACGAGATTGGAGTCATCGACTCCCATCTGCCCGAGGTCAACAACATCACGGTGTCCCCGGATGGTCGAACTCTCGCGGCGTCTTCTATTGCAACCAACCGAGTTGAACTCCACAACTTGAGTGTCCCCGGGAATTTCGAACTCTTGCCATTGCCAAAAGCAGCGAGTGCGATGGCTTACTCCCCCGATGGAACGCTCCTGGCAGCGGGTTCAGACGATGGCATCGTAGTCTGGAACCTTGCCACTCGACAGCCGCTCCAGACGCTGACGAACGGGCAACCTCGGGAGAAGTTCGGATCAATTCGGTTTTCACCGGATGGGTTGATCCTCGCAGACTCGTCCGGCTTGGATGTCAAACTCTGGGAATTGAAGACCGGACAACTGTTCGCCAGCCTGACGTCAGGTCGGGTGGGGTTCTGGAAAGGGATTGGATACAGCTCCGATGGCAAGACGCTTGCCTACGCCCTCTCGGACGGTCCAATTGTGCTTTGGGACATGGCGAGCCGGATCCCGGTGGGGAGGCTCACCGGACACACTCGACGAGCCATGGCACTCCAGTTTACCCGGGATGGAAAAACCTTGATCTCTTCGGGAGACGATGGGGACAACAGCGTCAAGGTCTGGAATGTTCCGGAGCGACGACTGATCACCAACATTGCCACTTTTAGATCCTGGGTTGGATCGCTCGCCTTGTCGCGCGATGAACGATTCTTCGCTGCGGGAAGCGCCGACCAGAGGATCAAACTTTTCGAGATGGGAACCTGGAAGGAGGCTGCCACCCTCAAAGGACATCTCGATGAAATCTGGTCAATCGCCTTCTCTTTGGACGGTGCAGCACTATTTAGCGGCAGCAAGGACGGGACGATCCGGATCTGGAGCGGCACGCCTCGTCCAGCCGATGAGGGCTATCTACCAGCCCCACCTGATGTGGAAACAGTTCAATTCTCTCTCGAAGGAAGAGCCTTCCTGA
Source organism: Verrucomicrobiota bacterium (assembly GCA_038228235.1). Taxonomy (GTDB): domain Bacteria; phylum Verrucomicrobiota; class Verrucomicrobiia; order Limisphaerales; family JBBRPK01; genus JBBRPK01. Next base: position 11,380 of record JBBRPK010000028.1, read on the forward strand.
TCTTTCATACGAACGGCGCAGTAGATATCCATACGACCCAAGACCTGAAGCAGTTGGGAAAGCCGTTTCCGTCGATCGGCTTGATGGGCACTCCAGTACTCTCACCCGATGGAGAGAGTCTGGCAAAAGTCGACACAAACGGAGTGCTCCATGTATGGAACTCACGGACGCAGGAGGAGAAAACACGCTTTCAGGTTCTGAACTCATCTTCTTCCAGTCTCTCGTTTTCCCCTGACGGCCAGTTGCTTGCCATTATGGGAGACCATGGATTACTGGAGTTGTGGGACTTGGCAGCGCGCCGGCGTGTTGGCGCATTGAAAACACACCAGGACTCGGGAAGAATATGGATTTCCCGCGACCGATCGACCCTGGCGGTCTGCGAAGGAAACACTCCGGAGATCTGGAGCATCCCTCGGCAGGAGAAAATCCGCGAGCTGGTCGGACATACGTCTGGGGTCAATGGAATCGCCCTGACGCAGGACGGCAAACTCGCCGCGACTGCCAGTTGGGATGGAACGTTTCGCTTGTGGCAGGTGGAGACCGGAAAACAGCTCGCTTCCTTTCATGGACAGCTTCGTGGGTACAGGTGCGTCGCGATCTCTCCCGATGAACAGCGGGTGGCGGCGGCCGGAAGCGACGGCACGATCGAGCTCTGGGATCTTCGGACGCGGCAGGCGGTGCTGACGATAAAAGGACATCGGGGCCACATCTTCCGCCTGGCATTCCTCCCGGATAACAACACGCTGATTTCCGCAGGGTACGATGGCGTGCGTCGATGGAGCGCACCCCCTTTGGAGGAATTCGATGCCGGGGATTCGAGCAGGGTCCGATAGCTGGCTGTCTCGTTTGGCTTGCGGGTTAGCGTTTGACACCGCATGGCAACTTGCTGGTAAAAGAGACGAGCATTCAAAGGGTCGATCCGGTGACTCAAAAAGGTCGGTCCGACAAATAATAATTACAAAATTTTAACTGATATGAGCGGATTTTACGTCACCGGCGGCAGGCACAATTCAAAAGGCAAAATTAAAAATTAAAAATGGCAGACCACACTGACGGCAGCTTTTATGTGACGGGAGGAACTCTTCGGCACGATGCGCCCTCGTACGTCGAGCGGCAGGCTGACAAAGACTTGCTCGATGGCTTTCTAAGAGCCGTGCCGCAGCGATTTACTGCTTGGTCGTGGGTTCCGACGCTATGCAGCACAATCACTTCGACGGCGCTGCGAATAGGGAAACGAAGGGATTTGAGGCAGAAAAATGTTGGTGGCAGAAAAATATCCGCTGTTTGCATCTTTCTGCCCCGCAATGTTTCTGCCCAATGTTTTCATGTCTTCCCGCTTTCCTCTCTGTTTGCTCCTGTTCATTACCTTGCTCCTCAAGGTGCCAATGCGTTCCCAGAATGAGTTCAACTGAATCCACTTTCTGCTTCTTTAATCATTTATGGATAATTTCTAATTGGGAGCGATTGGGTGAGGGAGGTGAAGAATTGACACTTTCGACGATCGATGATACTAGTTTGATACTGGAATGCCGCGCAAGGTTCGTCAACTGATTGCCGAATTGGAAAAGGCCGGGTTTTTGAACCGGGGCGGCAAGGGCAGCCATCGGAACTTTACGCATCCGAAAGGATTGCGGGTGACGGTGAGCGGCCAGGCGGGTGACGACGCCAAGCATTATCAGGAACGGGATGTACGGCGAGCGTTGGACGCGATGAAAGAGTGAAAAGTATGACACGCAGGCAAATCAAACAACAGGCGGGGCGGTACGCAAAATTTGTCGAGTGGAGCGATGAAGACGACTGCTTCGTTGGCCGTTGCCCCGAACTCATGCTGGGCGGCGTTCATGGGAGGGACGAAGCGAGGGTCTATAGCGAACTGTGCGTGGCGGTAAAGGAAATGGTCGAACTGATCCAGGCGGACGGGCACGAAATGCCGCGTCCGCTGGGTGAAAGGGAGTTCAGCGGCAAGTTTGTGCTGCGCGTTGAACCCGCGATCCATCGCCGCCTCGCGGCCAAGGCCCTCGCCGCCGGTGAAAGCCTTAACAGTTATTGCGTCAAGACACTGGTGAAGCCAGGAAGATGAACAGCACCCGTCCATAGGGTTCTTCCGGTTTCCAGTCGGAGAAGCGCGACGCTCGTACACCGACCGAGGAATGTTGTGACGGGGCTGATGCCAGCGTGGGGTTATCGTCGGTAAGCATTGGGGTCGTGTGAAATCCGAGGGCCTCTTTATCCGCTTGGCAGAAGAGGTTCCGAGTCCTTACCTTGCGCCCATGCCGCCATCGCATCCCCCGAATGAGTTCAACTGAATCCCCCTTTTATGTCACCGGCGGCAGGCACAATTCAAAAGGCAAAATTAAAAATTAAAAATGGCAGAGCACACTGACGGCAGCTTTTATGTGACGGGAGGAACTCTTCGGCACGACGCGGCGTGCTACGTCGAGCGCCAGGCTGATAAGGATCTGCTCGACGGCCTGCTCAAGGGCGAGTTTTGTTACGTGCTTACCTCGCGGCAAATGGGCAAAAGTTCCCTGATGGTTCGCACCGCCGGAAAACTGCGCGAGCAAGGGATCCAAGTGGCGGTTCTCGACCTCACGGCCATCGGCCAGAACCTCACCCCTGAGCAGTGGTATGACGGATTGATGTTGCGCGTGGGCCGGCAATTGAAGCTGGAAGATGAATTGGAGGATTTCTGGGAAGCCAATCGGCAGTTGGGACCGTGCCAGCGTTTCTTCACGGCCTTGCGCGATGTAGCGCTGCCCGGCAAGTTGACGGAGAGTGAGTTGGTTGTTGATAGACCTAACGGTTCTGGACTATCGGCCATCAACTCCGCCTGCATCAACAACCTCGTCATCTTCGTGGATGAACTGGACGTTGTGCGCAGTCTGCCCTTCTCCACTGACGAATTCTTCGCTGCCATCCGCGAGTGTTACACCCGCCGGACGGAGGATCCAGAGTTCAATCGGCTCACCTTTTGCCTGCTGGGCGTGGCCACCCCATCAGATCTAATTCGCGACACGCGGATAACGCCCTTCAACATCGGGCGCCGCATCGAGTTGAGCGATTTCACTGCCGCGGAGGCCTCCCCGCTCGCCAACGGATTGCTGGCTCCCTCAACCCTCAACCCTCAACTCCCAACCGCGCTCCTGGAGCGCATCCTTTACTGGACGAATGGTCATCCTTATCTGACGCAGCGGCTCTGCCGGGCCGTCGCCGAACGTAGCAGCCGAGGTGAGGAGGCTCACTCTGAAGGCATGCGTGATCAGAGCCTCCTTACGTCGGCAGCTACTCAAATGATCGATCAGCTCTGCGAGGGACTCTTCTTCTCCACGCGCGCCCGCGAACAGGACGACAATCTGCTGTTTGTGCGCGAGCGGCTCTTGCGAGCGGAGGCGGACCGGGCCAGCCTGCTCACGCTTTACCAGCAGGTCATCGCCCGCAAGCGCGTGCCGGATGATGAAACCAGCCCCTTCGTGGCCGGCTTGCGGCTCTGCGGCATAACGCGTCCGCACACCGGCACTCTGGCAGTTCGTAATCGCATTTACGAATGCGTCTTCGACAAGCGCTGGATTGCGGTCAACATGCCAGATGCCGAGGTCCGGCGCCAGAAAACCGCTTTCCGGCGCGGGCTGCTGGGCGCCTCCGCCATTGCTCTCGCCGTCGTTTCGAGCCTCACAGGTGTGTTGCTCTACGCGCAGAGCCAGGCCCGGACCGCCCAACGATATTTGTACGCCTCTGACATGAATCTAGCGGCCCAAGCGTGGGAAGCGGGCCATCTGCTGCGCGCGAGAGAACTGCTGGATAGACATCGGCCTGCCTCTGCTTCTGTCTCAACTTTGAACTCCCAATCTTCTAGCGACCTTCGTGGTTTCGAATGGCGTTTACTCTGGGAATTGGCGCATGAAGACCATGCCCGACTCAGCTTTGACGCCGGCACGAACGGAGTCACCTGCCTCTCGCTTTCTGCCAACGGTAAACATCTGGCTTGGAGTGGCGCAGATGGCGTATTGCGAACCTTGGACACGGAGACAGGACAGGCCTCGGTCCTGAGCAGCGATATGGAGCGAGTGAACAAGTTGGCCTTCTCCCCTAATCACAGATGGCTGGCGGCGGGGTGCGCGAATGGAACCGTAAAGCTGTGGGAGTTGGGCTCGTGGCGAGAGAGAAAGTCCTTGAGCAGACACGCCGCCAATGTCAGCTATCTGGCCTTTGACCCTAGCGGGACTCAACTGATCTCAGGAAGCGACGACCGCACCATCAGACTATGGGACCTTGCCAGCCCTGGAAAATTTGAGGAGCTAACAAACCCGGAAAATGGCTCCAACTACAGCATTTCGCCGGATGCGACGATGCTCGCTGGTTACGGTGGGCTCAACAACACGGTGAGATTTTGGAAGCTCGGATCGAAGGCGCAAAGACTGCCTGATTTGCCGCCGCAGAAGGGCATTATCCTGGCGGTGGCATTTTCGCCCGATTCCAGGACTGCAATTATCTCGGCCCATGACAGTCTGGTCTTGCGTTGGGACCTGCCCTCACTCAAGCCTTTGGTCACATATTATCAGAAAGTGCTCGTGCGGCATCTGGCGCTCTCCACGGATGGAAAAACGTTGGCCACGGCGGGAAGCGATAACCTGGTAAAGGTCTGGGATGCCGAATCGGGGCATGAATTGCGAACCTTGCGGGGCCACACCTCGGAGATTTCCCAGTTGGCGATTTCCGCGGACGGGAAGACGTTGGTTTCGGTGAGTCTTGACAATAGAGTCAAGGTTTGGCCAATCGCCGCGAATGAGGAAAAAAACCTCTTGCCCCATAGCGGCATTGTTGTCTACGCCGCAGTCTCGCCGGACGGCCGGACGCTGGCCACCAGTGATCCAAACTTCTTCACCGTCAGGCTATGGGACCTGGCTTCGAGGCGTTCGACCAGTTTTTTGACGAACGACAAAGCGAATCTGACATTCTCCTCGGACGGCAAATGGTTCGCGCTGGCCAGGTTCAGTGGAGCAATCGAATTTTGGAATTGCACCGCTTGGCCTTATCGGGAGGGCCCCACAATTGTTAGCGGTTTCGCGGTTGGTAACCATCTGAGCTTCTCACCCGATGGCAAAATCTTCGCCTTTCGCGGCACGAACAATACCGTCGTGCTTTGGGATGTCGCCGGCCAGAGACTCATCGGCCACCTGCCGAACCACACTACCCCATACTGTGCGACGGCTTTCTCACGGGACGGCGAAATCATTGCCACCGGCTCGGATAAGCAGATCAGGTTTTGGGAAATCAAATCTCAGCGCCTTCTGGCTGCTTTCGATGGACAGCACAGCGATATCCGCTCCTTAAGTTTTTCTCCTGATGGCCGTTTATTGGCGGCGGCCAGCGGAGATACTGAGGTGAGACTATGGGATGTCTCGGACCGCACGCGTCCACGCCCGCTCCTGCCTCTCAAAGGACACACGGCTTTTGTGGCAGCGGTGGCTTTCTCCCCCGATGGAAAAACCCTCGCCACCGGGAGTTTTGACAGCACACTTAAGTTGTGGAACCTCGCTCTCGGGCAGGAGATCGCCACCCTGCGAGGTCACTCAGCAGTCGTCCAGTCGCTGGCGTGGTCTCCCGATGGGCAGACCATTTTCACTGGCAGCGGCGATGCCACAGTGCGGATCTGGCACGCGCCTTCTTTTGCAGAAATCGAAATCTTGGCTAAAGCCGAAGCGATATCAAAGTGAGCGGTCTTGAAAATAGCTTTTACGTCACCGGTGAGAATAAATAAAAATTCCAAATTAAAAATTAAAAATGGCAGAGCACACTGACGGCAGCTTTTATGTGACGGGAGGAACTCTTCGGCACGACGCGGCGTGCTACGTCGAGCGCCAGGCTGATAAGGATCTGCTCGATGGCTTGCTCAAGGGCGAGTTTTGCTACGTGCTTACCTCGCGGCAAATGGGCAAGTCCTCGCTCATGGTGCGGACTGCAAACAAACTCCGCGAAGAACAGGTTCACGTCGCCGTGCTGGATTTGACCGCCGTCGGCCAGAACCTCACCCCTGAGCAGTGGTATCTGGGGTTGGTGGGCCGGTTGGGACGGCAATGCGCTCTGGAGGATGAAGTGGAAAAGTTTTGGTTTGCTCACAGCGCCTACAGTCCGCTGGAGCGATTCTTTCGGGCGTTGCGTGAGGTGGTGCTCGTGGAATTGAAGGTGTCAGAAGGCCCTCACCCGGCCTCCGGCCACTCTCTCCCATCGGACTCGCCGCGCTCGCGCGCCGTCGCAACGGGCGGGAGAGGGCAGGGGGAGGGTCGTTTGGTTATTTTTGTCGATGAGGTGGACGTAGTGCGCAGCCTCACTTTCAGCACCGATGAGTTCCTGGCAGGCATTCGCGAGTGTTATAATCGGAGGTCTGAAGACACAGCGTTCAAGCGGCTCGCGTTTTGCCTGCTGGGTGTGGCCAGCCCCTCCGAACTGATTCAAAACTCGAAACTGACGCCGTTCAACATCGGACGGCGGATCGAGCTAAAGGATTTCACGCCGGAAGAGGCGGCGCCATTGGCGAAGGGGCTCGAACGTCAGAGCGTCGGAGCGTCAGAGCGTCAGAGCGCTGCGACTAGCCAGCTTTCACGCTCTACGCTCCACGCTCGACGATTGCTCGACCGCATCCTCCACTGGACCGGTGGCCATCCATATTTGACGCAGCGGTTGTGCCGGGCGCTGGCGGAGGGCATTGGTTTTCTTTCGGAGGGCGGGGTTCCACGAGGCCCTGATCGCGAGATCGTGGCGGAGACGTCGGGAACGAGGCAGGGACGCGCGGAGTTCGTCCCTCCGAATGAATCGGTGGACGCGCTCTGCGGCGAGATGTTCTTCTCCCACCGGGCTCGCGAACAGGATGATAATCTCCTGTTTGTGCGAGACCGCCTCTTGCGCACCGAAGGAGACCTGGCAGCGTTGCTTCAACTCTACGGGCAAATCCACCGCGGCAAGCCCGTCGCGGATGGTGAAAACAATCCGCTGGTTACCAATCTTCACCTTTCGGGCATAGTGCGGGCAGTGGACGGGTGGCTGCGGGTGCGCAACTGCATTTACGCGCGAGTGTTCGACCGGTCTTGGATTCAGGCCAGCATGCCCGATGCCGAGGTGCAAAGGCAGAAGGCCGCTTATCGCCGGGGTCTCGTTAGGGCTGGTGGAGTGGCTGCCGTGATTATCGCGGTGATGGTCGTTTTGGCGCTTTCCGCCAGAAGGAGCGAATTGATCGCCCGAAACCATCTCTATGTGGCGGACATGAACGTCGTGCAACACGCGTATGACGAAGGAAACGTGGAGAGCGCGCGCATTTTGTTAGCCGGGCACTTTCCTAAAACCGGCCAAACAGATTTGCGCGGTTTCGAGTGGCGCTATTTTTGGAATCTCTGCCGCGGCGAACAACTTCAGACGCTGCCCGAACAAACCGGACCAAACTGGGCAGTGGCTATCGCACCGGATGGCAACATCCTCGCCTCCTCTTCTGTCCCGGGTGCGGTCAAGCTCTGGACCCTCGCCACACGGCGCCTCCTCGAGGAGTTGCCGACGACAAACGTCATTTCCATTTCCTTCTCAGCGGATAGCCAAATCCTCGCGCTGGGAGGTGTGGACGAGGTCCAAATATGGGATGTGGCTCAGCACAAACGTATTTCCAGTGTTTGGGAGACTGGCGGACGGTTTCAGGTCTCGTTTTCGCCGAAGGAAAATCTCGTTGCGGTTGGTCGCGGCTCGAATCAGTACGGTGTGGAGGAGGGGACCGTGGAGTTATGGAATCTCACCACTGGTTCTAAAACGAAATTGGCGCAGTCCGGGGGCCGGGCAGTTTTCTCGGCGGATGGGCGGAAACTCGCCACCGCCAGTCGGCAAGACAGCATCAAGCTTTGGGACAGCGCCACCGGCCAACAAATTGGCGTTCTGACGAATTGCGGGCCAGTCCTGTCCCTGGCTTTTTCACCGGAGGGGAAATTTCTGGCCACTAGCCGGTGGGACAGGTATTTTCAACTCTGGGACCTCGCCGGGCAACGGTCCATCGAGCGGATCGAAGTCATGGGATGGGTTTGGAGCGTGGCTTTCTACTCTGAGAATGTCCTGGCCGCTGGTTGCGGCGATCACACTATTCATCTCTGGGATGTGGCGGCGCGCAAAGAGATTCACCGCCTCCGAGGTCATCGCAGTGATGTGTTATCGCTGGCTTTTTCTCCTGACCATAAGTTGCTCGTCTCGGGCAGCCGCGACAAAACGGTGCGGCTTTGGGACCCGCAACCGAACGAGCAAAAGGAGATGATCCCGAATGTTGCTTCCGTCCCCGCTTTTTCGCCGGACAGCAAGACCCTCCTTGCCGCAACGAGTGACAAGCGTGTCATCCTGTGGGACGGGGGAACTTGCCAACCTATTGCCAGCTTTGCAGACGAGGTTTGCGGAGTTGGCTTTTTCCCCGATGGGAAAACATTTCTCACCTTAAGCACGAACCATTCTCTGCACCGTTGGGACGTTCACACGCAGGTCCTGCAGGCCACCATCCCTTTGGCCGGCCATGAGGATGCTGGCCGGTGGCAAAGACTCTCCCCGGATGGCCGTCTTTTCGCCGCGAGCAAGGGCAGCCCAGGCAAAGTGAAACTGTGGAATACGAGGACAGGTCAAGCACTGGAACCACTGGTTGGACACACGGGCACCATCACTGATCTGGCCTTTTCGCCCGATAGCCATTCGCTGGCCACGTCCAGCCTCGACAAGACAACGAAGCTCTGGAATTTGGCCACGTTTCGGGAAACAGCCACCCTGTCGAACCAGAAGGAAGAAGTCATCGCGGTCGCGTTTTCGCCGAGCGGCAGAACGTTAGCGACCGGTAGTTCCGATGACACGATCCGGGTTTGGGAGGCCCCCAGCGGGAAGGAATTGTTCAGCTTGACTGGGCAGAAGGGAACGATTCGCGCCCTCGCCTTTTCCCCGGATGGACAGACTCTTGCCTCCGCAGGTGGAGACCGCACGATTAAGCTCTGGGACTTGGCGACTGGCCGGGAGTTGATCACGGTCAGGTCTGAACGAGCAGAAATCCTCCGGTTTTCTCCGGACGGTCGCACGCTTGTCGGCTGGGCCGATTGGACGGACAGATCCTTGCATTTCTGGCGAGCTCCCGACTTAGCCGACCTGAAGCCTGAATCGGACTTACCGAGAGAACCGGCAACGACTAGGATTAAAAATTAAACTGAACCATTCGATGGTCTCGACCGAATCCACCTTCTACGTCACCTGACCGGCGGCAGGCACAATTCAAAAGGCAAAATTAAAAATTAAAAATGGCAGAGCACACTGACGGCAGCTTTTATGTGACGGGAGGAACTCTTCGGCACGACGCGGCGTGCTACGTCGAGCGCCAGGCCGATAAGGATCTGCTCGACGGCCTGCTCAAGGGTGATTTCTGTTACGTGCTGACCTCGCGACAAATGGGCAAAAGTTCCCTGATGGTTCGCACCGCCGGAAAACTGCGCGAGCAACGGTGCGGTCAAGCTCTGGACCCTCGCCACACGGCGCCTAGTTCCCGCCAGGGATTGGTAAAGAGCTTCGGGGAGCGTCTGCCCGGTGTCGACGCGCGAATGCGGGCGTAGCGTTGCAAAAGCTCCCGCCGTGCCTGCCGATTGTTGCCGCGATTGGCAACATGATGCCAGCCGTTCCTGAGATCGAGACGCAACGGGCGAGCCATGCGCGCGGATTCTGCGGCGGGCTCAACATGAAGGCGAGCCCTAATTGTTATAAGTCAAGATGTGACCCCAGGAGGCCACGACCATGTTACTATTCACGGCAAGACCCCTTTACGACCCATTTAAGGACTGTTCCGGTTTCAACCGGGTTCCGTGACGTGCTCATGAATTCTGGTCCAGCATACTGCTGATCCAACTCTGGTTAAAGACTTGTTCGTAGATGCGATTCCGTACCCGCAGGGAGCCGTCCACCACGCGCGTAATGCCCGCCAGGCGGAGGGCATGAAAGAGCGGATCGGATTCCTGGGCCGGCACCGCCTCGCCGGCGCGAATGCGGGCGTAGCGTTGCAGGAGCTCGCGCCGCGCCTCGCTGCGAAGGAGACGTTCCCGAACGAACAACAAGTTGTCATTCGTGTCCGTCGCTTGCGGGGTGAAGAAAAACCCGCCGCACAAATCATCGAGCGCCGCCGCGGTCTGGACGCGATCGTCGGCGACCACCCCCTTGCAAAGCGTCTGGGTCAGGTAGGGATGGCCGCTCGTCCAGTAATAGATGCGCTCCATCAACTCCGACGCCGCCTTCAGGTCCCGACCGAGGCCGCGAGCCAGGGGAGCCATGTCGGCGAGCGCGAAATCCTCCAGCTCGATGCGCTGGCCGATGTTGAACGGGGTCATCCGGCCGTCCTGGATCAATTCGCTCGGAGTAGCCACCCCCAGCAGACAGAACGTGAGCTGGTTCAAAGCAGGGTCTTCGGCGCGGCGATTGTATTGCTCGCGGATGGCGGCGAAGAATTCGTCTGTGCCAAACGGCAAACTGCGCACCACATCCAGTTCATCGACGAATAGGACGAGCTGCGCCGGGGGAATGGAGAGTGGAGAGTGGAGAGTGGAGAGTGGCGGAGTCGTGGTGTCGCCGGAGTTGCCACTTTCCCGCTCTCCCACTTTTTCACCTGCCAGTTTCCCCAGCACCACTTCCCGGATGGCGCGGAAGAACCGTTGCACCGGCCCGAGTCGCTGATGGGCGGTCCAGAAATCCTCCAGCGGCTCTTCCAATTCCAATTGCCAGCCGATGCGCGAGAGCAGGCCCATATACCACTGGTCTGGAGTGAGGTTCTGGCCGATGGCGGTCAGGTCCAGCGTCACGATCTGAGAGCCCCGGTCCCGCAGGCGCTTGGCCGCGCGCACCATCAGAGATGATTTTCCCATTTGCCGCGAGGTGAGCACATAGCAGAACTCGCCTCGGCACAGCGCGGCCAGCAGTTCCTTGTCCGCGCAGCGCTCGACGTAGGACGGCGCATCCGGACGCAGCGTGCCGCCGGTGTGGAATCGCTCCGCCTGCTTCTCGGTGATCAAGGAGAGGGATTGCTCCGCCTGCTCGCGACGATTGATTTCGGCCTGCAGATCGGCGTTCTTCTGCACGAGGGCCTGAGTGAGGCGGTTGATCTTCAGGTGCGTCTCGACGCGGACGAGCACTTCCTCGGTTTTGAACGGTTTGGAAATGTAATCAATGCCGCCCGCACGGAAACAATCCACCAGGCTCTGCGACCCTTCGTTGGCGGTGATGAAGATGACGGGAATGTGCCGGGTCGATTCGATCTCCTTCAACTGCCGGCACACGTCATAGGCGTTCAGCCCGGGCATGTTCACGTCCAGCAGGAGCACGTCGGGGATGGTGCGTTGGGCGATCTTGAGGGCCATCTCCCCGCTGGGCGCCAGCAGCACTTCATAGCCTGCCGGCTCGAGCGTCTGACGCAGCAAGTCGCGGTTGGCCGCAATGTCGTCCACCACCAGCACGCTGGCGCTGTGAAGGGGTTCCTGGGATTCACTCATGGGTCACCTTTTCAGCACAAATTGCCACCCGCTCGGCCCGCGGCTCTCCGAGCCGCAACAAGCACCGTGCGCGTCGTCCCAATCCCAACGGGATTGTGTCCTCCAGCCCAGGGTTGCTCGCAACCCTGGGCTTTGGTCCAGAATCCCTCGCATTTGATTCCTGTCGTTCATGCTTGCTCTTTCACCTTTTCCAGGAAGCTGCTGACGGCATCCAGATCGCCCGCGCGGATCTGGGCGCGCAGGTGGGCCGCGACCGTCTTGCCCGTCTCGCCGTCCTTCTCTAACACCTCGATCCCTTGCTCCAGCCGCGTCACGCTGTAGCGGGCGGCCGCCTCCCGCAGTTGCGTCAGCAAGGCCGCCTGCAGGTGGACACTCTCCGGATCGAGGGCCGGCGCGGCGGGCGCTTGCTCCGACTCCTGTGCGTAGCGAAATTCCACTTTCAAGAGCCGCTTCAGGCAGTCGCAGATCTCCTCGAACTTGAACGGCTTGCCGATGAAGGCGTCGAACCCGGCCTTCAGGTAGCCCTGTTGCTCGTGCTCAAACACCGAGGCGGAGATCGCCACCAGCTTCGTGCGCCCAGGGCCAAACTCGGCCGTGAATTTCTCCACCACTTCCGGGCCGTCGATGTCCGGCATCCGGATGTCCATAAACACGATGTCCGGCATCCAGGTAGGGCGCGTCACTCCGTGCGCGCCGCCAGCCTCGTCGATATTGTAGTTGACCTCGGCGGGCAGGGGACTGCCCGCCCTACCTGCGGCCGCGCGCAGTTTTTCCAGCGCCTCCAGCCCGCCTTCGGCCAGCGTGACCTGGCAACCGATGCTTGCCAGCAGTTGCGAGAGCACTTCGCGGTTCTGCCGCACATCGTCCACCACCAGCACCCGCACTTGCGCGCCTTCGGCCAGGCCCAGAACATCGCGCGCCGGCTTGTTTTCCCGCGCCACAATCTCTCCTTGCGCCGGGGCCAGAGGAACCTCAAAGAAGAAGCGGGAGCCCTGACCAGGGTGCGACTCCACCCCGATGGTGCCACCCATCAACTCGACCTGTCGTTTGGTGATGGCCAGGCCCAGCCCGGTGCCGCCTTTCTTGCGCCCTTCGGCCCCCTGCTGAAACGGTTGGAACAGGTCCCGCTGGTTCTCCGGCGAAATGCCCTTTCCGGTGTCGAGGATCTCGAAGCGATACAAGGTTTGGTGTCCCGCCTTTAGGCGGTCAGGTCTGGAGATCGCGGCGTTGTCATCTCCGCGCTGGGACCCATTCTCACCAACCGGCTGAAGCCGGGACACCAAACGCAGCGTCACACTCCCGCGCTCGGTGAACTTGACGGCGTTGCCCAGCAGGTTGATCAGCGCCTGGCGCAGCTTGCCTTCGTCCCCGTGGACGGGAAGTGAGGGTGGAGCGTCGGCAGCGTGGAGCGTGGCAGGTGTGGGACGTGGAGCGTCTGGAGCGTGGAGCGTGGCAGGTGTGAAACGTGGAGCGTCTGGAGCGTGGAGCGTCTGGAGCGTGGCAGGTGAGCCGACGGGCTCATTCCCACTCTCTCCCTCTCCCGCTTTCCCGCTTTCGGACGCTCCCACGCTCCACGCTCCACGCTCCCCACGACTCACAGCCCACTCCGCCCGCAGCTTCAGCTCCTTCTCCTCGCACCGCCCTGTGAACATCTCCGTCAAACCTCCGACCAGCGAGCCCAGATCAAAATCTGTCTCCTGCAACTCCATCCGGCCCGCTTCGATTTTCGACAAATCCAGAATGTCATTGATCATGGCCAGCAGATGGTCACCACTCTTCTCGATCGTCTCGATGGGCTGGCGGTACTTGGAAGGCAGCTCACCGTCCCGCCGCAGGATTTGCGAGTAGCCCAGAATGGCGTTCATCGGGGTGCGGATCTCGTGGCTCATGTTAGCCAGAAAAATGCTCTTGGCCTTGTTGGCGGACTCGGCGGCTTCCTTGGCCGTCACCATTTGCCGGTTCGACTCCACGAGCTGCGCGGCTTTAGCTTCCACCGCGATCTTGGCCGATTCCAGTTGAGTGTTTTTGGCTTCGAGCGCCTCCCGCGTGTGGTGTTCCTGCTCCAGCATCTGCTGCCGCAGCCCTTCCGCCTCGCGCCGCTTGTGCGCATACAGCCCGCGGGCCACAAAGCCCCAGCCCAGCAGACCGAAGCCGAACGCGCCCGCCGGGGCCATGATCCAGGCGTTGGCGTACCACACCGGCCTTACCCTCAGCGTCAGGAGCGTGGGCGGCGAGTAATTCAGGTCGCGGTCGATGTATTGCACGGCCAGCGTGTAGCTGCCGGCGCGGTTGGTCTGCCACTCGAATTGGTTCTCCCGTGTGGGCGGCTCCCAGCCCGGAGCCCGGCGTCCGCCGTCGATGAGCCGCTCTGCATCTACGATTTGGCGGCGGAAGCGGCGGGTTTCGCCGCGCGTTTTGAGGTCCACGACGCTCAACTTGAACTGCGTTCGCCGGCCCGCCGTGATCTCCGCCTTCCCATCCTTGTCGGTGTATTCCTTGTCAGCGACGACAGTCACTTGCGGTGGCCGGGGTGGCGTGCGGTCGGGCACGTAGCGGGTAAGACCGTTCTCGGTGCCCAGCCAGAGTGCGCCGTTCTTGTCCTCAAGGTTGAGCCACGCCCAATTGCCGCCCACGCCATCATCCTTGTCTAGTGTGGACCACACATTGCCATCGTAGCGTGTCACGCCCGCCGGTCCGCCGATCCACAGCACGCCTTCACGGTCGCGGACGATTCCGACGACGTTGTTGTCGGCGAGCCGGTCTCTGGCTTTCGTGAAGTTGGTGAAGCTTTGGCCATCGAACCGGCTCAACCCGCTCCCTGTGCCGAACCACACGATCCCTTCGGGCGTCGGCAGAATTGCGTTGATGCTGTCATCCGCCAGTCCGTCGGCTGTGGTGTAGCGCTGGAACTGTCGGCCATCATAGCGGACAGCGCCGGCCTCTTCAGTTCCAATCCACACATTCCCGCTGGCATCAGATTCCACGGTCACACACCCGTTGGTGGGCAGGCCGTTGGTTGTCGTGAAATTCTGAAATGTCTTTCCGTTATAGCGCGAGACACCATGGTCCCAAGTGGTGATCCACAAATCGCCATTAGGTACGATATTCACCGCCGTCACATCATTGCCGACGAGTCCCTCTTGAGTGGTCAACAGCGCAATCCGCCCTTGCGAATAACGCACGAGGCCGTCGCCTCCCCACCAACCACCCAGGACAGACCGGCCACCCAAGGCAGCCCATACTGAGCCATCTTTACCGATCGTAACACCGCTGATATTGTTTGAAGGGAACGCTACTCCTGCCAGGAAAGCTTCGAAGCCGCTGCCATCGTAGTGCGCAAGGCCGACTCGTGGTTCGTAGTGCATTCCTGAAGCCACCCAAATCGTGCCATCAGGTGCTTGGGCGGCGGATTCGGCCACCGTGCCTGGCAGACCGTCCGCCTGGTTGAAACGCGTGAATGTGCTGGGTTCGTACCGGGACAAGCCGCCATTGCCTGTGCCGAACCAGAGCACCCCATCGGGCGTGCTCGTGATGGTTTTAACATCGTTCTCGGCCAAGCCGTCCGCGACGCTGAAGTTGACGAAGTTCGTCCCGTCGAAGCGGGAAACGCCAGCTCGCGTTGCTATCCAGAGGTTCCCATCTGCCATGCGGTGGGTGGAATACACCTCATTATGGATGAGACCCTCTTTCCGGGTGAATAACTCGAATTTTTTTCCACCCGCCTTCTCGCTCTCAGGGTTGTAGCGGCACAGTCCGCCGCCTCCGCCAAACCAGATACTTCCATCCGGCGCTTCGACCGGCGAGTCGGCACCGGTCTGCCGACCAGCTTGCTTCGTGACGTTGACGAAGTTGCCGCCATCAAAGCGGATCAGGCCCCGACCAGTGCCCAGCCACAGAACACCGTTCGTCGTCGCGGTGATCTTGTTAATATGACCTCCTTGCTGCGGGTAGGTGAAGAACTTTTCGCCGTCGAAGCGCGAAAGGCTGCCACTCCCGTTGTGAGCGCCAAACCACATCACGCCATCGGGCGTCTGGGTCACCGCATGGATTTCTCCCGCCGCGAGCCCGTCCTTGTCAGTGAAATTGCGGAACGCTTTGCGAGCCGGATCGTAGCGTGACACGCCGCGCGCGGTGCAGAACCACCAGAGGCCATTCGTCTGTCGCCAAAGGTTGAAAACCCGGTCGCTCAGCAGCCCGTCCTCAGTGGTGAGGTTTACGAAGTCCTTGCCGTCAAAGCGCGATACGCCGCCACCGGTGGCGATCCAGAGCGCGCCTTCGGGATCGACCCAAAACTTGCGGATGTGATTCGAGGGAAGGCCTTGGCGGGAAGTCCAGGTCGTCCAGTGCCCTTTCTTGAACGGCGCAATTTGGAAATCAATCGCTTTGAGTTTGTCACGCTCCGCGTCCGAAAGGTCGGGCTGTGCATAGAGAATTCTTCCGGCATCGAACCACGTCGCTCCGCCTGGCACCGGTACTCGGAGTTGGTAGGCGCCGGGTTTCAGGTTTGGAAAATCGAACGCGCCGTTCTCGTCGGTCAGCATCTTGGCGACAACCGTGCCCGCCGGAAACTGCGTAGCAGCCGGCGTAAGGAGGCTCTGATCAATTTTAGATTGTCCACCCTCCGCAGTGCTGCTACGGAGGACGGGCGGATTGCGGATTGCAGATTGAGAAGCTTGAGCCTGCTCACCTCGGCTGCTACCTGCCAACACCGGTGCCAGCGTCCAATCCAGCTTCTGTCGTTCTTCGCCGCTCGCTTGAAAACCGAGGCGGTAGGCGGACAATTTGCCGGTGGTGACAAACAGGTCGAAACGCTCAGAGGGATAAATCGTGAACGCATACTCGCCCGTTGCGTTCGCCGTGAAGTTCCGATCCTCGCGGCCCGCCTGATTCACGTGGACGCTTGCTCCAGGGAGAGGTTTGCCGGCGATGTCAGTGATTCTTCCAAACAGCATCATAGGGATCGCCGTATTGCTCACGGTGGCATGGCCTATGAGTTTGCCATGATGAGCTCCGGGCGTCGCGTCGCGTCCCGGATGCGCGGGATCATCGAAGTTCCAAAGGCTAAACAAGCCCGGCTCGCTGCCAGTGAGTTTCTGGAACATGGTCTCGCGGATTTGCTCTGCGCTGCGCGCGACGTTCCAGACCCGCACTTCATCCATTTGGCCGTGGAAATCTTCCGCTGCGCGTTGAGTGCAAGCACCCAGAAAGTTTAGCGTGCCCCCAGCGACGGAGGAAAATCTGCTGGCAAATGGGACGGCCCCCACCGGCAATCCGTCCAAATACAGCGTGAGGCTAGAGGCACTGGCCACCACGGCAAGGTGATGCCATTGGGTTCTCTGCACTCGACTCAATTTGAAGTCCCCGGCTCGAGGTCCGTTGATGGTGACGACTAGATCGCTGGTCGCTCCGGCGTTGTTGACGAACAGCCCATGCGTTTCATCCCCGAATGCAAAGAAGCGCGAATTTTCCCGAAAACTCTCCCAGCGAACCCAGCCTTCCACCGTCGCATTTTCGAGATCATTGAACAGGTCGGGCGGCAGTTCCACGTAGCTGCCTTTGCCGTCCAATTGCAACACCTGGTTGGTCCCAGCAGTCGACGTGCTCGTCGCGCCGAAGTCCTGGGAAGGCGGAAGGGGACTTTGATCAATTTCAGATTTGACAGTTTCCGCGCCGACAGGCCGGACCAGTTCCACGAGCACGGCGGCGTGGGGGGTCTTCCCGTCCAGAGCGTTCACCTTTCCCGCGATGCGGATGGCGGGCTTCAAGAGCCAATCGTTCGTGTGTTCAACGTAAGGGGAAACAGGAAGTCCGAATTTCCAACCGCCAAGATCGTTGGAGCCAGACGCCACCACGTCCACGGCTTGCGCGCCAGTCCAAAGCGTCAGCGCGTATTCGCCATTCCCGCCACTAGTCGCACGGGCGATTTCCTCCCCGTTCAGTTCCGCGCGAATCGTTACGTTTGGGAGGGCCGTGCCGCGGGCGTCGGTGATTTTCCCAATGAGCCGCGTCCAAGGGGCCAGCATGTTGGCGGAAGGCAGCACAGCCTCCGTAACTTTGGCCTGCCCAAACGGCTTCCCGTGATGACCTCCTGGCGAAGCATCCTTGGCCGTGCCGTCATCGAAGCTCCACAAGCCTGCCAAATCCGGCTCTCCGGCCGCGAGCTTCTTGAACATTTTGTCTCGGATTTGCTCCGGGGTGCGGACCACCTTCCAGACTCGCACGTCGTCCAGTTGACCACGGAAGCTGTTGGTGGCGATCCGGACGTCGTTCTCGTAGCCGAGGTAGTTGTGACCGCGGCCCAGAGAGGAAAGACTGCCCGCGTAATCGTTGGTTGCGACCAGCGCCCCGTTCAAGTAGAGTTGGACCCCGCGCGGGCCGGTGATCACGGCGACGTGACACCACTCATTGAGCCGAAGGATCCCAGGTATTTCGATCCGGTGGCGGGTCTGGTCCGGGGCGGCGATCAGAAACTTCAGGTTACCATTTCCGGTTTGGGTCAGATAGGCTTCATTTTGTGACGCACCGAAATCGAAAACGTGGGTATTCCCGTCATCCGTGAATGCTTCCCATTTCACCCAGCATTCGATGGTTGCCTCGCTCAGGTTGGTGAACATATCCGACGGCAGTTCGACGTAGCTGTTGGTGCCGTCGAGTTGGAGGACGCGGTTGGTGGAAGGCTGAGCGTGGACCGTTGAGGGCGCGGCGAGGAACGGGAGACCAACTCCCCCCAGGAGCCAAGGGCCAAACAAGCACAGGCGAGTCAGGACTGCAAAGATCTTCATAGTCGGGGCCATGTTGCCGCAGATAGTATTGAAAAGGAACGCAAATTTCATTGTGGAGCTACTCTTGCAATCCCGGCGCCACAAGTGCCAGCAATTCTCATTGGGGGGCAAGGACTCCGGGTGAGGGCACCAAGGGGCCAAGCCCTTGGCCTCTGCGCCCAGACCTCGGCCCCAGTCCAGGAGTTGCTCTATCAGCACCCGTGCTTGGCGGAAGGAGATGTAAAAGGGTCAGGCCGGGTATGCGGGGAAAGGAATCGACACCGATTTGGAAAATGAAGAGGATGACCCTTGATGGCTGGACAGATGCGAATTGGATATGCTGGGGCCGCTGATGGCGTCATGGTCCGAGGAATCTGGACTTTTGCAGATATCAGAATACCCGGCCGGACCCCTTTACAGGCCAGACACGCGCGGATGTCCGGTATAGCTACTGATGGGCGCTCCAACGCTCCACGCTCCACGCTCGCTACGGCGTGCGGGCGCGATAGAAACGCTGAGGGGAATTGGTTTGAACGGTGTCGGTGAATTCCATTCTACCCGTCGTGTTGGTAAGCCAGGCAATGGTTGCCCAACGGGCCAGGTCGGGCGACCTTTGCAGCTCCCATGGGCCGCCCGGACCACCCGCCAGGGTTAATTTTACCGGGTCCCCCACGTTCATAGTTGTTACGGTCAGCGATAAAGCAACCCGGTTGGTCATGCCGTTCTGGGTAAGGGTAAGTTGCTGGTCGGCAACCATGACAACCCCGGTCCGGGAAATAGGGTCCAAATTGGCGCTGACGGAGTAGCTCAGAGTTCCATTGCCGCTACCGTTGGTCGCCGAGGTGATGGTGATCCAGTCGTTCCCAGAAACCGCCGTCCAGGTGCATACATTGCTGCTGGCGGTGACCGTCACGGTCCCGTTGGTCGCGCCAAATCCATGCGTCCGCGCGGCTGGGGTGAGTTTGTAGGCGCAGCCGAATCCTAATTGGTTGAGCGTAAGAAGCTGGTCAGCAATCATGATCACGCCGCTCCGGGCATTGAAGCTTGGGTTGGCCGCGACGGTATAATCAACGCTGCCGCTTCCTACGAGGTTAGTGCTGGAGGTGATGGTGATCCAATCGTTCGTATTGATTACATTCCAGGCACAATTGAGGCCCGTGGTCACGGCAACGCTTGCGCTCGTGGTTCCGGCCCCATGCGTCCGATTGGTCGTGGAGAGCTTATACGCGCAGTTTGTTCCCGCCTGGATGACGGTTAAAATCTCAGTTGCAATACCCACTAACCCTGTTCTGCCTGTGCCCGCAGGGTTTGCCTGGAGGGTGTAAAGCACAGTCCCGCTGTTGGTGCCATTAGTCGGAGATTTAATCGTAATCCAACTGACGCTATTGCTCACCGACCAGGTGCAGCCATCGAGGGTGGTGAGAGTTACCAAGCCGGTTTCCGAGCCGGAACCATGATGTGGACTCGTCGGCGCGAGGGCGTATGTGCAAGGGGCGGCCGCCTGAGTGATGGTAAAAAGCTGGTCAGCAATTTGGATCTCGCCGTTACGAGTCCTAGCGGCCGGGTTGGCGTCCACCGCATACGTGACGGCATCGTTGCCCATGCCATTGGTCGTCGAAAGGATGCTGACCCAATCGTTGGTGGTACTGACTGTCCAGGCGCAATTACTAGTGCTGCTGGTCACGTTTACTACGTTCGTAGCCGCTCCGTGGCCATGCATCCGCGACGGTGGTGAGATGGAATATGTGCAGGCCAAGCCTCGTTGTGTGAGGGTGAAGGTTTCACCACCAATCAAGACCACTCCGCTTCGATCACTGAGGCTGCCGTTCGCAGACAGTGAATAAGTGACACTGCCATTGCCGGTCTGGTTTGTGGGGGAGGTGATGGTGACCCAATCGTTTGTATTGACGACTGTCCAGGAACACAGATTCGTGCTGGTAGTGACAGTTACCGTTCCGGTGGTTGCCCCGGAGCCATGTATCCGATTTGTGGGAGAAAGTTTATAGGTGCAGGCGAAACCGGCTTGTTGAATCGTAAAAAGCTGATTGGCAATCATCACTTCGCCTGTCCGAGCGCTCAGGCTAGAGTTTCGATCCACCGTGTAACTCACGCTGCCATCGCCGGTCCCGTTCGTCGGGGAAGTGATCGCGATCCAGGTGTTGGTGTTGGCCACCGTCCACGAGCACACGTTGCTGCTCGTCACCACGCTCACGGTCCCAGTTGACGCTGCATCACCGTGAGACCGGGATCTGGGCACGAGTTTATACGTACAGGCAGCTCCCGCTTGAACCACTTTGAAGAGCTGCCCAGCGATGGAAAGAGAGCCAGTGCGGGGATTGAGGCTCGGGTTCGGATCAATCGCGTAACCTACGGTGCCGCTGGCGGTGCCATTGGTCCGGGCGAAGGTAATCCAAACATTGGTGTTGCTCACCATCCAATCGCAGCCGGGAGTGGTCGTGATGGTCACCAAGCCTGTTTCCGAGCCGGAGCCATGATTCGCAATAGTGGGATTGATCGCAAAAGCGCAGGCGCCTCCATCTTGACTTAAAGTGAAGGTCTGATCAGCCACCATCACCAAACCTGTGCGGCGCAAGGTCAGCGGGTTGGCCGCTACCACATAACTCACGATCCCGGTGCCGAGACCATTGGTAGGGGAGGTGATGCTGATCCAGCCATTCGTGTTGGTGACGGTCCAGGCACAGCCGCTGCTGGTCTTCACGGCGACGGTCCCGCTGCCCCCTTGCGCCCCTTGCACCCGATTGGTGGGTGAAAGCTTATAGGCGCAAACCACGGCCTTTTGGGTAAGTGTAAACGACAGATTGGCGATCCTCACCACGCCGACCCTCAGGACAGGATCGGGGTTGGCGGCCACAGTGTAAAAGACCGTGCCACTGTTCGTGCCGTTGGTGGGCGAGTTGATGGTGATCCAAGTGTTCGTGTTGACAACCGTCCAAGTGCAACCGAGGCTCGTGGTCACGCTCACGGTGCCCGTTGAGGAGCCGTATCCATGCGTCTTGCTCGTGGGAGAAATTGAATAGGTGCAAGCCGCTCCCGCCCCGCTGGCGGTGAAGAAAAGACTTAATACCCATAGATTTAGGCAACGGGTCAACTTCTGATTCGCATTAAACAACATATATGGCGCGGAGTTTTCAATCCTCTCATTACGGACGGTTTCCCTCTGAAGGCCGACGGCCTCCAGTAATGAACCAGTCAATCCGCATTATCCTGAGAGTAAGGAGTTTACGGTCCTTTTCGTGTGGTAAAAAGGGCCGGTCAGTCTCGCCATCGCCATGACTCGCGAACCGGTGGTTCTTCTTTTAGCAAAACCCGGAGCATTCCTCAATCTGGGTAAAGTGCGCACAGTTTGAATACGCTATAACACTCATATAAAAGCTACGTAATATTACCTAGACAGTGGCGAGTATTCTCCAATCGAGGACCTTAAGTTGAACCGCACGAGTCCCATTGTATTCATTGATTTGGGGCGTGAATGCCAAGTCAAACCGACCCTCCGGCAAAGCTCTGTCGCCTACACTCCACACCACCGCTTCACAGGTGTGAGTGCCGTCTGTCACCCAAAGCCGCGCGTGCTTTTTCTCCTGGCCCATTCGTTGCAGCGGACGTTGATGGGTGACATTACGTATCACAAGTTGGACCGGCGGATTACCCATGCCCGTTTGCTGCAGCTTGCTGAAATCGGCCAATTGTTCCATCGTCAATTCGCCGGTCTTCACTTCCGCATCCAACCTTAAGTGGGGCTGGAGTTGTTCCGGGCTGAGCGAGCGGCGAGCTAGTTCATTGAGGCGGCCGCGGAATTCATCCATTTTTTCCGGCTTAATGGCCAGACCCGCTGCCATCGCGTGGCCGCCGTGGCGGACCAGCAGGTCATCACACTGGCGAAGAGCCGCCGCCAGATCAAAGCCCTCGATGCTTCGCCCGGAGCCGCGCCACTCCTGGTTGTCGCCCCCCAGGATGATCGTCGGCCGGTAAAAGGTTTGCAACACTCGCGAGGCCACGATGCCGACCACGCCGATGTGCCAAAGCAACTGCCCCTCCACGATTACGAAATCATCGGCCGCATTAAATCGGGATTGCACCGCCCCGATGACCTGCTCGGAGATGTTGCGTTGGATTTCCTGACGTTCGCGATTTTGGATGTCGAGGCGTCGTGCGATGTCCATCGCCTCACCCGGTTCCCGAGCCAGGAGCAGGTGCAGAGCTTCCAGGGCATCTTCCAATCGTCCGGCGGCATTGAGACGAGGGGCTAGTTGAAAGCTGACTTCATAACCGGTAATCGGTTTGGAGATCTGCGCGACCTCCTTGAGCGCGATCAAACCAGGACGTTGGGTTTGGTTCAGTCGCCGCAAACCGCTCTCGACAAGGATCCGATTCTCCCCAATCAAGGGGACCAGATCGGCAATGGTGCCCAGGGCCACCAGTTCAAGATAGGGCCGCAGATCAAAATCCATTGCCGCTGCCATCCCAGTCTCACGTCCGCGCTTCACCAGGGCATGTGCGAGTTTAAAGGCCAATCCCACCGAGCAAAGTTCTTGGAAGACAGCGGGGCAGGCATGGTCGCCTCTTTCCTGAAGATGCGGATTCACCATTGCTACCGTTCTGGGAGGAGGCGTCGAAACCTGATGATGATCCAGTACTATTACATCCACTCCATTTTGTTGAAGCCAATCGATTGTTTCAACGGCCGTGGAACCGCAATCTACCGCCAGCAAAAGCGCGCACGGAAATTTTTTCAGACAATTTTCCACGGCCCCTCGGGTCAGGCCGTAACCCTCGTCCATCCGATGCGGGAGATAAAAATCGACTGTCCAACCCAAGGCCCGCAAAACTTCGGTCAACAGCGTGGTGGCAGTCACACCATCGACGTCATAGTCACCGAAGATTACCACGCGCTCGTTTTGGTCTCGGGCCTGAAAAAGTCGCCCGACTGCCGCCTCCATATCAGGCAGAAGGAAAGGATCGGCGAGATGTTTTAAGCGTGGCTGCAAAAAACGGAGAATCGGCTCCGGCTCGCTGAAGCCGCGGTTCAACAAGCATTGGGCGAGCAGCGGCCCAATGTGCAATTCTTTGGCCAGAAAGCCGGCCAGAGCAGGCTGGGCCGGTGCGAGCGACCAACGAAATTTCATGGTTTCGCCAAAGTCTTGTGCATCGCCCGAGAATACATAAAACCGCGGAACGACCTCAATATTGAATTTGACCACAAATTTGTGCCGGCTGGAGGAAACGGCTTCTTTGGCTTCACAACCTTCTCCGGCGTCTCTTTCTGCGGCCTAGTTTTGCGCGGGACTAAAGTCCGGGTTCAAACGGTAGGCCGCACTCAGAGTACCCACCCCGCGGGCTTGGAACTCCCGTTCAAAATCGGTCAACACCGACTTCAGATCGGCCGGGATTTCTGCCGAAGCAAAATTCGGATTCGCCTGGAAGACCTCGGTCATCTGGGCAAAATAACTCGCGTCATCTGTGCGGAGGCAGACGACCCCGCCCGGGCTGAGAGTGCTGGCTGCAACTTCAGTGAATCGGGAGTTCACCAAACGATACTTCCGATGTTTCCGCTTTGGCCACGGATCGGGGAAGTAAACATGAAGAGTCTCCACCGATGCGGCGGGCAACAGATATTCCATGACATAAGAGGCCTCGAGACGAATGCCTCGCAAATTGACCAAGCCCGCGCGAAGCCCCTTCCGATCCAGCTTGCGAATTCGGCCCAACAACCTTTCGACTCCGATGAAGTTATGGTCTGGGCGCCGGCCTGCCCATTCCAGCAAAAATGAGCCATCGCCGCTCCCCAGTTCCACCTCCAACGGCTGGGCCTTGGGAAAAAGTTGCTCCAAATCCATCCGATCCACGTACGATGGTGGCCGGAAAATTAAACTGGGGGACGGAGACGATGGCTTGCTTTCCATGTGGGAAGATCAGAAACATTCCCGCCGCACGCAAGCCTCTCCTCTCAGCAAACTGGCTGCGGATGGCAGAGCGGCCACCTTTTATCTTTTATCGTAACTGTTCAGGTGGAGCGCGGGTCTGTGACCCGCAGCAGCTTCACTCGCGCTGAAGCGCGCTAACGGATCGAAGGGTCTTGACGTTCGCACCTTGCTGCGGCTCACAGAGCCGCGCTCCGCTCCTGAACAGTTATCTTTTATCAAACGAGGTTGATCGATAAGCGGTGGTGGCCGTTTTATACATCTTGGGCAGCTTCTTGACGGCATTTTTCACTGGCCGGAACCAATAGTTGCGGAATCCCATGCCTCCCGCCTCAGAGCAGACACGTTCTGAGAACACGACCCTGCGCGAAGCCGTGTCGAAAAACACGGCGTAAAGGCAACCTGTTTCTTGAGCCTTCACCAGCCTGTCCATGATGAACACCAATCCCAGGCCCTGGCCGCTTTTCAATTCATAGGAGCGCACCGCCTGGGCGATGTCGGCGTCGCTGATATGGCTGGGCTTCACTTTTTCGTCCTTCGAGCCATCCTCTCGCTCTATTTGACCAGGGGTAGCTTTGGCATTGCGGGCCGTAACGGCGCTCAGATCGGTGCGCAACGACTTGGCCATGGACGCCAGTTGAGGCAGCATTTCTTTTAGGAATAACTCGTTCCAGCCTTCGAGCATCTTAGGAAATATTTGATCGGGCTGGCGGAAATCTGCCGTGCCGATCATTTTAACCATGGAATAATCCAACCCGCACCACACCAGGGTGTCGGCTGCGGGTTGCTGTTCGGCGCGCGCCCCGGTGGCGCTCGCCAGACTGAGCAGCATTAGTGCAATCCGAATTCGTTTCATAATTTTGGCCCTCTGCTTGATGGTCGCAGCCCGATTCCTATGCCGGCAGATAAATGTCCGCAAGGATAATTTCGGTGCCGAGCCGGGAATTCAGGCTGCGGTCTTGAACCGAGCCTCGTCGTCCGCACGCCGCCCGAAATGAGAGGAGGCTTTGAGCCGGCGCTTGAAACTACGGCGCCGCTCGGCGGTCTCTTCAGCCGAATAGAGCCGTTTCACCAGTCCCAAAAACCCTTTTTGCAATTCTGCGACGCTCATATTCTTGGGTTGAATGTTGATGTCGAACAGGGTGCAGAGCTCCCAAGCTTTGTCGCGAATGATCCGGTCTTCCCGCTTGAGACGGCCGTAGAGGGGCGTGCCTGGAAAAGCGGTCAGGAAGGTAACCTGCACTTCATATAATCCGGACTCTTTCACGAAATGGAACACTTGATCGAAAACCTCGGGCGTATCGCCGTCGAGCCCCAGGATGAAGCATCCATTGACGGTTATCCCGTAGGATTGGATTTTGGCAATGGCGGCCTTGTAGTGGTCCTGCTGGCGCAACTTCCAATTAGCGTTGAGTTCCAAGCCGTTGAGACTGTCCCTGCGCGGGCTTTCCAACCCAATTAGAATTTGTTGGCAACCCGAATCGCGCATCAGACCGAGCAATTCGTCGTCCTTGGCCACGTTGAGGTCAGCTTCTGTAAACCAGCGCAAGTTTTCTTTGGCGAGCTCGCGCAGGAGTTCTTTATAGTGGGAGGGATTCACAAAGCTGTTGTCGTCCGCAAACTCGATAAACGGGCGCGGCCAGATTCGTTTGATGGCACGGATTTCGGCCATCACTTTTTCCACCGGTTTGAGCTTGTATTGGGGGGTGAGCAGAATCGAGCTGGCGCAGAATTCGCATTTGTGCGGACAGCCCCGGCTGGTCTGCACCGTGATGCGGTTGTATTTGTCGGGATCCAACAAATCGAATCGAGCCATCGGCGCTTCGCGCAAATCAAAAGCGCCCTGGGGCGAACGGGTGTAGAACGGTTTCAGTGATCCCCTCTCGAAATCCTTCAGGACTTCAGGCCAGAGCGGCTCGCCTTCCCCGATGACGACACTGGCGCAATGTTCCGCGGCCTCTTCCGGCAGCGAGGTTACGTGCAAGCCGCCCATCACGACTGGAATATTCCTGCTCCGATAGAAGTCCGCCACTTTGTAGGCCTCGCCAATCTGGGCGGAAAGAGAGGTCAGCGCCACCAAATCGTAATCTTCCGGGAGCATAGGTTCCTTGTTCAAATCGGCGATTTCGCGATACTCGACGGTGAATTTTGCCGGGGTCAACCCGGCCAGCGTCAAGAGGGACAGGCTGGGGAGTGAGGCGATGACCTTGCTGCGTTCAACAAACCCCGGCAGCGTGAGGCCCAGTTGAAGTAATTCCTGGTTTTGCGCGCGAATGCCACTCATAGCAATGAATCCAATTTTCATAATTTGATGATCTCCGTAAATGTGGACACGCCGCCCACGATTAAACTCAGAACGGGAACTAAAAAGAGCGCGCGCAAATTCGGGAAGAAGGCCATGGTGAAACAGCAGCAAGGCATGGAAATCGCACCGGCAACAAAAGCCCAGGAAGCGACTTCCGGCCAACTTCCAACGAAGCTCAGGGAGCGGGCCGTGAAGTAGAAGCAGAGATTCACCACAGCCAGCCCGAAAAATGAAATGTGTCCGAGCCTGCACAAGCGGCGGGGAAAACTAGCATAGCCTCCCAGCCAATCCTCTCGATGAAAACCCGTCCCAAAAACAAATCCGGTGAGGAACCCCAGGACGATCCAGAGCCAGGCGAGCGCCAGATTGATCTGAAATGGTTGCGCCATCATTGGTGGCGTGGCCGAATGTTTTCGTTTTGCACGTCCGCAAATTAGCCCGAGGTCCGCCGAGAGTGTTAATTGATAAAACTGCGTGGTGGATTGTTTAAAATGATGATCGAAAACCGCCCTTGCCTTGGCTTGGTGGTCTGGCAAACTCGCTGCCAGACCAACAGAGTATGGTATGAAGATTCATCACCTCGAACTGTTCTATTACGTGGCAAAGCATGGCGGCATCAGCGAAGCGGTGCGCAACATTCCTTATGGCATTCAGCAGCCAGCGATGAGCGGGCAGATCATTCAGTTGGAAGAATTCCTGGGAGCGACGTTATTCCATCGCCGCCCGTTCGCGCTCACCCCGCCCGGGGAGGATCTTTATGATTTCATCAAACCATTTTTCGACAATCTGAGTTCTGTGGCCGACAAGTTGCGGGGCGGCATTTCGCAGCACATGCGCATTGGCGCCTCCGAAATCGTGTTGCGTGATTATCTGCCGCCCATTCTCCAAGCTGTGCGGAAAAAATTTCCCAAACTGAAAGTGACCTTGCGCGAGGGCTATCAACCTCAACTCGAAAACTGGTTGCAAAAGCAGGAGCTTGATCTGGCTATTACGCTGCTGGATGGCAAACCGCCCCCTGGCGCCAGCGCGCTGGCGCTCTTCAAATTACCGTTGGTGCTGGTGGTGGAAAGAGACAGCAAAATTAAATCCGCCCAGGAACTCTGGGAACGAGACAAAATCGAAGAGACCCTGGTCAGCCTGCCCACCAACGAGTCAATCTATAAATATTTCCAGCAAGGACTCACCCGGCTCAAAGTGGACTGGTTCACGGGCATTGAGGTCGGTACGGTCGAATTGGTCGAAACCTACGTCGCCAATGGCTATGGCATTGGCTTATCCATCGCCATCCCTAAAACCAAACACAAGCCGCAAATTCGCCATTTGCCGCTGGAAGATTTTCCTCCGGTGACTTTCGGCGTTCTCTGGCAAGGCAAGCTGCAACCGATTACACAGGCCTTTTTGACGACTATCCAGGAGGCGGCGCAATTGTTGGCAGGGTGAGCTGGCGGCGAGACACGAATTGCGCGAATTTTCGCTAATGGGTTTTACCACGGATGGACACCGGTGGACACGGATTGCGGAGAGGCGGCGAAGGCCACCAGATAAGCTGAAGTAGAACCAGGTCAACTCGGGTTAGGCCAAATGAACACAAGGCTCAAAGAGATGTTAGTTGTGGACTCGCAGTTCAATCAGACCTCGCGGCCACCACGTAGAGGGCCGCTGCGTTCAACCGCCGGATGCGGAAAACCGCACGTCCGGTGGTGTGGGAGGGTATCGGGGTGAAGCCCCCGGTACTCGACCCGATCCGAAAATTCGAACCTCGCGACGAACATCATTCCGTGTGCCCCCGCCGGAATGTCAGAGCCGACTTACATCGGCTGCTACGATTAGGTTGGATCCTCCCGGAAAAAAATTCTTGCGGTTGCCTTGGCCGCTGCCATAGGGTGCCTTCCGTAACCCGTATGATACCGGTGTCCAAAATAGCTTGCTTATGACTCCTCAGAAACTGCTTTCCTCACTTACTCCGACCCCTGCTCCTGCTGCCGCGAGCAGGCCATCCGATAGATGGGCGAGAATAAGCCAGAGTGTTTTGGCTCTCGCCTTCCTGGGCTGCACCTCGACGCAATTGTTTGCCGCCCCGGCAGGCGGTCAGGCCACTGCGGCTGATAAATTGACGGCCCTGCCGGGTTTCAAAGTGGAATTGATTCGGTCCGCCCAACCGGGAGAAGGCTCCTGGGTTTCCATGGCGGTTGATCCCAAAGGGCGCTTGATTATTTCTCCTCAGGAAGGGGTGAGCAACCTTTTGCGAATCACGCTCTCGAAGGACGGCCAGGTGGAAAAGGTGGAGAAAATCGCCCAGCCCGTCGGTTCGGCCATGGGGCTGCTCTATGCGTTCGACAGTCTGTATGTGAATGGCCGGGGACCGGAGGGCCTGGGATTGTATCGCCTCCGGGACACGACCGGCAACGATCAGTTCGACGAAGTAAAATTGTTGCGCAAGATCGAGGGCGCGGCGGGGGAGCATGGCTCGCATGGCTTGGTGCTCGGCCCTGACAAAATGCTTTACCTGGTGAACGGCAACTTCACCAAACTGCCGAAGGATCTCTCTCCCAATTCCCCGCACAAGAATTATGCAGATGACCTGCTGCTGGGGCGGATGGAAGACGGCAATGGGTTCGGAGCCGGCAACAAACCCCCAGGCGGCTTCGTTCTGCGCATGGATGCAGAGGCCAAAGTTTGCGAACTGTACGCCGCCGGGCAGCGGAATGATTATGACATTGCCTTTAACGCTGAGGGCGAGCTTTTCGGCTTTGACAGCGACATGGAATG
Source organism: Verrucomicrobiota bacterium (assembly GCA_038228235.1). Classification (GTDB taxonomy): domain Bacteria; phylum Verrucomicrobiota; class Verrucomicrobiia; order Limisphaerales; family JBBRPK01; genus JBBRPK01. Next base: position 40,676 of record JBBRPK010000028.1, read on the forward strand.
GGACTGGGGCACGCCCTGGTATCGTCCCATCCGCATCAACCACATCGTCAGCGGCGCCGACTTTGGTTTCCGCGAAGGCACCGGCAAATGGCCCAATTATTACCCAGACAGCCTTCCCACCACTGTGGACATTGGCATCGGTTCACCCACCGGGGTGAAGTTTGGAACAGGCAGCGCCTATCCTGCGAAATACCAGAAGGCCCTCTACGCGATGGATTGGACCTATGGCAGAATTATCGCGGTCCATCTTTCTCCGAAAGGTTCAACTTACGGCGGTTCATTTGAAAACTTTGTCTGCCCGACGGGACTGATTCAACCAAGCGTCCCCAAAAGCCCGCTCAATGTGACTGATTTGGAATTCGGCCAGGACGGCGCGATGTACTTCGCGACGGGTGGCCGTGCGACCCAATCCGGGCTGTATCGTGTCAGCTTCAATGGCTCCAGCGCCAGTACTCCCGCTCCCTCGGCGGAGCAAGTCAAAGCAGAGGCGGATGGCGCTGAGGCTCGCGCCCTGCGGCACAAACTTGAAGCTTTCCACGGCAAGAGTGACCCGTCCGCCCTCGATTTCGCATGGCCACAGCTCGACAGCAAGGATCGTTGGATTCGCTACGCCGCGCGCCTGGCGGTGGAAAGCCAGCCGGTAGAGAAATGGCAAAACCGCGCTCTCGAAGAACAAAAGGTCAACAGCTCCCTGGCCGCTCTGCTGGCGCTGGCGCGTTGCGGGGAGAAAAGTCTTCAAGGGAGCTTGCTCAAGAGCCTGGAACGATCGGATCCCAGTCAACTTAACCGTGCCCAAAGGCTCGAGACTCTCCGCACAATCGAGATCGCACTCATTCGCATGGGCCGCCCCGAACCCGATACCAGGCGCGACCTCCTCGCCATGCTCGATCCGTTCTATCCGACGGGGAGCCAGGCCATAAATCGTGAACTCTGCCAATTGTTGATCTATCTCGATGCGCCCGGCGTCGTCGGGAGGTCGATGGCCCTCTTCTCCTCGGCGGCAACTGTCGAGGAACAACTCTATTACATCCTCCAATTGCGCCAGGTAAAAACTGGTTGGACCGCGGAGGATCGCCGGGCTTACCTGGGTTGGTTTGGCCGGGACCATTCCAAGGATCAGCATCCGGCCCAAACCCTGAAATGGTTCAGCGAGGGTGGACGCAGTTTCGGCGAGGGCGCCAGCTTCAAGAATTTCATGGACCATATCCGCAAGGAGGCGATTGCTTCATTGAACGGGAGCGAGCGGACGGAACTGGCTTCGCTCATCGAGGCTCCGAAAATTGTCACTAAAATCCCGCTGGATCGCCATCTGGTTAAGGAGTGGAAAACAGCCGATATTCTGCCTGCTCTCGATCAAGTCAGCGCGAGCCGCTCCTTCCAGAAGGGGAAGAAAGCCTTCGAGGATGCCCAATGTCTGGCCTGCCATCGCTTTGGGAATGAGGGCGGGGCCACAGGCCCGGACATCACAGCTGTCTCAAGCCGCTTCACCCGCCGGGATATTCTGGAGTCCATTCTCGACCCTTCCAAAGTGGTTTCAGACCAATACAAGAATATCATCGTCACCAAAAAAGATGGGGACGAAGTGACGGGACGGCTGATCGAAGAATCCGATAAATTCCTGGTGCTCATCACCAATCCGCTCACTGGCGAAAAAACGGAGATTCGCAAAAAGGATGTGCGAGAGCGTCAAATATCGAATATCTCCTCCATGCCGGAAGGCCTGGCGAACATTTTGACCAAGGAAGAGCTGCTCGACTTGCTCGCTTACATCGAAGCCAGCGGGCAGAAGGACCACGCCGACTTCAAGAAATAATTCCGCGCTCCCAACTGGAGTGAAGATTCTAGTCCTGAGCAATCTTTACCCGCCGCATCATGCGGGGACATATAATTTTCGCGTCCAGACCATTACCGATGCCTTGCAGTTGCGCGGGCACAGCGTTCACGTGCTCACTTCAAAGCACGGCATGACCGTTGAACAGCGGGGAGGACCGGTGGACAGGCGTTTGCTGCTCAATGGGATTTATGAACATCCCCCCGTGGCTCGCCTGGATGATCTGCGGGCCCTGGAAACCGCCAACCATGCAATCCTGCGGCAAACGGTCGCAGCTTTCCAGCCCGACGTCATCCACGTTCATAGCCTGGCGGGGATTTCCAAATCGCTTATCTTCGCATTGCGCAATGCGCGATTGCCCACGGTTTATGACGTGGCGGATTATTGGATGGCCGAGGATCTCCGCACCGATCCCTGGCTGCGGTGGTGGAACCGGCCCGGGGGGCCGATCGCGCAAAAGCTGTGGCGGGCTTGTTTGGAACTTGGCGGACAGCGCAACCGATTGGATTCCGAGGTGCCTACGCGGATGATGAAGGGGTACGAGCGAATTCCAGAGGTCTATGGCGAAGCCGCTGATCTGGCTGGCGTCACGCCCAATTCCATTCCCGCCTTTCGATTCGACCGCCTCTACTTTTGCAGTCAAGCGCTGAAAACAGCCACGGAACAAGCCGGCTTTCGCGTGAGTCATGGTGAGGTAATTTACCCCGGCATTCCGACCCAGGAGTTTGTTGGGGAGATGAAACCTGCCAGCGCGCCCGCCCGGAAATTTCTCATTGCCACCCGGCTCGACGCCAAAAGCGGGGTTTTGACAGCGCTTAAAGCGCTGGAGGCAACGCGCGAGCAAATCAAGGCCAGCTTAAGCATTTATGGCCGCGGCGATTCCGATTATATCGCGGAGGTCCGCTCTTACATTGCTATGCATCAGTTGCCGGTGGACTTTCTTCCCGTGTCCAACATCAACCGGGATTTGCCGGCGATTTATCGGCGGCATGATGCTCTACTCCACACGTGCGAATGGAACGAACCATTTTCGCTAACACCCCTGGAAGCAATGGCCAGCGGGTTGCCGGTCATTGGCGCCGAAACCGGTGGGGCCCGGGAATTATTCCGCCATGGGGAGAATGCTTTCACCTATCCACCGGGCGACGTGGCGGCGCTGGCGGAAAGACTGCAACAGGTCCAATCACAGCCCGAACTGCGCTGCCAGATCGTGGAAACAGCCCAGCAGGAAGTCCTGAGCAAGTACAACGAAACGGCGGTAGCGGATCGGATCGAGAATTATCTTCAAACCTCTTTGGAGGTCTGGGCGCATACCTCTTCCTGAACTGGTGGTAAAGGAAAGGGGACTGAGCCGCGCACGAAACCTCGGTGCTCAGGCTGCCAGTGGCGACCTGCTCCCGCAGTCTGAGACGATTCGTTGATTCCAATGAGCGTTCAAGATGAGACTAAGAGCGTGTTTTAAAAATCGCCCGGTCAGGGGACCGGGCCTACAAAGGAGCCGATTTCCAGCCGTTTCGTGTAGGCCGCGTGCCCTCACGCGGCACGTTCGTGGGTTTTTAAAACACGCTCTAAGTGGTCTGAGGCGTAAATACGATGACGTTCGTTGCGCCCAATTTGGCCTGTGGCAAGCCGCGAGGAGGGAGCATATTCCGCAGTGAATCTGTGACCGACGAGCAACGAAGCCAGCGCCGCAAAGGACAAGCGAATTAGGCTCATCTTAAACGTGAATTGGAATAAGCCAGGCATTCGCCAACATGAATTTGGCTAGCTGGCTTTACCCCAGCTATCCATCTTGGACGTCGAGGCTGGCTCGAGACCCACGTCAGGGAATGGATTTCCCGGGCTGGAAACTGGTTGCCATCCTAATGCGGCTAAAGCCTCGGCGGCAGACTGGCGCACCCAAATATCTTCATCGCTCAGCACAGCCACCAGGGGATCGACAGACCGCAGGTCGCCAATGCGTCCCAGGGCCTCAGCGGCCGCATGGCGAAAGTCCCGATCATAATCCTGTAACGCTTCCAGGAGCGCGTCGAATGCTCCCAATCGCTTGTAATGCGCAGTGTCGGAGGACGAGACTCGTGGAGGCGCTGACAAAGGAGCGTTGCGGATTGTTTCGAGCACGTAGCCGGCGGCGTGGCGCACCCAGTAGTCCTTTTGCTGGGCCGCAGATTCCAGAGCGGGGATGGCGCGTTGCGCACCCTCGGAACGTTCCCATTGCTCATCGATTTTTTGCAAAGCTGCCGCCGCCGCTTTGCGCACGTTGGTCTGCGGATCAGCCAATGAAACCACCAGCCATTCCAACGATTGGGCGTCGCCAAGCTGGCCAAGGGCCGAAACCGCTGCCTCCCGCACATCGTGGTCTGCATCCGTTAACAGAGCTACCAGCGGTTCAACTGCGCGAGAATCCCCGAGTTTCCCCAAGGCCTCGACGGTGGCTTTGCGGACACTCCAGTTGCGATCCTCCAAGGCTCGCGTCAAGGCTCCCAGCGCTCCGGCATCGCCGATCTTGCCCAAGGCCGTCGCCGCAGCCGCGCGAACCAGATGGTCTTTGTCGCGGAGGCAAAGAGCCAAAGGTTGAACGGCCCGAGGCTCGCGCAAATGATTAAGCGCATCGGCCGCCGCGACCCGAACATGCGGGTCAGAATCTTTGAGGGACAGAATCAAGGGCTCCACAATTCGGGCATCATCAGTTTGCACCAAAACCTCCACCACAGCCCTTCGATGCGCGAAGTTTCGATCCTGAAGCAGATGGAGAAGCGGCTCCACGGCTGCCGCTCCTAGTTTGACGGCCCCACACAAATCTCGCAATGCGAGGGCGCGCCAAACGCGTTCCGCATCCCCGGTCGGTTGCCAGCCCAACACTTCCAAAGCCTTGGCCGCTCGCCAGCGCACAGCCTCATGGGTGTCTTGCAATGTGGAAATAAGCGGTTCGAGGGCTTGGGGATCGCCGATCCTTTGAAGGGCCAGGACCGCTGCTTCTCTTACTTCAGGGTCCAAATCGTTCAGGGCAAGCACCAGCGGCGTAACCGCTTCTTCATTTCCTGTTTCCCCCAAAGCCTTGATCGCGGCGACTCTCACATCGCGATTCAAGTCGGTCGCTACCTCTGTCAGAGTCGGCACGGCTTGAGCATTGTTCTCGGCTCCAAGCCTCTCGACTGCCAACAGCCGCGTTTCCGGGCGTTTAGACTTAAGTTGTTGTTGTGTCCACCAATGAGACATTATGCAAGGCCGCAACGTTGAAGGCGGCCCGTTCAGGTAGCCAGTTGTATGCCGAATTCAAGCTTTTGCCGAAGTAGTGGAGAACAAAGATGCTTAAATTGCCCTCAGTTGCCGGAGCGCCAACGGCGCGGCTCAATTCAGCGCAGGCCAGCGCCTGCCGATTTTGAATTAGGGGAGTTTCCGTCTCGACGCCCGGATACCCTTCATGGCCATAAAGGGTGGACACCGTACAGGCGCCACTCGCGTTTGGTGTCCAGGGTTTCCAAGCTAATTTGCCAGAAATGGGGCAATGCCCGGGGAATGGCATTCCGGAGCGCCAACGGCGCGGCCTCAACTCAGCCCAAGGCACCGCCCTGGAGAAGGCCATACCCCAATCACCTGTTACCCTTTTGGGCTCATCACGCCTGCATGAGCCGCTTTGGAGAGGAGCGTTTCCAGGTGGTCGAGACAAAAGCGCGACCATGATTCGTAGCCTGAGGAATCCTTCACTGCTTCAGCAATTGGGACAAATTCAGGGCTTAGAATCCCGCTGCGCCGCCCCACGATTGACTCGTTGGCGACGCGCATGATATGCACCACTCCAAAATGCACATACCCAACTTCTGTGCTGTCATCGTTGATCAGCGCAACGGCCGCCTCGTTCAGCTCCTCAATTGCCACCTCCTCCATCAATTCCCGCCTCATGCCGTCGTGATAGCCCAGGCCTTTTGAAAAGAGTCCATGATCCTCCTCTGATATGTGCCCCCCCACTCCGACGGAATATAATCCGTGCAAGCGCGTTTCCTGGCCGCCTTTGCCCCGCCGGTAGCGCAGGATCTTATCCTTGCAGATAACGAGCACATATGGGATGAGCTGTTTGTAACGTTTGTCCAGTTCGGCCTCGTTTCTATTCAGATAAAGAATATGGGAAGAGGAAGTGACGACCGGCAAATATTTTTCAATCTCAAGGTTGATGCCCTGAAACACGCCCAACTCTTCGAGGAGTTTCCGTTGAAAACAAAGCACTCTTTCTTCTGTGGCCATTCGCTATTTTCCTTTCGTGTGTGCCCGATATTGACTTTGTCACTGCCGCTTCGCGAGGAAAATCTGGGATTTTCATTACCAGGGCGCATCTGGGCAAAACAGCCGCCTCCCTCGGGATGCGGGGCTGGCTCAATGGGCTTGCAGTCGGGTTTTTCCAAACCCATCTCGATGACGATGGGCACATCCAGAGGAATCGCCGTCTTCATCTTCTCCTTATTGGATTCTGCATTGGCCGTTTTCAACTCTCCTGCCTTCCCTCCTGTTTGGTCCGATTCGAAATTCCCAACCGCCCTGGCTTGACAATGAGACGAAAATGGTCAAAATTATGGTCAATGCAAGCTCCAATAGCCCAAGTGAAGAAGCAACTCTGTGAGTTGGTCGATCTGGTCGAGGCTGGTGAAACGGTAATTATTCTGCGGCATGGCCGGCCGGCCGCCCGCCTAATGCCGATTCCCGGCCGAGGCCAGCCATGGCGTGTCGAGGAGCCGGACGATCCAGCCATCTACAAGAAAGTAAATATTGACGAGCCGATTCTGGAAAATATCTAAGA
>JBBRPK010000029.1:0-46225 GCA_038228235.1 Verrucomicrobiota bacterium
GAACGGCGGCCGCAGACGTTTTGCCTGTTTCCACTTCCCGCACTAATTGCATTTTGAATGCTTTGCTATAACGAATCACAGTCATTGGTATCCTGATTTTCTTACTTAAAAGTACCAACCTATTTCAGGACGGGACCCTGAAGACGGAAGACGGACGACGGATGGCGGAGAACGGAAGACGGATGGATGCTGCTGGATGCACCTGATTCACAATGACGGCGTGGGGGATTGGAGTGAAATCAATGAAGCCGGGCCCAAACATCAAGCCGTGACGGCTGAGGACATCAAGCGGGTGGCCAATCGGTATTTTACAAAGGAGAATCGCAACGTGGCCATTTATACGCGCAAGCAGCTCTGTGACCGGAAGACGGAAGACGGAGGACGGAGGGCGGAGGATGGAGGATGGAGGACCGTGGGCCGAGGACGGAAGACGGAAGACGGATGAGAGACGATGCCGGCATTGAGGGAGGGATGGGGGATGGGCTTCAGCGGGAGATGGAAGACTGAGGACCGAGAGCTGAAAATGGAGGATGGAAGATGGAGGATGGAGGACGGAGGACACGGTACAAAAAAAAGACGAAGCGGTTGCTTCGTCCGGGACCGGATTAAAGTGAAATAAATTACCGGTAAGTCTTGCGGAACGCTACGAGTCCCAAAGCGCTCAATCCCAGGAGAACCAACGAGGCACCACCGTCAGGAACACCAATAGGCGGATCCACCCACCCATTTACGTTGTCAAACGACCAAAGACTTTCATCTACCACGACCCCGTCCTTCTTAAATTTAAAGTCAAGAAAGAGCTGATTTCCCGGAGTATAGGGTGTCGGATCGTCAATGAAACGAGTCGAAAATTGCAAACTGCTCATAACGGCGCCTGCTGCCGAGACGGCCTTCTGGTCGCCACTGACACTTCCCACGCCCCAACCTCCCCCCACGTTGAAAAGGCCCGGCGACTCGAACTTAGCCGAGGAAGGCCCTAAAATTGTGGCCTGCAACGAATCGAAACTCGTGCTGGATGATTCATTCCAGGCCGCATCCCAGCTATGGCCAAGGAAAGGGTCCCCCCACGATACGGTAGTGGCCTGAGCCCGATGGGCGATGACGAGGGGGAGCACTGCTGCAAGCAGAACCTGAATCCCAAGTTTTAAGCGGCGTTTTGCCATTTGGTTACCTATTCTGATTCCGAATTAACCATGATGTGTCCTCTCTGGACACACTGTGAACAAGGATAGTAAGCCGGAATCGTGCCGCAATTTAAGGATAAGTCATTAGTTGCTATTCAGCAACGACTTAGAATAATTAAATGAATTCGAATACGTCTATTTCGGGAGATATTTGTAAAAAGCACCGACATGAAAAAGCAGCACTGAATCTTGTAAAACAACGTAAGTTACATGTCGGTAGCGAGTTATGGCGTCTAAAATCTAATATTGCACGGAGAATCCGTGTAAACTTTATCGACATTACTTCTTCTGATTTACTTGGTCAAACCTTGCAGTATTTTCCTGACTTCGGGGGCGAAAGGCGCGTTGGGGTTCAGGGTCAGGGAACGGTTGAGGGCTTGTTTGGTTGGATCGTTCTCTTTCAGTTGGTTATGGGCGAGGCCCAGAAAGTAGAATACTTCGGAGTCATCGGGCCGTTTGAGGCTGCTTTCCTGGAGGAACCTGACGGCCGCGCGGGAATCGTTGCGGCGGTAAGCGATTTTGCCAAGGGTTTTGGCGAGATCGGGATCGTCGGCGAGCAATTCGCGGGCTTTGCTGGCCTGTTCAAAAGCCTTTTGTTGATCGTTGAGCCGATCGGTATAAAGGGCAGCCAACTGTTTTCTGGCGAGAGCAAACTGGGGGCTCTGGTTGATTATTTTTTCATAGGTCTGTTTGGCTTCGGTGACACGGCCGCGTTGTTCATCAATCAAGCCGGCGATCATTAAAACCGGCAGGTAATCAGGACGGGCCTTGAGCAACTGTTGCACCTGGGCCTCGGATTCAAGGCACTTTTCGGGCGATTTAAGGAGAGTAATGAGGGCGAGGAAGGATTGGGCTTCCTGCGCCTGGGGGAACGGGGCCCGGGTTTGAAGCGCGCGGCGCATGACTTCTTCGGCCTCATTGACCCTGCCGAGCGAGTAGAGGGCGTGGGCGAGATCGAAGGGGATCTCAGGATTGTCGGGCTGTTTTTGGGCGCTTTCCTGCAAGAGGCTGGAAGCCCATTGATGATCGCCGCTTTGGTCGGCGACGCGCCCGAGCAGATGGGCGATTTCCGGGTCATCGGGGGCGAGTTTTCTGGCTTCGCGAGCAAGGATGAGAGCCTGGGAAGGGTTTTTCAAGGCGGTGGAATTGAGGCGGGCCAACTGGAGGAGGACCGTAGCGCTGTTGGGGTTGGCCTTTCTGGCGTCCTCATAAGTTTGGCGGGCTTTGTCGGGGAGGCCGGTCCGCTCGTAGAGTCTGCCCAAACGCAGGAGGGCAGGGAGATCGTCGGGTTGCTGGCGGAGCTGGTTTTGGAGGACGGCGAGGATTTTCTCATCGGTCGCATTGGGGTCCAGGTCGAGGAGGGCCAGACGTTTTTGGGCTTCGGAGCGGCCCTGGAAGTCGAGATTTTGTTGCAAGGCATGCTGGAAAGCGAGGCGGGCGTTTTGCTCCTGACCCATCATGTAAAAAGCCATGCCGAGGTGAAACTGGATGTCGGGTTCCTGGGGAAGCTGGGCGGCGCTTTCCTGCAAGAGGAGCAAGGCGCGAGGGAATTCACGGCGGTGAAATTGGATCCAGCCAAGCGTATCGGAGATGCTGGCGGCGGTTTTGGGGTCGGCGGAAGACAATTCGCGGGCCTTGCTGGCGAGGGGATAGGCGTCGTCGTTTTTGCCGAGCTTTTCGGAGAGGAGGTAAGCGAGGTTATTCAAGGCCGGAACAAATTGAGGGGCGACCTTGAGCAAATCCTGATAGGTTTTAGCAGCTTTGGCGGACTCGCCCTGTTTATCGAGGAGAGTGGCCATTTTCATAAGGGCGCTGACATTCCTGGGATTTTTTTCGGTGACTTGCGCCAATTGCTGGAGGGCTTCGGGCAATTTATTGCCGGCGAGATAGGTCTGGGCGAGGAGTTCGTAGGCAGCGCCGAAGTTCGGCTCCCATTCGATGGCCTTCTGCAGAGCAGCCTCGGCTTCATTGAGATTGGTTTGGGCCAGAAAAATCCTGGCTTCGATGAGTTTGGCCGGGGGAGAGCGAGGATGGCGGAGCAGAAATTCCTGGACGCGCTGGAAGGCGGCGGGATAATTTTTTTCCAGGAGGTCCAAGTCAATGAGTTCAGAAGCGGTTCGGAGGTCATTAGTAGTGAGGAGAGAGGCTCTTTGGAAAGCGCGGCGGGCCTCGGCATTGCGGTTCTGCTGGCGAAAGTTAAGGCCCGAAAGGAAGGGAATGGCTGGGTTATTGGAAAGCCGCTTTTCCATGGCGCTATAGAGAGTGAGGGCGTCGTCGAACCGGCGCTGGGCGCTGTAAGCGGAAGCGAGGAGGAATTGTGCGCGAGTCAGGTCGAGCTGGGTAAAGCCTCGTGGTTGCTGGAGGAGGTTTTGGAGAGCACTGATGGCGGAGGCGGGGTCGCCTTTTTCGATGTTAAGCTGGGCGAGGAAGAGGGCGGCCTGGAGATGATTTGGGAGGAGCCGCAAGGTCTCCTGCAGGCTGCTGGCGGCTTTGGCGCGCTCCTGGTTTTCGTAGTAGGCGAGAGCCAGCTCAAAATCGATCTCGGGGGAGGCCTTGTAATTCCGCTTAAGTTCTTCCATCTCCTGGATGGCAGCAGGAGCCTTGCCCTGAGCGCGCTGGAGACGGGCATGGAGCAAACGGGCTTGAACATTGCCCTGTTCCTGGACGAGGATTTTTTGGACGAGTTTGGAACATTCCTGGTAATCCTTGAGATCGAAATCAACGCGGGCGAGGTAAGCCAGAGCCGGTATGGAGCCAGGGTTTTTTTGGGTAATCTGCTTCAGCAGTTCCAATCCTTCTTTGGGAGCGCCGGTGCTGAATTTGAAATCAACCCACCGGAGCGGGGCCGGGGAATTGGGAGGGGCGAATTCGGCGGCTTTTTGGAAAGACAGGTCGGCATTTTTGAGATCGTTTTGGACCCAATAAAACGCGGCCCAGCCGAGATGGACGCGGCTGGACTGGGGTTCGAGAGCGAGGGCTTTTTTGAGAGCGCCCTCGGCAGCGACGGCATTGGTTTGACGAAGGTAGAGACTCGACAGGGCCAGATGCCAGGCGGCCCTGGTGGCGGCCTGGGACGGCAGTTTTTGGAGGCGCTGCTGAGTGTCGGCGATGTCCTTTGGGGTGACGGCGCTGTCGGAGAGGAGAAGAATGGCGTCGTCATTGGTCGGGGAGCGATCGAGGACGTAAAGCGCCTCTTTGCGGACTTCGGGGAGCTGGCTAGCCGAGAGGAGAATATGGGCCAGGCGTGTCCTGACATCCGCATTATCTTTGTCCAAAGCCCGAGCGCGAGACAAGAAGAAGAGAGCGCCCTCGAACTTGCCCTGGTCATAATAAAGAGTGGCAAGGCGTTCGACCACCCAGGCGTTGGTAGGGGCGAGGCGGAACACATTCAGGTACTCGATTTCCGCCTTCTTGAAATCTTTGGCATCGAAGTAACGGTCGGCTTGTTTCAAATGACGAGCGCTCCTGGCCTGGCGGGTGCAGCCCGAAACGACGAGAATGGCGGAAAATGCAAGGAACAGGAAGCACCTGAGGCGAAACTGCTTAAGCATGATGATGAAGGTACGGTTAAGGGTTGACACTTGAATCCTGGGATTTAGTCCGATCTCATTCTTTTTCATCTTCTTTTGGTTCGAGATCATTCTTCTTCGTTTTCGATCTGGGAATGCCCAGTTTTTCCATAAGATCATAAACTAATGGCCGGCTGACGCCAAGGTCCCGGGCAGCAAGCATGACGCTTCCCCCATGCCTCGCCAACCCTTTAATGAGGACTTTACGCTCGGCTGCGTCCCTAGCTTCGGCAAGGGTGAGGATCTCATCATTATCAGTGAGTTCGAGGTCAGCGGCTGTGATATGGCGGCCCTCGGCCATAATAACGGCCCGCCGCACCCGATTATCCAACTCGCGAACATTGCCCGGCCAAGCATAACTTTCGAGAGCCAAGATGGCGTCGGAGCTGAAGTCGCGCGCTTCTTTTCCCGAGCCCGCGCAGGCCTTTTCAAGGAAAGCGCGCGCCAGAACGAGAATGTCCCTGGGACGCTCGCGCAAGGCCGGGAGGCGGAGAGAGACCACGGCCAACCGGTAGAAAAGGTCCTCGCGGAATTTGCCTTGGGTCATGGCTGTTTTAAGATCGACATTCGTGGCGGCAATGACCCGTGTGTCGATCTGGATTTTGGAGCGGCCTCCCACCCGCTCGATGGTTTGTTCCTGGAGGAACCGGAGCACCTTGACCTGGAGCAGAAGAGGGAGTTCGCCGATTTCATCGAGGAACAGCGTGCCGTCGGAAGCCATTTCGATCCGGCCTTGGCGTTGCACGTGGGCACCGGTGAAGGACCCTTTTTCATGTCCGAAAAGCTCGCTTTCCAGGAGAGCTTCGGGGATGGCCCCGCAATTAATGGCCACGAAAGCCTCCTCTTTACGGGCGCTGCGCTGATGAATGGCGAGTGCGGCCATTTCCTTGCCAGTTCCACTCTCGCCCAGGATTAAAACGGGGGCGTCACTGGTGGCGACCTTGCGGACGGTGGCGAAGACCTCCTGAATTTGAGGGCTGCTACCGATCATGCCTTCGAAGGCGTCTGCGTCCAATCGGCGCTGCATTTTACAGTATTCACGCTCCAGGAGGGCGACATGGGAGGCGCGTTTCAGGAGAATCTTCAAATCCTCCATCTCGACTGGCTTGCAAAGCAGATCATAAGCCCCTTGGCCGATGGCGCGAAGGGCGTTTTGCTTTTCCGCTTGCCCGGTGATGACGATAATTTTGGCGAGGCGGTCAATGGCGAGAAGCGCCGAGAGGGCAGCAAGGCCCTCTTCAGGGTCGTTGGGACGAGGCGGCAGTCCGAGGTCGAGCAGAGTAATGAGTGGCCGGTTTTGTTTGAAGGCATTGCAAGCGGAAGGGCCATCCTCGGCCAGGATGACCTCGTACTCCGGAGCCAGCGCCCACTTCATCTGGGAACGGATGTCTTCGTCGTCGTCAACGAGGAGAAGCTTTGGTTTAGCTATTTTGGGATCGGGTGTCATCAGTGGGGAGTTAAGAGTTAATAGTTAAGCAGTTGGCGCCGCGTGAGGGCACGCGGCCTACAGCCGCCGGTGGCAGAGCGCCGGGCCGGCACGCGTCCATGGTGAAATATGCGGGCGGAAAGCCGGGGTTCCGAGTTGTGGCTGATGGGATGGCTCATTCGCATTTCGCAGGCAAAAGTACACGAAAGGTCGTTCCCTGGCCAACTTTGCTTTCGACTTCAATGCGGCCTTGATGAGCCTCGACAATGGCTTTGCTGTGAAACATACCGATACCGAGGCCGCTTTTTTTGGTGGTTTGGAACGGCTTAAAGAGGGATCGCCGCATAAAATCCTGGCTCATACCGCAACCGTCATCGGCGACTGACAAGACGACCCAGCCATTCTGCTGCGCGGTGCGAACGCGGATTTCCCCCGCGCCATTGATTGCCTCCCTGGCGTTGAGCAAGAGATTGGTGAGGACCTTTTGGATCTGCGCGGCGTCGGCGAGAATCCGGGGCAAGGGCTGCAAATCTTTGACGAAGGCCAGACCTGCCGGGCCGTCGAGATCATGGAGAGTGGCGGAAACGAGATCATTGAGATCGGTATGAGTTTTGTTGAGGGCGAGCTCATGGCGAAGGAGGGCGAGGCGCTTGACCAGGTCATTGATATGGGTGACGCTGCGATTCAAGCTTTTGAGGCAGTCCTCGCGGAAGTCGGGGTCTCCAAAGTGCGAAGAGAGGTTCTGCAACATGAGGGAAAGAGTGGAGGCAGTATTTTTAAGGTCATGGACAAAAAAGGCAGACATGGCCTGAAAAGCTTCCATTTCCTTGTTCTGCATCAATTTTTGGGAGAGCTGGATATTGCGCAAACTGCCCGCGACCTGATCGCCAATGCACTTGAGCAGGTCAATATCCTCGACGGAGAAGGGCAGGCCATTGACGCGGTCGGCGACAGTGACAAGGCCAACCAACTCAGCCCCGGACACCAGGGGCACGCACACGCGGCGACCGCCATTTTGAAAGTGATCGGGGTTCAACTCCTGGAGGAGCCGGAGGCCCGGCTCGCGGCTTTGATCGATATCGACAGGACCAGTGCAGGCGCGGATCGCCCGCAAAAGGGCCTCGAGATCGGCGGACCCTCCGCCTTCGTGTTCCAACATCAGACTTTGGGCTTTCTCCTCAGTCAAGGAAGTGGAAGCGCCGAAGAGGAGACCTCTGCCGTGTTCGGGAACGAGCCACAAGGTCACTGACAATAACTCGAAGGTTTCGGAGATGGATTTGACGGCGGCGCGGCACAACCCCGCCGGCTCGATGAGCAAACCAGTGCGTTCCGTAAAAGCGGACCAGACCGTTCGGCAGTCATGGACGGGACGCCGAAAATTGCGGCTGATAAAGAGCTTGAGTTTCTGGTGGACGCGGTCGGAGAGGGCGAGAACACTCAGGCCGACGATGCCCACCATGAGGAGGAGGGCTTTGAGCGGGAAGGAGGGATCGCCCCCGAAGCGGGCCACCCAATTGGCGAGGAGGCCGAGACAGACCAAATAGATCCCGGCCACGACAGCGGTGAGGGAATTTTGCAGGACCTTGTGCGAGGGATAAATTTCTGATTCGGCAAGTTTTGTGCGCAGAAGCGAATAGGCGATGAGGAGGCTGGCGCAAAGAATGACGACGGAGTTGATCTGAAACAAGGCGCCATGGATGCCAGAGTAAAGGAGCACCTGGCTGCTGATGTAGAGTTTGCCGCCAAAAAGCAGGGCGACGCCCAGCACAAAATATTTGATCCGCCAGCGCATGATGCCCACGGCGGAGCGGAAAGTGCGCTCGAAGTTCAGGACAATCAGCACACTCCCCAGAAGCATTATTAAATAGAGCAACTTGCCAGAAAAGCCGAGGGGAATGAAAAGGCTTGGAGGCGCCTCGCCAGAGGGGACATCACGGATCAAGTCTTTGCCAAAACCGAGCAGAGCAGCGATGGGGATGGCAAAAGCAAGGATGAGAGCCGTCCGCCATTTGGAGAGGAACTCGCGATAATTGCCCCTGGCGTAACACAGACTGAAGGTCAGCCAAACACCGGGAAAAAAGGCCACAATGACCATCCGCGCTTTTTGCCAGCGGAGCACTTCTTCAGCGGAGAGCGAGGAGAGAGTCAAGCCGCCCAGGGCGGCCTCAGCCGCCAGCAACAGCATGCCCAGGCAAAAGAGAAGCCAGGGCATGGAGCGGCGGCTGCGCCAGAGCGTCGCGCCCACCAGGACGGCGCTCAGCGCTGCGCCCGCAAAACTGGTGAAGTTGGTGAGGTCCATGTGGTCGTAGAAAGGAGAGCGTGGGAGCGTCGGAGTGTAGGAGCGTGGATGCCCTTGTAACGCCGACTGGCGGCCGGTTGTATCGCGGATTGGAAATCCGCCTCGCGTTTATCCCTTCACACCAGCCACCGCCCCGCCGGTTAACAATCGGCGATACGGCAGATTAGCAATCTGCGCTCCATTAGGCGGGCTGGCGTTTCCCCTCGGACTTTCGCAACAGGACCAGCATCAGGAAGAAAGGGATGAGCGAAAGCAGGAAAAAGATAGGTCCACCGCGGTGATGTATCGGAGAATCGATCATACTGGGATCGACGTGGACGCAGAGCATGCCAATGGTAAATATTCTGAAGCCGTTGCGGACGATTCCCAGGGGGATGACGACTAGGGCGAGGACGGCTCGTTTCCAGGGCGCGCGCAAGAAAAGGTGGCCGGCGAGGAGCGCGGTGATGAAAAGCATGAAACTGGATCGGATACCGCTGCACTCTTCCGCGACCCTGATGCTGATGCCCGGCAAATGGAAGATCAGGCCCTCGCGGAAGAAGGGAGTGCCGGAAAGCTGGAAGAGAGACGAAGCGGCATAAGCCGACGTATGCTGGAAAAAGATTTCGATGCCATTCTTGACGAAGGTAGGAAAGGGAACCATGAAGAGCAGCATCGCCAGAGGAAAAGCGCGGGCCTTGAGGGTTTCGCGGCCAAAAAAGATGAACGCTCCCGCCAGCAGCAAGAGGAGGAAGGAGAGCATGGCGAGACAGAGGTAATCAGCCGGCTCTGGCCGCCATCCCTGAGAGACCATGATCCAATAAGCGGCGAGGGATGCCGAGCCGAGGAGGAACGCGAGCGCAGCCAGGCGAGGAGCGGGGAGTGGGGAGCGTGGGAGCGTGGGAGCGTGGGAGCGCCCGGTCGGAGGACCGGGCCTACAGTCCAATCCCGTTCCAGGCAAGGTGCGGGCGCCAAAAGGCGTCAGCCGATTGGGGGGTGGGGAGGAGTCGGAGTCGTGGAACTCGTCCTTCCGTTCTGTGTCGCGGCGTTGCAGCCAGAGGAGATAGAAGGTGATGAACGGGATCAGGAGGATATGAGAATAGAGACTCGAATGGACCGCGAGGCGGACCAGACCATAGAGCGGCTGCCAAAAGCAAAGGCCAAGAACCAGAGCGAAAAGCAGGAACCTTGCTCCGGGCCGGGCGAGTTGCGCGCAAGGGTCCCTCGCAACTGGAATGAGGGGCTTAGTGACGGCAGCGCCCTGGATTGGATCAAGATTCATGTTGGGGAGGAGGGAGCGTTGAGCGTGGAGTGTCTGAGCGTTCTCCGATCAGGCTTTCCAAACCTGCGCGGTGTTGGTTTTGATCCTGGACATAGCGTTTCGTGTGTCCACGATCAAATGGTTGCCGTGAGCCAACTGCTGATAATTGACAGCGGCATGGTTGGTGGCGATCAACACTAAATCGAATCCCGCCAAAGCTTCGGGACTGAGGGCAACGGATTTGGCGCCGGCCCAGTGCGGGTGTTCACGGGTGGGCCTTATGACAGGAACATGAGGATCGTGATAGGCGACTTCCGCCCCCTGTTTCATGAGCAAGTCCATCAACACATAGCTGGGGGACTCGCGATCGTCATCGACGTTGGGCTTATAGGCCAGGCCCACGATGAGAATTTTTGAGCCATTGATGGCGAGACGCCGCGAGTTCAGCGCCTCGGCTACACGCTGGATGACAAATTCCGGCATGGCGGTATTTATTTCCCCGGCCAGTTCGATGAAACGGGTATGCTGGCCAAATTCGCGGGCCTTCCAGGTGAGATAAAACGGATCGATGGGGATGCAATGGCCGCCCAGGCCGGGTCCGGGATAGAAGGGCATGAAACCGAAGGGCTTGGTTTTGGCGGCCTCGATGACCTCCCAAATATCAATGCCCATGGCGCTATAGACCACCTTCAGCTCATTGACCAAGGCGATGTTGACACTGCGAAAAGTATTCTCGAGCAGTTTGGCGGCCTCGGCGATGCGGCAGGAAGAAACCGGCACCAGAATTTTCACGGCCCGGGCATAGACAACCATCGCTTTGCGCAGGCAGTCGGGCGTGAAGCCTCCGATGACCTTGGGAATGAGGGCCACTTTGCTGTCGGGATTGGCGGGGTCCTCGCGTTCGGGAGAAAACGCGAGATGGAAATCAGCGCCCGCCTTGAGGCCCGAAGCACTTTCGAGAACAGCCCGGAGGTCTTCATCAGTAGTACCGGGGTAGGTGGTAGATTCCAGAACAACCAGAGTCCCTTTCTGGAGATGGGGCGCGATGGATTGGCCAGTTTGGAGTATGTAGGAGATGTCCGGCTCGCGGTTTTTGTTCAAGGGAGTGGGCACGCAGATGATGACCGCTTCGACCTCTTTGACACGGGCAAAGTCGGTAGAGGCAGAGAAGTGCCCGGTTTCCAGAGATTCCGCGATGTCTTCATTTGAGATATGCTTAATGTAGCTCTTACCGCTGGCAAGGGCTTTGACTTTGGCCTGGTCGATGTCCAAACCGATGACAGTGACGCCGGAGCGCGCGAACTGGATGGACAAAGGGAGGCCGACGTAACCGAGACCAACGATGGCTATTTTCATAATTTTGACACGAATTGCACTAAAGTGGACGAATTTTTAACCACGGATGAACGCGGATGAACACGGATGCCAATCTGAAACACACTTGGAGCCTATTTTAAAATCCCTCGCCGCAGGACCCCACCGAATTTTGAAACAGGCTCTTAGACACGAATGTTACGCATTTTCACCGACGACGAAGTTAGTCTTCAGCATAAAAAATGCCGACGGGAGGATTGGATTCGACTCCTCACCCCAAGACTTTGACACGAATTAGCACGAATCTCTTCTTAAGGTGAAAAAAAGAACCGGGCGTAGGCATAGGCGATGGCTTCGCCGAGAATTTCCCGCACTCCCTCACTATAACGCCACCAACGCTTTGGGTCGTAGTCGGGGTCGGGAACCGAGATGATGCCGACCGCGACGTCTTTACCGAGGGCCTTTTCAAAGAGCAGGCGCGTTCGCCGCGCATGGGCGTCGGCCGTGACGACGTTGATGCTTTGGACGGGGAGGTTGTGTTCGTGAAACCAATCCCGCAATGCGACGGCGGTGGCATAAGTGCGGTCGCGCCCGACGGCGCGCGCGGGCACGATTTGAATCGAATTCGTCGGAACTCCGGCGTTCCTTAGACGTCTTGCACCCACGCTCGCCCAGGTTCGGGAAACGGTGGGATTCGCGGCAAATTCGGGCATAGGCCCGCCGGTGGCATAGACGATTGGATAGCTGCCGGTCCTGAACTCCTGCGCCGCCGTGTGGCAGGCGTATTCGCTGATCCAGCCCTCCGAGACTAACACCGTGGAATCGACGCGATGCGTGACAGCCAGAAAAGGCTGCAAACGGAGCAGGAGCAATGCGCTCAAGGAAAAACATAATAGCGCGATGACAGACCAGCCACGCCACGAAAGGCCCCAACGCTCCTGACGGGTGACCAGGCCCCAGAGCTTGATTGGTGGGGATGGGAGCATGGGGGGCGGGCGACGATCGAAGATCGAGGATCGATGAGCGTGGGAGCGTGGAGCGTTGAGCATCCCCATCAACCTCGTAGCAGCCGAGGTAACTTGGCTTACTATTCTCCCCGGATGGATCAGAGCCGACTCACATCCGCTGCTACGCCACGCTGGAGATCCTCCAGGTACCAGGGCAAGGCTTCGTCCAAACCTTGTTCGATGGTGTGGGAGGGTTCATAGCCGAGTAATCGACGGGCTTTGGTAATGTCCGCGTGAGAGTGACGCACGTCTCCGGCGCGGGCCGGGCCGTAAATCGGTTTGAAATGTTTGAGGCCGGGAACATGTGGGAGCAACCGCCGCCTGAGCAGCTCGATTAATTCATTCAACGTGGTTCGCTGCCCGACCCCGACATTGTAAACCTGGTTGATAGCCCCGGCCTTCGTCGTTCGAGCGGCAGCCAGGTTGGCCCGAACCACATTGGCGACGTAGCAAAAGTCGCGGCTGGTTTCGCCATCCCCATGGATATGAACCGGCTCATTGCGGATGAGGGCGGCGATCCACTTAGGAATGACCGCTGCGTAGGCGCCGGCGGGGTCCTGGCGGGGGCCGAAAACATTGAAATAGCGCAGACCGATGGTTGGCATCTGATAGCAGCGGGCGAACACTTCTGCGTAGAGCTCGTCGATGGCCTTAGTGGCGGCGTAGGGCGAGAGCAGGCGTCCCTCTTCGCTCTCGACTTTGGGCAGGCGTTCATCGTCGCCATAAACAGAACTGCTGGAGGCATAGACGAAACGGTTGACGCCGGCGTCGCGAGCGGCCAGCAGCATGTGGAGGAAACCGGTGACATTGCTGGCATGAAAAGCGAGAGGATCCAGCAGCGAACGGGGAACAGAACCCAGGGCGGCCTGATGGAGAACGAACTGGACACCCGCGCAAGCACGTCGGCACGCGTCAAGATCGCAGAGGTCGGCTTGAAAAAACGTGAAACGCTTCCATTGCTCGGGCGAGACGGCATTCTCAACCTGAGCCAGGTTTTGGATGTTGCCAGTCGAGAAATTGTCCAGCCCGTTGACGCTCTGCCCCGCTTTAAGGAGCGCCTCGAGGAGGTTGGAGCCGATAAACCCCGCCACACCGGTGATGAGCCAGACGCGTTCTTGTTGTTTAACTCCGGACATATTTTTAGGTTTTGACACGAATTGCACTAATCACCACGAAATATGAGGCATTGCGACCATAAGATAGAAGAGCGCAAGGAGGGAATTAACCGCGAAATACGCGAAACAAGGACTTGCCACGAGAAGGCACAAAAGAGCACAAAAAGGGACTGAAACGGTTTAGACACGAATTATACGAATTTAATTTAACCGCGAAAAATGCAGAAGACCCGGGAATGGGACTTAAAGAACGCACAGAATTGCCACCAAAAGGCAAAAGAGGACCGAAAGGCATAAATAAAAGGGGGCGGGCGGAGCGGACGGATGGCTTTTCAGGGGATGGCATTGATCACGCGGTCCTGGTCAGTTTCGGTGAGGAAAGGATGCATGGGAAGGCTGAGCACTTCACGGGAGGCTTTTTCGGCCTCAGGGAAGTCTCCCCACTTATACCCAAGGTTGGCAAACACCGGCTGCTCGTGGAGGCATTTGGGATAATAAACAGCCGAGGGAATCCCCTGGGCCTTGAGCCTCTCGGCGAGCTTATCGCGTTCGGGCACGCGGATGGTGTATTGGGCATAGACATGCGTGTTGCCCTTGGCGACGACGGGCACAGAGCAATGCTTTTTGAGCAGAGCCGAATAGCGGGAACCAATGTGGCCGCGTTCCTTTACCTCCCACTCGAAGTGGGGGAGTTTGGCCAGCAGGACGGCGGCTTGCAGGGTGTCGAAGCGCCCATTCGTGCCGAGAAAGGGATGGTGATGACGCTTGACCCCGCCGTGAGTGCGAATGGCCTTCATTTTCTCCGCGAGCGGCCCGTCATTGGTGAAAAGAGCGCCGCCATCGCCGTAACAGCCCAAAGGCTTGGCAGGGAAAAAGCTGGTGCTGCCGATGGTGGCGCGGCCACCACTGCGACGCCCTCGTTGAGTGGCTCCGAAACTTTGGGCCGCATCTTCAATGACGGGGAGATTGTATTTGGCAGCGATGGCATTGATGCGGGCGTAATCCGACATCTGACCGAAGAGATTGACGGGCAGAATCGCCCTGGTAGAAGGGCCGATGGCCTCTTCGAGGAGGTCCACGTTGATGTTGTAAGAGGCCGGCTCGATATCGACGAAGACGGGAGTTGCGCCGACCAGGGCAATCACCTCGGCGGAACTTATCCAGGTAAAGGGGACAGTAACGACTTCATGGCCGGGGCCGATGCCGAGAGCGCGCAAGGCGATTTCGAGGCTGGCGGTGCCACTGGCGACGGTGAGGCAATGATTGACGCCGACATACCTGGCCAGGGCCTGTTCCAGCTCGGCGATTTCAGGTCCCATGATGAACTGGCCATGAGAGAGAACGCGCTGGATGCGGTCATCCGTTTCGGTTTTGTAGCGAAGATATTGGGCTTTGACGTCGATGAATTCCATTTTAAATCAGATCTGAAACGATTGAGACACGAATTCCACACGACGTCGCCCCAGATGAATTGGTCGAGCAGGACATCGCCCACCACCAGGATGCGGGCCCGAAGGGCGGAGGCGAGGATATCCTTAACTCTTGCGAGGCTGAGGTTCTGTGCGGCATGCATACTTTGGCTCTTTAGCCAGGAATGCCGGCCGGCAATTCGAGGCTTGCGAGATCGACCCGGCCGGAGGCTTCGTCCCGATACGAATCAGAGTCTTCGTGGTGCGGGGAAAACTCGAATATTTCTGAATCTTCGAGCCCAGTGAAGGGGTGCTTCATGCCTGGTTCGATCAGCAGCCTGTCACCTGCCCGCATGATCAGTTTCTTGCCTATTTATTCCATCAGAACCTTTCCCTTATTTACATAGAACGTCTCGTCTTTGTTCTTGTGATAGTGCAGGCTACATCGAAAACCCTTTTTGAGGATGAGCAGTTTTCCGCAGTAATCGCGATTGACGATCCATCGCTCCTCCCCCCATTCCTTTGTTACGATTTTTATATTTTCCATAAACGTGTCTCCCAGTGTTTTTATCGCTTCGCTTTGTTCAAAAGGAACCGGCGTTCCATGAGTTTACTCCGAGCGCCTTTCAGGAGCCGGAGAAGCGGATCGGGAAGGAGTCCAGCCCCGCGATAAAGCTTCAGTGAGACAAAGATGCGGCCTTTGAGAGTCAGAGGCACGAAGTAACGCGGGAGGTCGAATCGCTGAAATCCGTTGTTGCGCTTGAATTCTCCAAGACTGCCCTCGATCCACTTTGCATAGACAAGATATGGAACCCCCTTCTCGGCGCAACGCTCGACCGCCTTCGCAACCAGAGCATTCGTGGGCGCCTTATCACGATGGGCTATCTTGGATATGATTTGGCCGAGGGCCGCGAACTTTCCAGCAAAGGCCAAGAAGATGAACCCTATTAATTCCTCGCCCAGATATGCTCCGAAAATTTCCTCACGAAACAAAAATCGGCTAAACTCCCTCTTAATAGTGTCGAAATCCTTTCCATAATGCCAAAACCGCTTGCCCTGGCGCACCGGAGTTTCATTGAAGAGCGAGGTCATTCCACGAACGAATTTGTCGTCGAACTCCGCCCTTCTGACTACGACGCCCTTCTTTTCGGCTCTCCTGACCATGTTCCTTGTCTTGCCGTCGATCTGCTTGTCCCACCAATCCGCATAGTTTGTGATTGGAAGCGCAGCGATGGAATCATGCTCCATGCAATAATTGAATTTCGGGGTCAGGTCTGGGAGGCGTTGCCAAAAGTTCAGGACATCCGCACCGCACCTGGAACTCCTAATAGCTTGAATCAGAACCTCTGGACGCTCAACGTCCTCATACCACTCCTCCTGGAGCCTTGCAATTCGAACCACCCTGCCCTGAATCGAAATTCGTCTTCCGCTAATCTCCACTGAATCGTCATTCATTTTAGCCAGGAAATATCAGGTTGTTGCCGCTCCACGAGATCTCTTCCAATCTCGCAGCGCACAAAACAGGGTCACGGCCGTACGTCGCGATGGAGGATAAGCATAAATAAAAACAATACCCACAAGAACGCCGACGGTGCTACAGATGAGCAGATGCGTGAGGGGAGCGGCGGCACCGATCAACTTACGCGTTAGCCAGGTAGCCCCACAGACGACGCCCCAAATGGGTAGATACTTGAAAAATCGAGTCCAAAGGTCGGCTGTCTTCACAGGTCCCGTGCGACCGGCGAGATAATAGAGAAGCGGCAAACAGATGAAGAGGCATGTAGCGGAATAGGCGATTGCCACGCCGGCGGGGCCAAACGGCAAACCAGTGCAGAATGATCCAACAGCCACGAGGGAGCCAATTGAACTTAAGACCAAGAAATCTCCTCCTCGACCCTGACTAGTGAGCAACCACGTGGAGACACTGGCAAGCGGAATGTAGAGGGCTAACAGAGTGAACCCGGCAAAAATCGGAGCTGCCTGCTCCCATTTCGGCCCCAACACAACTAGAGTTAGAGCATGGGTGAGCGCGAGCAAAACGCCGGTGAAAACAAAGCTTGTTACCGCAACTACCTCATAAACCTGAAGCACGATGCGGCGGTAGCGCTCGGGCTGGCCTTGCAAGCGGCAAAGTGTCGGCACCATAACCGCTTCCAGAGGTGTCATAAACTGCTCCACGGGTCGGGCCATCAAAGCCGCCGCCCTCGAATAGAGGCCCAGAGACGCCGAGCCATAAAATCTGCCGATTAGAAGGCCGTCGGAGCCTCGAGCAAGAGACCAAATAAAACTGCTGGCAGTCAGATTTACTCCAAATCTGAGCAAGGACCGAGTCCCTCTGCCACGCATGGGCAACTGTGGACGCCAACCCGAGGCCCCCCAGGTTAATAAAAAAGCAACGACAGGCGTGGAAAGTTGCATCCCCACCAGCGCCCAGTAACCGAAATTAAACCAAGCCATGCCAACTCCCACCGCCACGCCCCCGGCCATCGAGATGATTTGAATGAAGGCGATCGTTTTAAACCGCATTTGGCGCTTCAAGAGAGCCAGATGCTGCACGGCCGAACTCGTCAATAGGAAGGTAATGGAGAGCACCAAGGTGACGCCGATAAGCCGCGGCTCTCGATAAAACCATGCAACAGCCGGAGCCGAGGCGGCCAGGACTAGAGTCATCGTTCCGCCCAATACAACGTTCGTCCAAAAAAGATTTGAAACCTGGGAATGCGTGATTTCTTCTCGTTGGACAGTCGCTGCAGAAAGGCCGGCATCATTGAAAATACGCAAGAAGCCTGTGACCGTTGTAACCATCGCCACCAGACCAAAGTCCTCTGGTGCCAGGAGGCGAGCCAAAACTATGATCGACCCCAAATTCAAAAAAAACTGAACACCTTGTGCCAGCCCGGTAATCAATCCGTTTGAAACCGTCCGGTCCTTCAAGTTGCTTAACAGGTGGTCGGTTCTAAAATGCTGGTTTAGCGCCATGGTTACCGTCGGAGAACCTACTAATTAACCCAGAGAAACCACTTCGCGAAATCGAATCGCTAGTCGCCGCTTTCCCGGTATTGCAATTCTTTGGGATCATTGAGGCTTTTAGCCGGGGTACTTCGCTCCCTCAAGCAGCAAGGCCGCTGGTAGAAGCGCGGCGTGCGATCAGGCCCGCCCCAAGAGTTCAGCCACCAGGCGGTATACCTTAAACGATAACAACCGCACTCTGCCAAAATTTCCTGGATAGGAACGAAAGAGCTTTGGGAGCTGTCGAAGTCTCGCCTTGTATCGGATACGATGGTGGCATGCAAGCATCTCCCGGCCTCTAACAAAGAGAGTGCCATCATAGCCACAAAACAAATAGGTTATCGATGCAAAGTCTTCGCGCAGTGTGCGCGGGTCATTGTTCGCAATACCGAGTAGAGCGAAGTATTGAGATCGAACAAAAATAGCGCTATTATGGTTGACGCAGACCAATTCGTAGGCCTTGCAACGCCCTAATCGCATAAGCGCCAATACGCTCGCCCCCTGGCTTATTCTGCCATCGGCTGGTTGAATAAATTCAACCTCGGTTGGAATCGTGGGATTGAAAGCGATATGCACGATTTTCGGAGTGTATAGCGACATTGCTTCCCAAACGTGATAGTCGTTCCCCTCAATGTCGATGGAGAGGAAGTCAAAGTCCTTTGGAATCGGCGTTTGAGCCAAGATAGTGTCAAGGTTTTCCGTCGCGCAGATGCCTACAAACAAGTTCAGCGTGATCACCTTCGAATTGCCTTTGTAATTTCTGACGAGGTCAGTAAACCTTTTCCTATTCGCTTCTATCAATACGGCAGAATAACCGTCATGTGTGATCAGATTACACGTGTTGCTTAAGTGCCGACCATCCCACGCACCGAACTCCACGCACCATTTATCCCTCGCCGGCAGCAACTCAAGAATTTTCGCAATAATCCCATCTTCGCCGCTTTGAGAATACACGTTCGCTGCGTAATCCAGCAGTCTCAAGGGGCGTTTTGTCCTGCTCGATTCAATCCGCTCCCGGGACGACGAAACGGGGTCTGCCATATAACCTTGTGATTCGATCGGTTTGTTATTCATAACTCTGGATCCATGCTGCCATTCGGGTGGTCCTCTAGCGACGAATGAGGTTCCACGCGCCTCAAGGATTGTCCCTAAGCCACGCTTGTCAAGTCTGAAGGCTTTCCGTGGCTACTATTTTAGTCTCCCGTACGTCTTCTCGCATGCCTACCAGATCTCGATATTTCCATACTCTCGCGGGACTGCCTATGACTATTGCGTATGGTTCGACGTTCCTGGTTACAACCGATCCGGCTCCAACCACAGCGCCTTTTCCGATCCGAATACCCGGCATGATAGTGCAATGGGCGCCGATCCAGACATCGTCCTCGATGACAACCTCTTTACGCAAAAGTGTCCCCTGCATTCTCTCTTCGCGGTAATCATGAGTGAGCGTCGTAATGGCCGTATGTGACGCGATCATTACGCGGTTGCCAATGCGGATCCCACCGTCTCCCCACATGTGAACAAAAGATGAGATAGCGACATCGTCACCCAGGATGACATTATCGGCTCCCTGGATACAAATGGGCATGTACAAGGAAATATTGTTTCCGCACGATCTGAACCTCTTAGTCAAACGGCTCCGCTGAGCGTTTTCCAGAATGGTAGAGAATCTATTCGCAAACCAATATGCGATAAGAAGGAGCAGTTTTTTCATCACAATTCCAAGCATAAAGCAAACGGGCGGCCCGTCAGCATTTATGGTCTTATAGCAGCTACGCGCTGTTAGCCGGAACTTTTGGCATTTTCTCGGTTAGATTTTTGATTGCGCTCAGGGTTTGCTTGATATTATGCTCTCGGCAAAGCACCACCCATCCGCGTTTGGCGCCGGTTTCTTCTTGCGGACCAGGGAGAGGAAAAAGGGCGGACAACCTCAAATGATGGAGAGGCTCCAGGCATTCCACATTTAGCGTCTTTCCCGGACCCCAATCGTCAAAGGAGTACGCAGTTCCGGGCACCTGAAAATCATCTATCATGACTACGGCCTCAGTCCATCGGGTAAATATGATCTCCAACTCCTCCACGAGGGGCGCCTTATGATACCTGCTCGAATCCTGCACGTGGGCGTCCAAATAGAAGAATACCCTCGATTTGGGAAAGGCGGGATTGTTTGCCAGACCATTCAAGAATTCCGGGCTGTTTCCCTGAAGCACGTGAACTCGATCTCGCTGCCGAGAAAACCGCTGCATCGCGTATCCATAAGCTCGTGGATGGATTTCGACGGTGTACACTGGCAGCCCGGATTTTGCGAAAAATTCAGTGGTTGTACCCCGAAAAGTGCCGGTCTCTACGATCGCTTGAAATTTGATGACTCTCATAATTTCTGCGTAAACGTTTTGCCGAATGCTTTGCCCATTCAGTGGTCCCCACGCGTGCTTAGATTTCCGCTTTAACAGGTAATCCAGGCGACCAGTGTTCTTTTCCCCGATTAGCTTCAGAATGAATGGTTTAATCATATTATTCCCTTTGCTCACTTATGCGTACTCGGGCGGCGTAGAGACCGTCGGGCCTTGAATATGGCTCTTTTTGATTTCCAGTTCATGTTGAATGTAATGAAGTTTGAGCAGCAGGGCTTCCAACTCCTCGTCCGTGAGGCGATGCGTGTTTGCGGAAGTGTAGTCCTCAAGCTTTGCAACCTTCTTCTCGCCTTTTTCAAAGAAGAGCGCGTAATTCAAGTCACGAGTGTCTGAATCGACCCGATAATAGTTGCCAAGATCCTCGGCCCGAACCATTTCTTCCCGGGTCAGCAGGCTTTCATGCTTTTTCTCTCCGTGGCGGGTGCCGATGACCCGGACTTCCGCGTCCGAGTTGAAAATCCCTTTTAGCACCTTGGCCAGTTGGCCAATCGTGGCTGCGGGCGCCTTCTGCACGAACGTATCTCCTCCTGTTCCGTGCTGGAAGGCAAACAGGACTAAATCCACTGCATCTTCCAGCGACATCATAAAACGCGTCATTTCGGGGTCCGTGATTGTGATCGGCTTGCCTGCTTTGAGCTGGTTGACAAACAATGGGATCACGGAGGCGCGGGAAGCCATGACATTGCCATATCGGGTCACGCAAATGGTCGTCTCGTTTTCTTTCAAACCGCGGGATTTGGCAACCGCCACTTTCTCCATCAAGCCTTTGGACATGCCCATAGCGTTGATGGGGTGAACCGCTTTGTCGGTGCTGAGCGCGATGACGTTTTGCACGCGGTTGGCCAGGGCGGCGTTCAAAGTGTTTTCGGTTCCCAACACGTTCGTCGCCACCGCCTCGATGGGATAAAACTCGCAGGATGGGACCTGCTTCAAGGCGGCGGCACTGAACACATAATCCACGCCTCTCATCGCGTCATTAATACTGTTGAAGTTGCGCACATCCCCGATGATAAATTTGAGTTTCGGACTATGCAGTTCATGCCGCATATCGTCCTGTTTTTTCTCGTCACGGCTGAAGATCCGGATCTCGGCGATCTTGGTGTGGAGAAACCTGCGGACAACCGCGTTCCCGAAGGAACCGGTCCCACCGGTAATAAGTAAAGTTTTGTCGGTAAACATGTTAAGTTTGTGGGTTAAGGGGCCGGATTACTTTGGAACTTTTGAAGCGTCGGAAAAGTTACGCGTCACCCCATCCTCTCCTCGTCCGAGGAGGAGAGGGGGAGAATCGTATGCTGCTGCTTTGGCCTTCGCTTCTCCGGGAGGCTCTGGCTTACGCCAGACGGTGCGGTTGATGTAATCGACATAACTCATGACGATGCGGACAACCTTTTTCGAGACATTCGGCACGTCGTAGTCCGCTACAGTCCGGAAAGGCTGGGCTGACTCGCCCCATTGCGCGGTCACCGTTTTAATGGCCTCGATCACTGCTGAACGGCGCAAACCGCACATGATCAAAGTGCCTTCATCCATACCTTCGGGCCGCTCATGCGCTTGCCGGATCATGACCGCCGGGAAGTTGAGAATTGAGGATTCCTCCGTAATAGTACCGCTATCGGAGATAACGCAGAAAGCATCCAACTGGAGCTTGATATAATCCACAAAACCAAGAGGTTTGAGAAACTCGATGCGTTCGTCAACAAGCCGGTGGCCAGATGATTCCAACCGCTTGCGCGTCCGTGGGTGGGTCGAAACGATGATACGCCGGCCAAACTCCTGGGCGAGGCCGTCCAGGCTGTCGAGAAAATCCTTGAAATTCTCGGGCGAATCCACATTTTCTTCTCGATGAGCGCTCACTACGAAATAGTCCCGGCGACTCAGTCCGAGGCGTGACAACACATCCGAGGCATCGATCCTCGCGCGATAATGGTTCAGGATTTCCTTCATGGGAGAACCTATCTTGATGACCGTCTCCGGACGCAAACCTTCATCCAAAAGATAGCGCCGCGCGTGTTCTGTGAGGGGCATGTTAATGTCGCTCAGGTGATCGACGATCTTCCGATTGATTTCTTCAGGCACGCGCTGATCGAAACAGCGATTTCCGGCTTCGAAATGAAAGATCGGGATCTTGCGCCGTTTTGCCGGAATGACGGCGAGGCAACTATTCGTGTCGCCGTAAAGCAGGACAGCGTCGGGCTGCTCGGTTTGGAGAACTGCGTCCACGCGGGCGATCACCAGGCCGATGGTTTCGGCGGCGGTTGCAGCCGCGGCCTCGAGAAAGTGGTCGGGTCGGCGGATTTGCAAATCGGTGAAGAATATCTCGTTCAGCTCATAATCATAATTCTGTCCCGTATGGACGATTACAAGCTTATGAAACCGCTCGATCTCGTGCAGGATTCGGCTTAATTTGATGATTTCCGGTCTGGTACCGACAATGGCCATTATCTTCATACAAGATTTTCTCTCAACGAGTTTTCACCAGGGCTTCCTTGAGCGTTTCAGAAACATACCGCACTTGCTCCTGAGTCAGGCCAACCCAGGTAGGAAGGCAGATTCCCCGCTTAAAGCACGTCAACGAATTTTCGAACTCCTCATCGCGATACCCAAGAGCCGCATAACATGGTTGCCGGTGCAGGGGGTAAAACATTGAACGCGGCTCGATGCCACGCTCCTTCATGTAAGCCATGACGGCTTCTGCATTCGGAACGAAAACCACGACGCGGAACGGGATGTATGTGAAATCACTTCTGATCACGAGGTAATCAACGGCATCCCCCAAATGCGTATGGTAGAGCGCGTCAATTTCCTGCTTCCGCTCGGTGATATGTTTCAACTTGGACAATTGAGACAGGCCAAGGCAGGCAAGGATATTGTTCATGCGGAAGTTAAATCCGAGCTCCTGATGAACGAATGTTCCGCTTGATTTCCTTCCCTGGTTGCGGAGATAGAGCATTCGCTCGTGGACGGCCTCATCCGCTGCCACGACGAGACCGCCCTCGGCAGTGGTAATCGTCTTGTCGGCATAAAAGGAGAACGTCCCTGCTGATCCGAAGGTCCCGCAATGAGCTTGTGGCGTCTTAATGCCGAGGGCCTGCGCCGCATCCTCGACCAGGAGGAAACCATTTTTTCTGCAGTAGTCGCGGATTTCTTCAATGTTGCTACACGCGGTTCCGAAGAGGTGGCATGCCATAAGTGCTTTGGTGCGTGAAGTTGGTCTGAGACGTTTCAAGTCCATGGTCAAATCATTGAACCCTTTAATGTCGGCGAACCGAGGCGTGGCGCCCGCCAGACAGACGGCATTGGCGGAGGCGATGAAGGTAATATTTTGGACGATCACTTCGTCCCCTGGCCCCACACCGAGGGCTCTCAGCGCAAGATAGATTGCCAGAGTGCCGTTACAAGCCAGGCAGCCGTACGGGGCTCCGATGATTTGCAGAAGTTGGGTTTGGAATTCCTGAGCGAAGCGCCCCTCGGCGATGTATTTTTCCTCGAAGGCGCGACGCAGGTATTCGTAATCGCTCATGTCGATGTAGGAGCGAAATTGGGGAATCGGGTCCATTGTTTTGTTTAAGATGTGTTTCCTATAGCCGGTGGTTATCGTAGAAAGCGCTATCCTCAGCTAATTCAGCAATCATTTCTTTCCAGGAAGGGATGGTTATTCCAGTTGCTTCCGTAAATTTTTGCGATTGGAGGGTTCGGTCGCAACGAAAGCTTCCATCGGCAATGACTTCAACGTCGATCTGAAACGCTTCTCGCAATGCGATGAGGAGATCATATTTGTTGATAACCGGCCCCGCAATCTGGTACCTGCCAGAAAGCCGCGGCTGCTCGTGAATAATGCGAAGCAGAAGCCGAGCCATCGTGAGCGTTGTTAGGCCGGAGTAGCGCGCGTTTTTGAATCCTTTTATGGACTTCCCACGCTGGGCGAGGAACCATTCCAGAAGTTCAGTGTGCCCCGTGATTTCTCTCCCAATCATGGATGTCCGAATGGTGAGGCAATGGTCGTAATCAAGCTCGCCAAAGTATTTCGTCTGTCCGTACAAATCCGGGGCGGTAACCACGCTTCGTTCCCGGTAATTTCCCTCCGCACCGTCGAAAACGCAGTCGGTGCTGAAGTGAATCACTCGCGCACCATGACGATCAGCCCAGCGCGCAAGGTGATGGGGAAACCGGCCATTGACGGTAAACATCTTTTCGACATCATTGGCCTCGGCTTTGCGCTTCGTTATCCCGATGCAGTTGACGATGACGTTGGGCTGCAGACTGTTCAGCACTTTTGTGACCCCGTCGAAGTCGGCGGCTTGGAATTGTTCGATGGTGCTCCCGTGAAAATGCCTTGCAATTTGCATGATTGGTGGAGAACGAAGTTCATGAAAACTTCTTTGGAAAATGGGATAACGGGAGAACTGCTCGCGCCCCCAATGCAACGTCCCGACAACCTCGTCCGAACCTTTCGCCAGGATTCGCCAAAAGTTGTGGCCTATCATCCCCGAAACCCCGCAAATGAGAATACGCATACTGGTGAACCTTAATCGCTGATCGCAGGCGTGAGAAGCACATAACTCGACTCAAGCTTAATATCTTTGACCTTCTTCCGGAACTCGCCCAGCGCCGGACTGGATCGAGTATGCGTTTGCAGGGCGTCGATGCTCGCCCATTTTTCGCAGAGCACGAGCGTGTTAGGGCGAACCTCATTGTCGAATCGGGGATCCTTCGAATCCACGTAGATGCCGTATTCGACGCAGCCCGCTTCCAATCGCACCTGGGGCGCTATTGCCCCAAAAGCTGCTACGTAATCAGCCATGAAGCCAGGACGCGTTTTGATGGTAACGATTAGTTGAATCATAACTCTCCCCGTTGTTACCTCACCCCCAAAGGTCGGTCTGCCGGCAAGCCACACTGCCTTCCCCCTCCTGCCGCCACCTGCTCAATGAGTCTGTTCAGGACGTTTGAGACGGCAACAGGACCGTACATTTGAAGTGCTGCCTGTTCTGCTGTCTGTTCGTAACCACGGTTACTTATGACCCTGCGTATTGCCGCTGCAATCGTAGCAGGCGTATTGTCCGCGATATAACTTATTCCAGCTTCCAATTCTGGTTCGAGGGCACCTCGTGGCGTCGTAATGACATGGAGCCCCGCCGCGAGATACTCGATGATCTTGAAAGCAAAGACGTTTCCAGGAACCTTCGTCACATCCTGCGGATTCATGCCGATCTTCGCCGAGCACAGCATACGAGCGTTTTCCTCCTTGTTGAGAAACCCGTGGAAGACGATGCTCCGGTTTTTTTCCGCCATCTTTACCAGCTTGGCTGTAATCGATCCTCGACCCGCAATGTGGAGTTCCCAATCAGGCAAGCCCAGAGTCTGCCAGGCATTTATCATCTGTTCGAGACCCTGCGTTCCCTCATGCGTGCCCGAGAAAACTACCCAGTTCTTCCTGGAATCCACTGGTTCGACCTTCGAATTCAAAAGCTCATAACTGAGGACGGCGCGGAGCAGAAGCTTCGGAATCGAAGACGGCAATTGACACAGCAAATACGGGGAAACGCCGATACATCCGGACATCTTCTTCAGCGCCTCGCGGCATTCGTAACGGTGGTATCTTGCTATCAAGCCCTTAGCTTTTTCACCTGCTACATCGACGAACGAATCATCTTCGTATTCCAGGATGACGGGGAGGCCCAGCCGCTGGGTCGCGTAGCGCGCACAGGCAAGATGGGCCCGTTTCATGTTGTGAATAATAACTAAGTCAAAAGGAGCTGCTCTATACCTGGCTCTCAATAGCGAGCAGACGCTATGACTAGCCCAGAAACCGCACATAAATCTAACAGGAAACGCCGAGGCGTAATAAACCGCAACGGCAGGGTGAAATCGTTCTCGCTCCTCAAAACCTCCGTGGAATCTAAACTCATATCTATCAACGGCGCCTTGAGACATTATTTCTACCTCATGCGAATTTCGATGGAGAAGTTCAGCGATCATTTCGATCTTTATCTTGTTGGCCAAGCTAAGGTTGTGAAGACAGGGACGCCTCATCACTAAACCCGGCCCTTGATACAGAGCAATGTAAGCTATTCTCATTGATATTCTGATTTAAGGGAAAGACCGTAATGACAGTGCGATATCATATTCCCGCAAGCTTTACGTAAAGCGCCGATGTTATTGACGCCACTCTGTTCCACGAATGCTGTTCGCTCGCATACTTTTTGATCACCAGGCGCCTACTCTCCAAATTCTGAAAGAGATCGCTAGCGAAGTACCGATTAATTGCATCCGCTAGGTCGAATGGATCTTTCGGTTTAAACATCAAGCCAGTCACGCCGTCAATAATCTCCTCCTTCAACGAGCCTACATCCGCAGCGATTACGGGTAGACCGAAGCTATGCCCCAGAAATAGGACTCCGCTTTGAAAAATATGGGTATAAGGCAGGAGCAAAACGTCAGCCGCTTTGAAGTACATCTCTATATCCGCGTCCGGTATAAATTCACTTTTAATAATAACCTTCCGATCTAGATCATTTCTGGAAATTTCTTCTTTCACAGATTTCCAATAGCCGACATCGCCTTTCGGTCTACCAGCGATGATAAGGCGATAATGCTGGCTGCTCGCACGCAACTCGGCCAGGGCGCGGACGGCGTATTCAAGGCCCTTGTAGGCAGTGATGGCGCCAAAGAACAAAAGCGCATTTTCGTCGCGTTTCAGGCCTAACCGTTCCTTAGCCTCCACTGCAGTTAGCGAAGTGTCGGCCACCCTATCGTTAATCCCGTAAGGAATCACGGTGGCCTTTTCTGTTGGCACGCCAAAATCGGCGAGCAATTCGGCCTTCATCTTTTCTGTATGGACAAGAATATGATCCGCCAGTCGGTACTGGATGCGCAGCGAAAACCGATTCAAACATGAATCGTTTCCGTCTCGCTTTCCCGCGTTGATATTGTGCGCCGTCAGAACCACCCGCTTGCCTAGACAGCGGTAGTAGATCATCAGAACGATTCGATCGAAGAAGTCGAATTTGTTATTCCATAAGATGTGAAAGATGGTGGCGTCGCACATGAAGGAATAATGGATAAGCTTTAGGTAATACGTAGCCAGCCTAAGCACTTTGACCAGGATGTGTGCATCGACGCGTGTACTACCTCGTAGATTAAGGAAATTGACTCCTGGGCTGGTTTGCAGTTCGAGAGCAACCAGTTCGTCGCTGCCTATAAAGTCGAAGCCAATGTCATTTGCGATAAGAGCTGAGGCCAATCCCAAGGCATAATGCCTGTCGCCTCCTCCCGTTAAAAGCGCAATTCGCGGCCTTGAAGAGTGAGGATCTCGGCGAAGCTTGAATCGACTTGTAGGTCGCGCCGCCAGATCAGTGAGCGCCTGACACTTTGACGAATTACTCATGGATCGGCCTCTCTTGTTGCCCATTAAGAGCAGCAATTACTATTTGTTGGTGGAAACAAATCTAAGTCCTCACTCTCAAAACTAGATACTCAGGCATTTAATGACCATTATCAGTCTCTATCGGCTCAGACTAAGAGTCCAATCCACGCTGGAAAGCAACCTAAAACGTCCGAAGCACGCGAAGGCCGGTTGGCGGCTGCGGAAATCCGCTGAACGTTGATTGAGTCAATGGGTGAGGGTATAGCAGGGGTGTGTAACCCGGGGCAATAGTATTGTTGTAAAAGTCGCGTCCCTCTTTGATGATGTTTGTAATAGGCCCACAGGAATATGGGCCTTGCACGGTGAACGTCGCATCGATTCCCGAAAACGTGTTGGCCCAGCCGTAAATTGGCAGGGTTACCTGCTCCCTGGTCGTTGGGCTGGAAATTATCACCCCAACCTGCTGATGGCCTGGATAGCCTGTGCCATCAATGTTTCCGTCAAGCAGATTGGTACTTGTGCCATCCAGTTGACCATGGCCGGTTGAAGAGTGATCCGCCAGACAAGAACGATACGACGCGAGCTGGGCGAACGTGCCCCAGCCGGAGATCACGTTGCTGAAGACGACTCCTGTTCCACCTCGAAATTCTAGGAATGGTGTCATCGGTTTGCCATTTGTGACGACATTGTCGTAAATTTCAAAGCTCCGAGCCGAATTCTCGCTGCTATCATAGCCATGAGTTCCAGCCGTTGCCGCTCCATCCAAGGTGCAGTGACGGACGACGAATTGGGCTCCTTCGTATGAATCCCAGAATCCGTTTCCTTTATTAGTCCTGCTCTGTATGAAGCAATCTTCCACATATACGGCATTCATCGTGCCCAGAGGATTTGGGGTCGTCCACGACAAAGCAGAGTTTCCGCCAAAGGATATTGGTTGAGCACTGCCGGGCGCACCGGGCGCAAAAGTCAGATAACAGTGGTCGATCACACCAAACGCGTCTCCATATCCAACCGTGAAACCGCGATAGATTATGTTCGTCATTTGAATCGAGTGGATCCTAAACTTCCCTTTGAATTTCGTGGGGGTATTCTCGCCAACGTTAATAAAACCCCAGCCATTGTTGGTTCCTCCGACGAGGTTGAAATCCGAGATGGTAAACAGCGCCGAACTAATATTTCTTACCCACAATGGGCACGCGTTGTTTGTGGCAAGAGAAATTAATGTTGTGCTGTTGGACCCAGAGCCTCGAAACGTAAAGCTCCTTCCTGCAACTAAAGAGATTGGAGAATCCCAAACGCAACTTCCGGCCCGCACGAGAATAATATCCCCTTCTCCGGCCGTGACTAGCGCATTTGATATGGCCATAAAATTGCAGGTGATGACATTGGTCGCGCCACAGCCCGTGCCAACACAACTTAGACCCAGAATAATAAAACACAATGCTTTGTAAATGTCTTTCATAATCTACTTCTTGGGGTGTCGATTGGGCTCGTCACCGTGGTTTAGTATTATTTTAGCTTTTCCCTCTCGGTTCTATCCAATCTCAAACTAGTCGGTCACTCACATACCCACATCATTTTCCGATCCACAAGGGAAAGCTTTTTTCGGACCATCATTCGGCAACTGCTGATCGATGGGCGATCCTCAATCCAGACCATATATTGGACATTCTTGGCTCGTTTTCATACTCCCCAACGGGGGGAAAGTTGACAGGCCATTCGGCATTGCACTGATCTGTGACAATTCTTGCTTCGAGCGGTGTTTTGGGTGGAACAACAATTCCATATGCCGCCATTAGGGAGAAAAGCAAACCTAAAACGTTCGATCTGCTGAACGCAACTTCCGTATAATTGAAGACAAGCCCACTCCAGAAGATCATCATAAATAAATATCCGATAAGGCGACCTCTGGAGAATTGAGCCACCACGTTTTGCCCAGCCGAAAACAGCATGACTAAAAGCAAAACAACTCCTATCCATCCAGTATTTAAATATGTTTCCAAGTAGCCATTGTGCGAGTGAGGGACGTGGAAAACCTCGATCAATACATTAGCCTTGCTCGTGAGCCAAAAGCTGTCGAAGCCGCAGCCAATGATTGGATTTGTATTCGCTTTCAGTGCTTCTTCCCAAATCAGAGTCCGATCTGTCAAGGTTACGTCGCGTCCTAAAACCCCAGCAACAACCCCTCGCACCCCCGGGCTGAGTGTAAAGGCAAGCATGAGCACGGCTATTCCGGCTACGGACCATCCAAGACTCATCAGGTTGGTCCTGAACCATTGTAGCCGCGTGAGGAATAAAATGAGTACACCCAAAAAGAAACATGATGATGCCGTGACACTACCAGCCAAATTCAAAAGCCAGACACACATCGA
Organism: Verrucomicrobiota bacterium; assembly: GCA_038228235.1. GTDB lineage: Bacteria > Verrucomicrobiota > Verrucomicrobiia > Limisphaerales > JBBRPK01 > JBBRPK01. The sequence goes on from JBBRPK010000029.1 coordinate 29,725, forward strand.
CAGAACCACTAAATCAGGCCAAATATTTGCTAAAGTCCGGCCTCGCTGTCGATATACCTCCACGATCTGCCAAAGCAGAAACAGCCCGCTTAGCATGGCCAAAACCCCCAAGGCGTTCTTATTAGTGGTTATGCCACAATAATAAGTCTGATACGTGTAACGATGTGTATAGCGACCGAGAGTAGGGTACCATTTGATGAAAAGAACAGAAAGTGGAACGAGCAAGTAAGCACATCGGATAAAAGCGGCGCGAATCGCGTCAACTGGTTCCTTCTCGGTAAGAATGACAAGAATCACAACGATATCGCCCGCATCCTTGAACCATCGTTTGAAAGCAACGAATGGGTTCTCGGACCACGCTACACTTAGGAGATAATAGGCGTATAGAGCCAGCAACCACCGACAATTTATAATAACCTTCCCCCACTCGATACGCCGTCTCATCAAAATCACCATTCCCACGGCGATGAGGAACAAATAGACATTCCTGTCTATAAAACTTCCTTCCGAGATATCTGTCGCTTCGGAGGCGGCAGTTCCACTAGAAAACCAGTAGGCAAGTGCTCTCGACGCATTAATTCCAATCCAAATGAAAGGGACCCATAATGCGTAAGGCATGGGATTAACCTTCTGTGAATCTCGGCGGAAGAGCCAGATAATGAAACCGACAAAAAGGCAGGCTGCTAATGGGGGCGACATTTGTTCATTTTTGGAGCCGATCGATTGAGGCAAATGCGTGAGTTCTCGTTGAAATCTCTCCTCCCCTCACCGAATCTGCCTCACACGATGCGCCCTTCCGAGAGATTTGCTTGAAGATTTCTCCCATGATCCATGAGGTCAACAAAATCTGGTTGTGCGGTATTGGTTCGGGCGTCTTCGAGATAACCGCACAATAGAACGAGTCGATGAGACATTTTTTGCCGCCCTCCATATGAAAGTCTTTGGCAACGAAACGACTTACGTTGCGGAAGAAATTCCCGATGTATTGCCGCGAGAAATTGGCATGTGGTATGAATTGTTCTGCGTAACTCTTGTACCGATGTCCCCTGAGTTTAATCACTGCTTGCTGCGTTTCGTCGAGAAATATCCCATTCTGACACCCGAAAATGCGGAATTGGTTGATGGTCGGTCGCATCTGGGATGAGAAGGTAAAATAGGCTGTTGTACCCCTTTGGTCTGCAATGATCACTCTAAGCTCGTCCACTATCTCTTCCTCACCAACGCTTTTTAGCGAGGGACTGACAAAGCCATGCGCGATTACAAGAGGTTTTTGGTCGCATAGGAATTCCGCTATCCTGGCAATGCCGTGGCTGATAACATTCTGCAACAGTTTTCCCGGGAGCCGTCGAACCCAGTGCTGTTTGTCCCTGACGATGGCGTTGCCATAAATGCTTCCGAATTCATAGCCATAATAGCTTTCCATGTGGACCGGCGGCCCGCCCAAATAGCCCTCCTGGACCAGCCTTCTCAGGTCTCTCGTCGCATGGCTGAACTGGGCGTCATGCCCTACGGTGACCTTGAGGTTCTTCTGAGTGGCCAAGCCCAGGAGTTCTTCCGCTTCCTCCGTAACAATGGTGAAAGGTTTTTCGACATAGACGTGGCACCCACCCTCCATGCACTGACGCGCGATTGAGTAATGACTTTGCGGCGGCGTCAAGACGTGAACGACATCCGGCCTGGCTTCGCGCAACATTTCCCCAACGTCAGTAAAAAATTGCCGAACCTGAAACCTTTCGCTAAACTGCCTTGCCATGAGCGCTTCCGCATCGCAAGCGCCGACAATTTCGCAACCCTTGATGCTTTGGATCGCCCATGCATGAGAATCTGCGATTTTTCCGCATCCAACGATGCCCACTTTAAGCATTTTTTCCACCCTCCTCGTAGCTTTTAAAAAATCGAGCCAGTCCTTCGCTTGTGGACACTTTCGGTCTCCATCCCACCAGCTTCTTTAGTTTCTCGTTGCTGTAGGTGGTGTCCTTCCATTCCGCGTGCCACCTGCTACGGTTGAAGGCAGGGGGTAATTGGCCATTTGATCGGAGGGTGTATTTTTCCCATAGGTAGCACGAGAGATAGCTTACGATGTGGGGGAGGAAAATTGATCTGAAAGACCCACCATTTCGCTTGTAAAGCCTTAGAAAGCGGCGGCTTGAGACCAGGTCATCGTCCACAACGTTGAAGATTTCCCCATCGATGCCTTTCTTCAGTCCCGCCAGGACAATGGCGTCCGCGCAATTTTCCACGTACGTCAAAGGTATTTTGTTGGAACCTCCCAGGTGAAGGAATATTCCAAAAGTATCAATCCCTACCCTTCCCGTGATCGCCCTTTTACCCGGACCATAAACGGTGCCTGGGCGAAGAATGACATAGCGAACCCCTTGCTTTTTCCCGTATTCCATTACGATTTCATCCTGCTTGACCTTGGCATAGCAGTAGGCATCCCCTCTCAACGCGGCATGTTCTTCCATCGGGCACGATTCATCCAGGAGCCGCCCATCGGGCTTGTTCCTGTTCGTATAAACCGCAAAAGAACTGACGCTGACGAACCGTTTCAGGCACGCGTGTTCCAGGCTGGCATCCAGCAGATTCCTGGTGGTGACGACCGAGTTCAAAAATGCGTCCGGAAATGATTTTTCGCCTGTACCGGCCGCCAAGTGGTAAATGACCGGAACTCCCTCAGCGGCCCGCCGGCAGTCTTCGCGGGAGAGAAGATTGCCACGAAATATCTCGATCTCTGCCGTGTCGCCGTAATCGCGTTTGATCGAGTCAAGTTTCCTCAAATCGCTGGAAGTCCGGCTGAAACAGCGAACTCGACGAAACCCATGCTCCAGGAATTTACCGACCACTCGCGTTCCGATAAAGCCGGAAGCTCCGGTGACCAGGACCTTGTCTTCCGGGCTTATGATTGGGTCTTGCAAAGCCATTTTGCTACTTTCAGCTTGACTGGAGAATTGGGGAATGGTGGAGCAGGGAAGGGTCGAACTTCCATCTCACGTTTGACCGTGAAGCTCTGCCAATTGAGCTACCGCCCCCATGAAAACGCATGGTTCTCGCCTCGTCGTTTCGCGGGCGACGATTCCTGAAATTCGGCCACAGACTGATCTCTCCAAGACTAATTAAAAGCATCCTGCGGTTGGGGGCCTCATGCTGGAGGTCTTCGGGTTTTGTTGCGAGCCAACCGCCACAACTGCGAGAATCGGGCGGTCTGCTCCTTCCTGTAAAATGCCATAAGTTCTGCGGAGACGGGCCTTTCCATCCTGATTATGAGCCCATAGAAATATCCCAAAATCAAAAACAATCCTCCCCCGACGAGGGGTTTTTCCCTCATCTGAGCCATGCCTTTCAGGATCTGCCAGAGTGGGTGTCCGCCGACATAATAATCTTCCTGTCCATGTCGAAAACGAGCCATTAGTGGGCTGCGCTCTGCGGTGCCCATCTTCCTATGGTGATAGCAGATCTTTTCCAGAAATGTTCGCGTCTGCCAGCCTTTCATTCGTGCCGTTGTCACGGCCATCCAATCAATCCCTCCGCCTTTTATTGGGAGGTATCCCCCAATGTCCTCAAAACATTTGCGTCTGAATGTCTGACAAGCACCGGAAACGTGGTTCAAATTTGCATTTGTTCCCGCATAAGAATGCTTGTCTGGTTTGTCAAAGTTTTCAACGAAGGGAGTCCCAGCTACGCCCAGGCCTGGACGTTCAGCGAATTTTCCCAACAAGAACTCACAATATCCCGGCTCGAATGTAATATCTGCATCCAAGTTTCCAATAATTTCATAATCCAGCTGCTTGACGCGCCCGTAGCCCGCGTTGAATGAATACACCTTTCCCGCAAAATCGCGCACCTGGCGCTCAGGCATTCGGACGAAATCAATCCAATCATGCCGTGCTGCGTATTTGCTGACGATTTCATCGGTTCGGTCCGTAGAACCATCGCTGACAATCACCCATCTGAGCGGGCGGACCGTTTGCCTGACCATCGATTCGATCGTCAGCTCGATAAAGGCCTCCTCATTACGAGCCGGGGTCACAAGAACGTATTTCAAATGAGAATCGGTCATATCAAAGTGCCCCACCCGGCCCGGACCTCGTTCAAGCAGAGAGGCAGAAAGCGGATTGTGGCCGGCTTCATTGCTTTAAGCAAGGATGTTCTGCTGCCGAGAAACTTCAGGGCCAACGGAAGGAAGAGACTGCTCGCGGAGGCGGTTCTCCAGCATCGCTAATCCCTTATACATTGTGGCTTGCGCCCAGTGGAGCATCGGTGTTTTTGCTTTCATTAAAGGGTAAACGCGGTAATAAAAATGCCCGTCAGGGGCCTGCATATTGGCAATAGTCCAGCGGGCGACCCTGGCGGAAAGCTGGAGGCATTCGGGATCCTTCTTCGAGAAGGCAGCGAGTGATTCGATGGATTGCGCGGCGCATTGGCTGTCCACTGGATAGCGTCGATCATGATAGTACTTTGGGCAGCCGTCGTTCTCGAAGAAGTGGCTCTTGTAAAAGACCAGTCCCAGTTGAAAGTTTGAGATCCAGCTATTGTCTCCCGTGCTCTCGATATAGCATTTGAGGCTATCCAGGTTGTAGCCGGTGTGGAAATTGTCGATCCAGTGATACTTGGGAGCTTCCCCGTACCACCACGCGCCTTCTGGAAGTTGTCGGGAGCAACTATATTCCATAGCCAGGCGGGCCACCTCGAAGTAGTTTTTGTTTCCCGTGTGCTTTGCCGTGCGAGCCAGCATCGCCGCTCCGAGCATGTTGGAATTGTGGATCGATTCCTGCCCATGGGCAAGGTAACTCAAGCAGTGGCCCTGGGGAGTCCGTTCCCTTGGCAGCGCCATTATCCAAGCGCAAACACTATTGGCGATCTCCAGCCAGCGTTTCGTGCCCGTGATCTCGTAAGCTTCCAGATAGGCGAAGCCGATGAGAGCCGTCCAAACAATAATGGGATCCTCTTTTGTGTAAGCCCCGCCGCGGCTGGAAAAGTCAAAATGGTTGCTCCAACTGTGATTTGAAAATTTGCCGGCCTTGTGGTGATCGAGCCAATCGAGGCAGGCCTCCGCTTTGCGCAGATATTCCGGCTCGCGCGTGGTTCGATAGCGAAACAGATAGCCCGAGGCCATGTATCCGCGGCCCTTCGTGGAGTCCATGGGCTTGACCCCCATGACAGGGCGCAGGTTGATCGGGCTTTGCCGGATCAACTGCATAAGCAGCCGCTCGCCCAACAGAGTTCCGAACGTCAAGGGCCGGAACCAGGACGAAAGGCCGTCGAACGGCTCGTAACCCCGGTAGTCCCGATCTTCGACCCAGCGCTCGACGAGGTCGAGGCTTTTTTTGATTAGGGGCGTTGTGTCGGTGAGATTTGGCGTGGCGTTATTCACAGTGTTTTTTGATTTGGTTGGCGACATACACTACCATTTCTTCCGGCATCTCGGGATAGATTGGAAGAGAAAGGATGCGCGATTGGTTTGCATATGCCACTGGAAATTCTTTCGGGGTATGTCCAAGATAGGCATAAGCGGGATAGAATGGCAGCGCTTTAGGATAGTTGAGCACCGTGGCAATGCCCGCTTCCGCAAGGTGCTTTTTCAACGCGTCCCTCTTCTCAGTGCGAATGACGTAAAGGTGATAAACGTGGTCCCGATCGGGCGCAACCTTGGGCGTGACGACCTCGTCCAGTCCGCTCAGAAGCTCGTCGTAACGGGCCGCGACCCGACGCCGTGCTTGAGTCCAGGCCGCGAGGTGCGGCAGCTTTACTTTCAGCACTGCTCCCTGGATCCCGTCCATGCGGCTGTTGATGCCTTCCATCACATGCTCGCCTTTGCCCCCGTGACGGGCGAATGTCGTCATCCAGTCGGCTAAACGGTCGTCATTTGTAACTGCACAGCCAGCATCGCCGTAGGCCCCCAGGTTTTTTCCTGGGTAAAAGGAAAACGTGGCTGCATTCCCGAAGGTTCCCACAAGTTTGCCTTTGTAGCGTGCCAGATGCGCCTGGGCACAGTCTTCTATCACCCAGATATTATGCTTTCTGGCGATGGCCATGATGGCGTCCATGTCTGCGGCTTGTCCGTAAAGGTGGACGGGGATGATCCCCACCGTACGCGGGGTGATCCGGGCTTCAAGGAGAGCACAGTCGAGGTTGAGCGTGTGCTCTTCGGTATCGACAAATGTCACCCGTCCGCCTGCTTGCGTGATCGTTTCGGAAGTTGAGATCCAGGAGTGCGCGGTGGTGAGGACTTCGTCACCGGGCTTCACGCCGAGCCCGCGCAACGCAATGTAGAGCGCGTCGGTCCCATTAGCGCAGGAAACGCAGTGTTTCACACCGAGGGTTTCCGCCCACGCTTTTTCAAACCCATCCACTTGCGGCCCTCGAATGAAAGAGGATTGGGTTATGACTTCCGCGATGGCGGCGTCGATTTCCGGTTTGATGCTCAGATACTGGGCATGCAAGTCAACGAAAGGTATTTTCATAATTTGGAGGGGACAGAGTATGTGATCCTTAATGAGGAATCAGGGTTAGCGAGGAGAATTAGAGCCGCCGGAGGAGGCGGGCGGGATTACCGGCATAGGTACCTGAAATTAGAATATCCTTGGTTACTACGGAGCCGGCGCCGATAACGACGCGATCGCAAATTGTCACCGGGAGAATGGTGGCATGCGTGCCGATGCTCACGTGATTTCCTATTTTGGTTGAGCGCCATAATTCTTTTTGGCCTTTGGCAGGTCCGCCGATTTGGAACAGGTCGTTGACGAACATAGCGCCGTGCGAGACGAAGCAATCATCAGCAATGCTGACCAGATCGCAGATGAAAACATGTGACTGGATTCGACAGCGCTTGCCGATGGCCACTCCACGCTGTATTTCGACGAACGGTCCGACAAAGGTTTCGTCGCCGATCGCACAGCCGTAGAGGTTGACTGGCTGGACGATGGTGACGTTTTCGCCGAACTTCACATCGACGATGCCCACGGAGCGCAGTTTTGGCTGAGTCATTTTGTCTTCGGTCGGTTGCTAGAGGAGCGGGTCGCCCGCTTAATGCTTTGCCTGTGAGATTGCAGGAGGCAGAAGCCAGGGTCGCAGTGTCCAGCTTACGAGGTTTTTAAGGGGTTGGCACGCTCGAGAATGGAGACGACCGTGCGGGCATGGCGGAGACCGGTAAGGGGCACGCTACCATCGCGAATGCAATCAGTGAAGTGTTCAGCTTCCACCCGGAGCGGCTCGGTGAACTTGACTTGGGGGTAGAGGAGGTCTCCGCTGCGATAGTTGAATTGGGCAGGTTGAGGCTTATCGAAGTCCATGTTCTGTCCCAGAATTGCTTTCTTATCAATTCCCTTGTCGTAGATGGCAATTTTATCTTCTGCGACATCGTCGTAGATAACCATTTTACGGGAGCCTACCACCACCATTTTGCGCACCTTTTGCGGGTCGAGCCAGCTCACATGCACATTGGCTATGATTTTGCGCGGATATTCCAGGCTGAGAAAGACTACATCGTCAACGCCGGCCTGCATGTAGGCCATGCCTCGCCTGGAAACGGAAAGAGGCTCGGGATCACCAAGCCAGTACTGGATTATACTGATGTCATGAGGCGCAAAATTCCAGAGGGCATCCACATCCGAGCGGATGCGGCCCAAATTAAGCCGCTGGCTGTAAATGTAACGAACTTCTCCCAATTCGCCCTCTTCGATCAATTTCTTAACGTAGCGAACCGCCGAATTGTAGATGAAGGTGTGCCCGACCATGACGACGAGCTTTCGGGCTTCCGCGAGCCGAGCCAATTCATCCACCTCGGCGGCGCTCGTGGCGAGCGGTTTCTCTACGAAGACGTGCTTGCCAGCTTCGAGAGCCTGTTTGGCAAGATTGAAGTGCGTTCCCGCCGGCGTGGCGATGACAAGGGCCTGGACTTCCGGGTCCTGCAATACCTGGTCGCTGGACTCGACCGCAGCGCTACCCGGGAAATTAGACTGAACGAAGGCCCGGCGTTCTCTGCTAGCGTCAACGACATATTTGACGGAACAGTGCGGCAAAGCCGAAAAATTACGGAGCAGGTTGGGTCCCCAATAACCGCATCCGAGTTGAGCCAGCACAAGTGTTTTTGGATTCATAATAATTTACAATATATATATTCTTGGTTTATAGCGGGATTCGTATTTCGCCGGAACGATTGAAAGCCACCTCGGCCAAACCTCCACCAACCTCTGCCGGCGGCAAGCCAGGAGTTTTCTGGGCGGGAGCTTTATGCACTCTGATCCGCAATCCAGGCAAATTAGTGTCCCCTTGATTGAGGGAGGCGCTTACTTTTACCTGAACGGCTTCACCATCCCAATTGACCGATTCAAACACCGCACCCCGGCGTTTTCTGAACCATGCAACGGCCTGGATGGCAGTAGGAAACCAAGCCCCGGCCCTCCTTAAATCCTCTAACAGGTTGACATAAAAATCATCCCACAATCTTTCGGGAGCAATGCTCCGATCATGCCAATTGACAGTCAGGGCGCCGCCAAATCGGGTCGCGTTTTCCAACAAAGGGGCGATCGCCGCCCTGGCTTGCTTCGGAGAGAGATTCATGTGCGTCGGAAAAAAGAGTGCGGTATCCATGATGTGCAAGGGCAGCTCCAGCAACCGATCCACGTCCAAGGGTTTATAGGCCTGGGCGGTACCGGCGCGGTAGCCAACCACCTCGTTGTATCCGACCGTCGAATCGTAGGAGAAGCCCGCGTTTTCCAAGGTGGCCGGCGAATTCTTGTCAAAAAAGAGCCAGTGCATTCGCACCCCAAGCTCTGCGTCCCCAGTGATGCGAGAGATGCGCCGAAGCTCCTCGCAGCCTTTTGCGCTGTCACACCACGCATCCACACCATGCACGCCGATTTCACATCCTGCCGACCTGAGCTTCCGAAGCTCGTCTGCAATTTCATCAAGGTTATAGCGCGCCGCCCTTTTGGCGAAGCTTCGGCCGGGGCTGTCCTGGCCCGGATCACCTTTCCTGGGGATGACGAAAAATGTCGAGCTTAACCCTTTTTCGATTGCAAGGTAGCGATTCAATTGGCACCAAAAATCCTTCGCGAGGCCCAGGTGCACGAAAGGCAAGGAAAAGACGGCGAGCCAGTTGGCAGCAAGCTGCTTCATAGATTGCCTGCCTCTGCACACATTGATAACTGAGCCCATAAGGGCGCGATAAAGAAATCCGATCATCGTATGGTCGCCCTTGTGGTTTCGTACCCCGAAATGATCCACGTCATGCGTGAGGCACGCGATGAAACTATAGCCAGCCGGAAATGGTGGAATCTCAACCAAAGGGATCGAACTCTGTACAATCAAATCGCGCAGAAAAGCAATATGCAAATCAAGGGCAGGTATGGCTGCATGGGCTGGGGGTTGGCCTGCAATGAGCAGGTGGGCGACCTCATGAAATAAATCGAACCCAATCCGGATCGATTTCATGCTGTTCGAAACGATCTCCGAGGCTGCCGATCGGTTACTTGCCTCGTCCAGCAATATCCCAGCTCCGGGGCCGCTAAATGTGGCGCAGTCCCCGTAAATCGGGATAGAATTCCCCTTATACGAGAGGACGGTATCGGCGCGAGCGCGATGGATTTCAAGGCCATTTGCGCCATCAAAGTCCCGCTGCTCTGCCCCATAAATAAGCACCAGTTTCGCGGCCGCAGGCTTTTGATCTTGAGAGCAAATCAAGACCTCATATTGTTGGCCGCTGCGGTAGAACTCCCAAGGGGTTTTGAACAGTTGAAAGAATTCGCGCACCACAGCGTTTTCTGAGGGTTTGGCCAGAACTGCGATCATTCCAGAGTGTCGCTCAACCAAACCTTAGAAGCTCTTGCACCCGGTTCATGAAACCTAACTGTTCCTGGCTCCAGCTATGTCGGAGATAAACTTCTTGTCCTCGTTTCATCGTTTCTAAGGCTTGGCTCGGATGGAGATAAACTCCCTCGATCTTCCGTGCCAAGTCTTCGGCATCTCCAAGCTTAAAGAAGACCAAGTCTTGCTTGCCGAAATAGTCGGTAATGCCCGGCACCCGCGGAGCTATGACCGGTCGGCCACATGCCAAATATTCGAAAATGCGGGTCGGGGTGTTGATTTCGGTGAAGACGCTCCGCCGGTTCGGGATGATGCCTACGTCGCACTCTTCGATCGCCTTGACGATCTGCTCCAGACTCTGCGCTCCGAAGTAGCGAACGGCATCGCGCAGACTTTGTCCTTGGATTGAGTCCATTACACCATCCAGGAATGCTGTCCGTTGCCCATAAACGCGAAGCTCCGCGTTTGCGAATTTCTCCCTCACGATGCGCAAAGCTTGAACCGCTAGATCCAGCCCATGACGATCCACAATAGAGCCGTGATACATCACCACAAATGGCTTGCCGTTACCAGGGGTATGCGAAAACTGCTCATTGCAAAATGGAAAGATTTTCTCGTCTGGGGCATTCATTACTACGAGAACCTTTTCGGGTGGGCAGCTCCGAGAGGCGAAAATCCTCTTACACGCCTGATTCACGGTTATGACCTGGTCGGCAAACCGAATGCTCAACTTCTCAAGACGCTTGAGGAGCCGGACAACGAAGCTATCCTCGGGAAGGTCAAAAATGGTTCTCATCAACTCAGGCATAGGGTCGTGGAGATCCAGGATCAATTTGGCACCGCGCAACTTGGGAACGAGTGCGCTGAAAACCAAAACGTCCGGCATGTTATGCACATGGACCAAGTCGTAACGTTTGCGCAAGCTTCTATAAAGAAGAGTCGTGGCGCATAACGCAACAAAGTAGCCATACTGCCACAAGTAGGTCAATTTGCCGTCACGTCGCCGACGCAATGGCAGTCGGGAAACGTTTACTCCATTGATTGTCTCGCAGGCGGGATCATCAGGCTTCTGACGCAAGCAGATGAGATCAACCTCCATGCCGGCACTGGCGAGGGCTTCCGCCTCCCGCCGGGGCCGTGGGTCCGAAGGATAATAGGAGTAGAGCAAAACGGCCGCTTTCTTGTCCCGGAAAATGGCTCTTGGGGCATTGGGCTCGGTTGCAAGACTTGGGGCCGTTCGGCATGAGGCCTGATACCAGTCAGCTACCATGCCCGGCTTGGTTTGCCAGAATTGGTTCGCGAACTTCTGGCTCAAGTATTTAAGAAACTCTTCATAGCGCGCCGCCGGGTATTCGGTGCCGCCGCGGAGTTTTCCATCGAAATTCATGTAGTCGGGATGGACGTTGATCAGGACCATCCCGCCCTTTTCCGCCAGCCAGTCCACTTTTTTGCGCCAAATGGCGTCGTTCTGTTCGTCGAACAAGAGGAATAACGTGGAGTCTTGCGGAAGAGTGTAGGGCAGCTCGACGTAGCCGGCCTGCGGCAGGACGGAGGACGGAGGACCGAGGACGGAGGACGGATCGCGCCTCTGTCTTCCGTCTTCCGTCTTCCACCCTGGATCCTCAGACCTCGGAACCCAAAAGGGGAAGATGGTGTTGACGCCGTCGGGTTGCGGTTCAAAGGGGTCGGTGTCGAAGGTGGAGGCGTCGTACTGGATGTTGAGCTGGTGTATCCAATCGAGGTTGTGATGCATGAAGCCGGACCTGAATCCGACGGCTTTCCATTCTTTAAGGTAATAGTTGATCTTGCGGGCGTGGGCGCGGAAGGCTTCTTCGGAGGAGTAGAGCCGGCCGTTATGGTAGAGGTCGTGCACGCCGACTTCGAAGCCATGGCCGGTGAGCCAATCGCGCAGTTCTTCTGCCACGCGGTAATCGCCTTCAGGAATGAAATTGAAGGAGGATCTGAAGCCGAGTTTCATCTCGAGTTCGGCCAGGGCGCGCACGCGTTCGAGTCCCTGAGGGCCTTCGACGTCGTGGGTGAGAATGACGGCAAATTTTTTGCCGTCGGGCCAGCCAGGCCAATCTTTGGGGGGCTTTTCTGACCCCGGTTTGATGGGCCAGATGGCGCCACTGGTGGCGAGGGTGCGTTTGGCTATCCAGCGCCGCATGGCCATGCGCAGCCGCCAGGGGAGGTAGGGCTTGAGCAGGTAGTATGGGTGGCGGAGTTTCATTGTGCGGAGGACGGAGGACCGAGGACCGGGGACCGAGGACCGGGGACCGGGGACCGGGGACCGAGGGCCGAGGACCGAGGGCCGAGGGTGCGAGACGGTTACTTATCGGGACAGAATTTCTCGGGGTGCGCCATCATGGCGCCTAACATTTGACCGGTCCTCAAGCATTTCTCCATCATGGCTTGGCATTTATTTTCAGAAAGGTAATGGCAAGCGACCGCGGTTGTCATCCAGTGCTGGGTCTCGGCCTGCTCTCCATCTGCATCGCTCAGCTTGCTCACGAAGTGGGCGGAGTACCGTCGTTTTTGCCAGGCTTCGGCGATATTAGCTCCGATGGAACGCGAGGAACGTCTAACCTGGTCTGTTAAGGAATACTTTTCCGCCTGCGGAAACTCTTTGGACGCTACAAAAAGTTCCTGTTGTAACTCGAAAGCCATCTTGTAAACCCGCAGATCTCGAAAGCTAGAAATTATCTCACCCATAGTGTCTGAGGACTGAGGACTGAGGACTGACGACTGACGACTGACGACTGAGGACTGACGACTGACGACTGAGGACTGACGACTGAGGACTGACGACTGACGACTGACGACTGACGACTGAGGACTGACGACTGAGGACTGACGACTGACGACTGACGACTGAGGACTGACGACTGAGGGCAGAGGACCGAGGAGCGTCTTCCGTCTTCAGCGTTGAGCAGCTTTCAACTCTCCTGATGGAGCCAGGCGGGGAGAAACGTGCGGGTTTTGTTCAGGATTCCTACGACGCTGGCGTTGGCGGCGGCAAGGGTGGAGATGGAACGTTTTACGCCGTCGCGATTGGATTTCTCGGCTTCGACCACGAGGAAGGTGATGTCGAGCATGGAGGCCAACCCGGCGGTGGAGGTAATGGGGCTGACGGGGGGCATGTCAAAAATGATGTAGTCGTAGTCGCTGGCTTTGAGCCGGGGCATCAGCGCCAAAAACCTGGAGGGGACAAGGGTAAACGTCCTGTCGGAGGGATCGTTGGCCCGGGCGAGGAAAAGGTTTTGGCGGATGGGCGTGGCGGCGGGCGGATGACTGAGGACTGAGGACTGAGGACCGAGGCTGGCGGCGGACGAGGCGTCCGGGGCGCCAGCAAGGGCGGAGTTGAGGGTGGTGACGGGTTTGCCATTGTGAAAGGGATGAAGGACGCCGTTGGGGACGGCCATGTCCACGAGGAGGACATTGCCATCGCCGAGTTCGGAGAGGGAGGCGGCGAGGCCGGCGGCGAGGGTGGTGACGCCGGCGCCTTTGGCGCAACCGGTGACGCCGACGAGCTTGGGCTTTTTGGTCATGTTCCGGGATTGGAAGTACATGGTGAGCCGGTCGCGGACGGCGGAGTAGTAGGGGGTGAGGGGGTCGTCCGGAGGGAGTTGAGCGTTGAGCGTTGAGCGTTGAGCGTCGGGAGGGCCGGATAAGGATGGATCGGCCTCTGGATTCTCGATTCTCGATCCTCGATTCTCGATCCTCTTTCTTCCGCCCTGGGTCCGCGGGATCGAGAGGAAAAGGGGGAGGTGGAGGCGCGATTCGATTTCGGAGGGGCGTTTGACGCGGGGGTCGAGGAACAGTTCCAAGCCAAAGGCGAGGGCGAGACCGGCGGCGATGAGTCCACCCAAGGCGCCAAGGACGGTTTTGTTCTTTTTGTTGAGGGCGGGGGCGGCGGGGCTAGGCTGCTGGACGATGCTGAGGTTGGTGGTGCGGCCCGGCCCCAAGGTTTGATCGACCCTGGCCTGGTCCCGGCTGGCCATGTAGAAACGAAGGTTGTCCTCCAATTGGTCTTTTTCGCGCTGCAAGCGGATGATTTTTGCCCCAGCCTCATCCACGCGGGCGGCTTCCTGGTTGACCTTGGCCAATTGGGCGGTGAGGACTCTGAGCTTGGCTTCGATGGCCTTGGCGCGCGCAAATTCTGTCAGCGGGTCGAGGGCCTGTCCACGGGTTTCCGGGGAAGCAGCCGGGGCAGCGGGGGGCGGAACGTTAAGCTTGGCCAATTGCGGGAATTTGGCTTCCATCTCCTTCTTTTTCTTTTGGGCATCGGCGACCTGGGCGCGGAGGGCGATTAAGCTGGGATTTTCGTCGTTGTAGCGGACGCTGTTTTCGGACTCGCGCTTGCGGGCGGCATACCAGCGTTCACAGGCGGTTTTGTATTCATCGATAGTGTCGGCAGGCACGCCCAATTCAGTGGCGGTGGCTTCGGATTTGGGGGGCTGCAATTCTTTGAGGGTGGCCTGGCGCTCGGCCAGTTCTGCTTCCGCGGCGAGGAAGGCACCGGAGATGCGCATGATTTCGTCGTTGAGCGCTTTTTTGGAGTCCTCGACGGAAACGATGCCGTTGGTGTTCTTGAGCGTCCGGAGGGCGAGCTCCTTGTCGGCAATTTTAGTATTCAGTTCCGTAATTTGGGCGTCGAGGTCGTCGATTCCGACTCCGCCGCGGTGGATGTCGCGATGCTTTTGAATGTAACGGGCAAGCAGGCTGGTAAGAACGGGGGCGACCACGGAAGAGTCGGGGTGTTGATAGTAGATGCGGATGATGCTGCTGTTCTTGGGAATTTCGACGGTGAGATTCTTAGGATTGGCGATGACGGCAGCGGCGATACGCTTGAGACTGTCGCGGTCGAGAGCATTTGTTTTGACGCCGGTTTTGGCCAAGATGCGTTCGGGGCCGACGAGGTCGGCGACTTCTTCGGCGAGGTCCAGGCTGGTGAGGATTTCGACTTCGGAGTTGAGGACGTTTTCGCCACGGGTATCGGGGGATTTGAATTGGGGGTCTTTTTCGACCGAGGCCATGGAGCGGGAATCGACCACGTAACGCACGAGGAGCTTGGCTTCGGAGGAGTATTTGGTGGGTATGATGAAAAAGAGACTGGCGGCGGCGAGGATTCCGGCGACCACAAAGGCGAGGATCATCCATTTGTGGCGGAAGAGCACATAGAGGATGTCGTTCAGGCCGAGGCCTGAGGGCGCGGCGGACTGTTTATCTGGAGGGCGGTCGATCATAGGTTCCCGGACTTATAACACTTATAAGGCATATCGGCTGGATGGGGCAAACATATTACAGGAAATTCTCGTTCAACCTTCTTCAACCACGGATAAACACTGATAAACACGGATAAGGGAGTCTGCTGGAGGGATAGATAGGGACTCGTGGAACTCGTCCTCCCGTGGGTCAAGCGATGTGAGGGTAGAGGGCGGCGCCGAGGATTCGTAAGAGAACCAGGGGCATCCGCGCCATAATGGAGTTTTGCCAGGCAAAAGCTTCGTCTGCACCGGGAATGCAGGCGTCCTGGCGGAGGTCGTAACGGAGATAGTCGATGCGTTCTTCGCGGCAGCCCCAGCCGAGTTTGAAGCGGCGCAGGCCTTCGGCGGCCATAGCGGTGCGCCCGAAATGGAGGGATTCGCAGCCGGCGCGGGCGCAGGATTGGATACCATGCCACATGACGAGGTTGCTGGCGCGGAATTCCTGGAAGGAGTCAGCGGAAGCGCCGTATTTATAGATGGCTTTCTTGCCCGTGTGGAGGAAGACATTGGCCGCAATGGGGGTCTGGCGGATGCGGGCGATGACGACCTGGCCCAACCCTTTGGACAAAATGTGGCGGTGGAGGTTGCGAAAGAACCGGAAGGGCTGGGGCGGCAGGCCGTGTTTGCGGCGGGTCTGGCAATGGAGTGAGTAGAAAGTTTGCAGGGCCTCGAGAGTGGCTGAGGTTTCGACTTTAACGCCGGCTTGCTCGGATTTGCGGAGGGCGGTGCGCACGCTGGATTTGAAAGCGTCAAAAAGGGCTTTTTCACCGGGCGCAAGATCGAGGACATGACCGTAAAAGGAGACGGAGGGCGGGACTCCGGGAGGAAGGGATTTGAGGCCGCGGCATTCCCAGTAATTCCAGCGCCGTTCTTTGCCGAGCCGGGTGAGTTGACGGAGGAGATCGGCAATGGGCATGGTTTCCGTGGCAAGGGGCGGGCAGACATCAGTGAAAGGCAGCGAAACTCCGCGCCGACCGGTGAGGGGGCTGCGCACATCCATGACCGCGAGGAGGGAGGGGGCTGGGGCGGGGAGGATGGAGGATGGAGGATGGAGGATGGAGGATGGGGGACTGGCGCTGGATGCAGGATCCAAGATGACGGAGGACGGAGGACGGAGGGCGGAGGGCTCCAGGAGGTAGGCGGGCTTAAAGTTGTAGGTGTCATGAAGGACTTTTGCCCAAGCGCTGCCGTGAAAGAAATTGGCGTCTGGATGGCGCATGACCAACTCGTCCCAGTCTGGATGATCCAGAGGGGATGCGAGGGGCGAGATGGGGGATTCATTCCGAGTTAGGTCAAGTCCTGAAATAAATTTGGTACTTTTTCTTTGGTTCTTGTTTGTTGTTTTTTGCTTTGCTGTCTGCCCTGAGTGTAGTGGAGATGAGCGTAGCGAATCGCAACGGAGCTCGGGGCAGACAGCAAAATTTGTTTAA
>JBBRPK010000030.1:0-46076 GCA_038228235.1 Verrucomicrobiota bacterium
GAGGAACGACTGCGGCTTGGTTGGAGCGCGGAGGACCTGGTCCACCGGCCAAAGAACGACCCAGGGAAACTGGCCATCGCGGTGCGGCTGCGGCGTGAGACCACCCTGACGATCAAGGACATCACGGCGCGTGTTCATTTGGGAACCTACAACACCACAAACGGGCGGTTGCACCGGACGATGAAAGAGGGGTTCGCATCCTGTAGCAGGGCGGAAACGACGATGAGGAAATGAATCAAAAGACAACAATATATGGTTTGACCGCGCCGACGCAAAAGCGGCGCGCTTCCGTCTGCGGCACGGCGGCGTTGCGCTGGCCCTCCGCAGACCGAAGCGTTGACGGTCCACAAAGCATTGTCGGCGTGAAGGCATCTTGTTACGCTTTCATGAAGACGACGTGCGAATGGTAACGGAAATCCATCCCTCCATCGGTGCGCCCGTCCAGATTCCTGGGGACGAACAAGCTCCCTTGATCCTGGCGGTGCGGCGACTGTTCACTGCCCAAGGGCAGCACGCGCTGGCTTGCCCCGATTAGCTCATGCCCAAACTCTCCCTCGCCAAACTTGAACGCCACCTCTACGCCGCGGCGGACATTTTGCGTCCCAGCATGGACGCTGCCGAATACAAGGATTTCATCTTCGGAATGCTTTTCTTGAAACGCTGCTCGGACGTCTTCCTGCCCGCGCGCGACAAAATCATTCAGGGAAAAGTCGAGCAAGGTTTCCTTCACGACAAAGCGGCGAGTCAATACGGTGAGAACCCGGATTTCTTCGACGACTTCTTCGTTCCCAAGAACGCCCGCTGGCCGCATTTGCTCGAAAAGTTGAACGACACGACCGAACCCTACGCGCAGGTGCTCAACAAGGCGCTCGCCGCTCTGAGCGAACAGAACCCGCCGCTCGAACACGTCCTTGATCACATTGATTTCATGAAGCAGGTAGGCAACAAGCGCGTGCTCTCCGACGAGGATTGCCGCGCGCTCGTCCGCCACTTCAACAAATACCGGCTGCGAAACGAAGATTTTCAATTCTCCGACCTTCTCGGCGCGGCCTACGAATTTCTCATCAATATGTTCGCCGAGTCGGCGGGCAAGAAGGGTGGCGATTTCTACACCCCGCGCGATGTCATCCGTCTCATGGTGCGCTGCCTCAAGCCGCAGCCGAGCATGAACATCTACGACCCGTGTTGCGGTTCAGGCGGTATGCTCATCATCAGCCACGAATACATTGACCAGTCTGGCGGGGACGCTTCCAACCTTCGACTCTGCGGCCAGGTGCGTGACCCGTCCGCTTGGGCCATTTGCCGGCTCAACATGATTCTGCATGGCATCTCCGGCGCGGACATCCAGCGCGAAGACACGTTGCTGCATCCACTGCACCGCGATGGCGGCGAACTGGAACGCTTCGACCGCGTCATCGCCAATCCGCCATTCAGCCAAAATTACTCCACGACCAACATGGAGTTCAAAGAGCGCTTTCGCTGGGGCTGGTGTCCGACGAGCGGGAAAAAGGGCGACCTTATGTTCGCACAGCACATGCTCGCCACCTGCAAACCAAACGGCATGGTTGCCACTGTCATGCCGCACGGCGTGTTGTTTCGCGGCGGCGAGGAAGGGAAAATTCGCCAAAAGTTCGTTGAGCAGGATCTCATCGAAGCCGTCATCAGCCTGCCGCCGAATCTTTTCTACGGTGCTGGAATTCCGGCGTGCATCCTCATCATGCGCCCGAACATCAGCGGGAAGTCACCGAATCCGGGCAAACCAAAGGAGCGTCGCGGCCAGATTCTTTTCATCAACGCCGATGCCGAATTCCACGCTGGCCGCGCGCAAAATTATGTGCGGCCCGAGCACGTCGAGAAAATCGTCTCCACGTTTGACCGCTTCGATGACATTCCCGGCTACGCCCGGCGTGTGTCGCTGGCGGAAATCAGCAACGAGGTCAACGACTTCAATCTAAACATCCGCCGCTATGTGGACAATTCTCCGCCGCCCGAACCTCATGACGTGCGCGCCCATCTGCTCGGTGGAGTGCCAGTGGCGGAAGTTGAAGCGAAGCGCCCGCTGTTCGCCGCGCTCGGATTCGACCCGCACCATGCCTTTGCGGCGCGCAAGGGCGACAAGACCTACTGCGATTTCGCTCCAGCCCTTGCGGACCGCGCCGCGCTCCGCTCACTCATGGAAACCGACGACGGCGTGCAATTCCGCCTTGTTGCAGTGCGCGAGCACCTGACGGCATGGTGGACGAAACACTCGCCGCGTCTCGCCAAACTTCCCGAACATCGCGAACTGACCCGCGTCCGCACCGAGTTCCTCGAATCGTTTGTCACTGCGCTTGGGCAGAATGGCGATGGGAAAGCCCCGCTGCTCGACCGCTTCAAACTCGCGGGCGTCATCGCGACGTGGTGGACCGACACGCTGCCGGATTTCAAAACGCTGCTCGAAAACGGATTCCCCGGCGTGATGGAAGGCTGGGTGGATGCCATCGCGGACGCAGTGGAGGATGACGAATCCGCCGGGCCGACGATTGATCCGTTTTCGCACAAGCTCGTGCGCCGGGTGATGAGCGACTACCTCGCACGCATCGCCGCCGCCAAGTCCGACATCGCGCGACTCAAGGGTGAGAAGGAAGCGTTCGAGACACAGAACACGCCCGAGGACGAGGAGGAAGCCGCCGATTGGAACTATGCGAAGGAACTGGAGAAACGCATCCGCGATTTGAAATCCGAGAACCGCGACGCGCTTAAGGAACTCGCCAAGCTTGAACGCGTCGCCACCAAAGCCCGCGCCAGTGACGACGACCAGAAAGCGTTCGCAGCCGCGCGGGCAAAGCTCAAGTCCGTGCTCGACGAGATTGCCGCCGCCGAGGACGAACTGAAACCTTACGAGGCCATCAAGCAAAAACTCGCGGAGGCCCGCGCCCGTTACCGCGAATTGGTGGACGAGTTTGTGAATGAACTCCGTTCGCGCTGCGACGTGATGAATGAGAAGCAGAAGCGGACACTGGTGCTGGAACTGTTCGCGCAAGACGCGCAGTCCGGCCTCGACGCCTCCGTAGCCGAGAAACGCCAGGAACTCACCCGTTGCCTTGAAAATCTGTGGGACAAATACTCCACGCCGCTCGACCGGATTTCTGCGAGCCGGGACGAAACGAGCAAAGCACTCAGCAACTCGCTGAAGAAGTTGGGATATGTCCGCTGACGCATCAACGCCAATTTCGCCCACCGCCGGCGGCGAGCTTCTTCAGCCGCCGCGGGGGTGGACTGAAGTTCCGCTTTCGTCTGTGGCGGATGTTTGTTTCAGCGGCGTGGACAAAGTTTCCCGCCCCAGCGAAGATCCGGTGAGGCTTTGCAACTACGTTGACGTTTACAAAAACGAATACATCACGCCCGACTTGGAGTTCATGCGCGCCACGGCGACCACGTCCGAAATTGACCGCTTCCGGCTTGAGTTGGGCGACGTGATTATCACGAAGGACTCCGAAACGCCGGACGACATCGGCGTTCCAGCCATCGTTGACTACGTCGCGCCAGACTTGGTTTGCGGATACCACCTTGCTCTCATCCGACCAAACAAAGACGAGGTTGACCCGACGTTTCTCGGCAAACAGCTCGCCCATCATCGGCACGCGCGCAGATTCGGGCGATTGGCCAACGGATTGACACGCTACGGCCTGCCGACCTCTGCCGTCAGCAACGCGCCGGTTTGGCGGCCCAAGCTGTTGAGCGAACAACAGGAAATTGGTCGGATTCTGCGGCTGGCGGATGAAGCCATCGCGAGGACGGAATCAGTAATCGCGAAGCTTCGGTATGTGCGTGCCGGTCTGGTCCATGACTTCCTCACCTGCGGCCTCGACAAACGCGGCGAACTCCGCGACCCGGTCGTCCATCCCGAACAATTTCAGGACTCTCCGCTCGGCTGGATTCCGCGCGAGTGGAAAATCCGCCGTTTGGATGAACTAGCAGTAGTTGAACGCGGGAAGTTTGCGCACCGACCCCGAAATGAACCTCGGTTTTATGGTGGTATTCATCCATTTGTTCAAACTGGCGACATTGCTAACGCCGGTGGAGAATTTCTAACGACATTCAGTCAAACCCTCAACAATGAGGGCGCGGCTATCAGTCGGGAGTTTCCCGCAAACACAATTGCGATCACCATTGCAGCGAACATTGCAGACACCGCGATTCTCGGACGCCCAATGTATCTGACCGATAGCGTTGTTGGCGCGGTCGTCCAAGCTCCAAACAGCGTTCGGTATATCGAACTGTGCATACGCCGAGCCAAGCCCCGGCTGGAGGCCCGAGCACCGCAGACTGCTCAAATGAACATCAACTTGCAGGATCTCCGTCCGCTGGCGATCGCTGTCCCATCGGATTCGGAGGAGCAGCATCGAATCAGCAGAATTTACGAGGTCCATACCACTTCATTGCGTGGCGAGGAAGACAATCTCACAAAACTCCACAGCCTGAAATCCGGTCTGATGACCGACCTGCTCACCGGTCGCGTCCCCGTGCCGGAAGCCCCGAAAGGAATCAAATGAGCAAAGTTCCCATCAAAGAGGGACTGCAAATCACTCGCCTGATCATGGTTTTGAGCAGCATGTCCCCGCTGTTCATTCTCTGGGCGGTGCGCGGCTCACCATCCGTGCCAGACAAATACTTCATTCCCATTTGCCTGCTTTTTGCTCTTGGCCCGACGCTCGTTCTGCTTCGGCGACTCCGCTTGGCCAAGCGGGCCAACGACTGCCAGACAAAAGTGATTGGCAAAGTGGACGATCACCGCGACCGCATCCTGGTTTATCTCTTTGCCATCTTGCTCCCTTTTTACACCGTGAACCTCAAAGACGGAAGGGAGTTCGCCGCGACCATCGTGGCGCTCGTTTTCATCACCTTCCTGTTTTGGCATTTGAACATGCACTACATGAACCTGCTCTTTGCAATTCGCGGGTATCGGGTGTTCACGGTCACGCCAAAGACGGAGAATCAGTTTAGCAGCGCGGCCTCGTTCGTTTTGCTGACCAAGCGAATTGCACTCGTCGAGGGGGAAAAGCTTGAAGCCTATCGCTTGAGCGATTCGGTGTTCATCGAGAAATAGGAGAACCAAACCATGCCATTCAATTTTCAACAGATTCAATCCGTCGAGTTCGGCGTATGCCTCGACACCGACGAAGGCGAAGCCTACCGGCTGATGCCGTGCGTGGCGGAAGTTCAGGAGGTGCTCAAGGAGATGCTCGCCGCGACATGGGGAGCAATCTCTGACGCCGAAGGCGAGCTTCAAGAATTCAGTCCCGCCGAGAAGTATGCCGCGACCGAGCGGCTTTGGGTTGGTCTGCCTTCCGATTTGGTCACAAAGCACCGTGAGGTGTATGAAGCCGAAAATCTCGCCACCGACACACACGCTTTGGACAACGTGAATCAGGTGGTGAGCTATTTCGCCATCTTTCGCGATGCAGATGGGAACAAACTGATGGCGGTCCGACGCGCGACACAATTCAAAGGAGTTCTCCACAAGAAATTGATCCGCTTTTCGGACGATGCGCTGCGAATCATTGAGGATGACGTTTTCAAGTTGGACACGGACTTCGATTTTTTCATCTGTGACGGCAAGATTTACATCTGGCGACCCAGCGGATTTGTTTTTACGTCCGACATGGACAATCAGATCGCGGCCTGTGCGATGGGAAACGTGGATCGAATTGCAGAGGACATCACCTGCGTGGATTTCGAGGGACTGAGGCAATTTGTTTCCGGCCACAAGCTCGCCATGCGTCTCGTTGCCGCAATCAAGAGTCGAAACGATCTTGCGGCTATCTCCAAAAAGCGGTTGAAAGCTGAATGCAAGGAGGCTGGCTTGAAAGTGGAGCAGAATGACGGCAAGCTCGCGCCCGTCGAAGGCAATGAGATGGGATTCCTGATGCTGTTGGATCGCCGCCGCTACACCGTGACTTTGATCGAGAAGCAGCCCGAAACCTACGAAGCGCCCAGCCGGCACACTGCAGCGAGAGCGGAATAAATATGAAAATGCCCAAACATTCATTGCGCAAGATTGTTACTTTCTTGAACAACGCCGACGAAGACGGCGGTTTCTGGCTTCCAAACATTCAACGTCCTTTCGTGTGGAGCGAAGAGCAGATTTGCCGGCTGTTCGACTCCATCCTGCGCCAGTATCCTATCAGCACGCTGCTCATCTGGAAAACAAAAAGTGAAATTCGCCGACGGAAATTCATTGATAATTTCCGCGAGGAGCATCGCCATCGGCTCACGGATTTTTATGTGCCAGTAGATGCCAAGAAGAAATGCCTTGTCCTCGACGGTCAACAACGTTTGCAAAGCCTATTCATCGGTTTGCAAGGCAGCTATGACGGCAAGGAGCTATGTCTCGACATATTAAGCCGTGAAATCGCCGCACCCGACGACATCAAATACAAGTTTGAATTTCGTGAGCCGGGGAAAATGCAGTTCCCGTGGATCAAGTTCAAAGACATGGTCGCGAGCAGTATGACTTCGTTGATGCTTGCACAAAACCTAATCAGTTCCGCCGGTCGTGTGCTCACGCAAGAGGAACAAAACAAAATATCTGAACATGTTTCGCTTGTGTTTAAGGCGTTCCGGGACGACGACGGCATTGCATATCAAGAACTCGACAGCATCGAAAACCCATTGCTGTATACTGAGGACGACGTGGTGGAGGTTTTCATCCGTGCAAATTCAGGCGGGACAAAGCTGGGCAAGTCAGACCTGCTCTTTTCGCTGTTGAGTTCAAGTTGGGATAACGCCGATGATGAGATGGAGGAGTTGCTGGATGCGTTGAACCGACACGGGTTTGCCTTTAACAGGGACTTTATCCTAAAAACCTGCCTCACTTTGCTGGGTCAGGGAGCGCGCTACGAAGTGAGCAAATTTCGCAAGGTAGGTGTGTGCGACCAGATTGAAGGTAAATGGGATGACATCGCAAAAGGGGTTAAGGACGTGCTCGATTTCGTTCGAGGCAAGACGTTCATCCGCTGTGAAAAGGCGATGCCCTCGTATCTGGTGCTCATCCCTTTGGTTTATGTGCGTTACCAATTCCCGGATGCGTGGAACCAGGCGCGCGATGTTGACAATTTCCTTTTGCGCTCGTTGCTGACCGGTGCTTTCAGTGGCACGCCGGACCAGTTGATTGACGATTTGGTCGTTAAACTGGACGCGCTGGAAGGCTTCGACGTAAGCGAGGTGTTTGGAGTCATACGGTCGAAAGGTCGTAGCCTGGAACTGACTGAGGATCGGTTTTGGGAGATGGGCTACGGTTCTGATACCATTCATCTGCTGTTCAATTTGTGGTACCGGGATTTCAACTACACTCCAGCCTACGACAACAATTTTCCGCAAATCGACCACATCTTCCCTCAGAGCATGCTTCGAAAGGTAAAGATGCCGAATCCCGACACCGGCAAGATGAACCTGATGAAATACAGAGAAGCAGACAGAAACCAACTCGCAAATTGTATGCTGCTCACCGCCGCAGAAAACGGGGCGGG
Source organism: Verrucomicrobiota bacterium (assembly GCA_038228235.1). GTDB lineage: Bacteria > Verrucomicrobiota > Verrucomicrobiia > Limisphaerales > JBBRPK01 > JBBRPK01. The sequence continues at coordinate 7,512 of JBBRPK010000030.1, forward strand.
TGGAAAGTCCGATACACCGCCGGAGCAGTGGTTCGCTGGCAAGCCTGATACTTATTTGGACATGCACTTGATTCCGAAAGACCCCGCTTTGTGGAAGTTGGAGAAGTTTGAGGAGTTTATCGAAGCCCGAAAAGCACTCATTCGCTCGAAGTTTTTACATCTCCTCGTTGCGCCATCACCTGCCGTTCCATGAAGACTCAATGGGAACTTGAATTGGTCGAAAAGCCATTCTGCCAACAGCTCAAGGTGATGGGCTGGCAGTGGCTGGAGGGCGACACGGACGTGCCGGAGTTGACCGAGCGCGCCAACTTTCGCGAAGTCATGCTCAAAGGCCGGCTGCGCACCGCGCTCCTGAAACTGAATCTCCGCAACGGCAAACCGTGGCTCGATGACGCGCGGATCGAGCGCGCCATCGCCGATTTGGAACGCCTCAGCGAGCATCGCGTGTTGGAAGCAAACCAAGCCGCGACAAGACTTCTCTTGAACGGCACTGTGACGGACGGCCTGCCGGATTGGGACAATGGGAGAAATCAGCCGTTGCGGTTCATTGATTTCGAGCACCCGGAGAACAATGATTTTCTCGTCATCAACCAGTTCAAAGTAGAACTGACGAGCGGTCGCGGGCATGTCATCCCGGACGCGGTGTTGTTCGTGAACGGCATTCCATTGGTGCTGGCGGAGTTCAAGAGTCCGGGAATTCAAGAACCGCTGGCGGAGGCCATCAACCAACTGTTGCGCTATTCCAACCAGCGTCGGGTTCTTTACCCCGAGCGCTACACTGAGAACGAGGGCGTGGAGCGGCTGTTTCAATGCAACCAGTTGCTCATCGCCAGCAATTTCTTCGAGGCTCGCGCCGCAACCATTGGCGCACCGCCCGAGGCGTATTTGGAATGGGCGGACACGAGTCCCGTGCCGTTGAGTACCGTGGCGGAGGAAGTGGGCGTCATTCCACGCAGCGCGGAGGAAGGGGAAGCCGAGGCGGAATTGCGCGCGGCGGGCCAGGAAAGCCCGGATCGTCCAGGCACTCCGTTGTTCTTTCGCACGCCAGAGAAGAAACCGGAAGCGTTGCGATTGGCCAACGTGAATCTGCAAAGCCAGCAGGTGCTGGTCGCCGGCATGTTGCGCCCGGTGCATCTGCTGGATTTGATACGCAACTTTACAGTCTTCCAACAGAACGAAGGCAAGACACGCAAGGTGGTCGCCCGCTACCAACAGTTCCGCGCCATTCACAAAGCAATCCATCGGCTTCAGGAAGGGAAAACGCGAAACAGTGGAGCGGATCGCGACGAGCGTGGCGGTATCGTATGGCACACGCAAGGTTCGGGCAAAAGTCTCAGCATGGTTTTCCTCGTCCGCAAAATGCGGACGGTGGAACGACTGAAGACGTTCAAGATTGTGGCCGTCACTGACCGCACCGACCTCGAAGATCAATTGCGCGACACGGCAGTCTTGAGCGGTGAGGCGATCCGCCCGAACGAACGCGACGTGGAACGCCGCGAATCGCCCACGGCCCGGACGCAGCGGATTTTGCAAGAGTCCACCCCGGACATTGTTTTCGCCATGCTCCAGAAATATCAGGACGTGCAGCGCAAGGCAGGCGGCGAAAAGGTTGCGATGACGATTGTTCGCAAGGAGAAGCGGCCAGGCAAAGAAAGCCCGGTGACGGAGCGTCACCTGACGATTGAGGAAAGCATCCACTTCGAGGATTTCCCGGTGCTCAACGAATCGGAGAAGATTCTTGTGCTCGTGGACGAGGCGCATCGTTCGCATACACGCTCGTTGCACCGCAACCTACACAAAGCTCTGCCCAACGCGGCGATCATCGGTTTCACCGGGACACCGATTCTGAGCAAAGAGAAGGTGGAGACGCGTGACATCTTCGGCGAGTTCATTGACAAATACATTTTGCAGGAAGCGGAGCTGGATGGCGCGACCGTGCCGATTCTTTACGAAGGACGCACGGCGGATGGCATGGTGAAAGACGCGTCGAGCCTCGATCAACTTTTTGAAGACCTATTCAGGGATTACTCGAAAGAGGAGTTGGACCTCATCAAGGCGAAGTATGCGACTGAAAGCGATGTGCTTGAAGCGCCGTTGCTCATCGAGAAGAAAGCAGCCGACATGCTCCGGCATTATGTCGGCGTGGTGTTACCAGAGGGATTCAAGGCGCAGCTCGTAGCCACGAGTCGCGCAGCGGCGGTGACGTATCACACCAAATTGCTGGCGGCGCAGAATCAACTGGTAGCACAATTGGAAGCTCTGCCCGCAGCAACGCTGGCGTTGCCGGACGACGAAGTTGAAAAGCTGGATACGGAAACGAAGTTCCTCGTGCGCGCTTATCCGCATCTGGTGAAACTGCGCGCACTGGAAATGGCCGTGGTAATTTCGGGCGACCACAACGACCCAGAGTCATGGTGGGATTGGGCAAGCAAGGACAAGAAGGAAGAATACACACGGCGGTTCAAGCGCAGGCTGTCACCGGAGAAAACCGAAAAGACCGACCCGCTGTCCATTCTGATCGTGAACAACATGCTGCTGACAGGCTTCGACGCGCCAATCGAGCAGGTGCTTTATCTCGACCGGAAACTGATCGCGCACGATTTGTTGCAGGCCATTGCCAGAGTCAACCGGACTTGCGGTGCTAAACGATGCGGCTACGTGTTGGATTACATTGGTGTGGCCCGGCATCTCACCGAGGCGCTGGACGATTATGACGGCGAGGACACCGACGGCGCGCTGATAGACATCAATGTGGAATTGCCGAAGTTGCTCGATCGACACGCGCGAGCCGTGGCGATCTTCACCGACCGGGGCATCACTGATTTAATGAACGACGTGGCGGCTTGTGTGGACTTGTTGGAAGACTTGAAGGTCCGCGCGGACTTCATCAACAAGGTGAGATTGTTTTACGAGATGCTGAACATCCTTGAGCACCGCTCTGAGATTCCAGGCGCTGTATTCCGGGACGCCAAACTGCTTGGCTTCATCAACAAGGTTGCCGCCCTACGCTATCGGGATGCTTCTCTGAATCTGCTTGGTGTTGCGGAGAAGGTGAAGGCGCTGATTGATGCCCACGTTTCAGCCCGAGGGATTGACCCGAAGATTCCTCCGGTAGCCATCACGGACGCGGAATTCGAGGAAGTGGTGAATCGTCTGCCCAACGGTCGGACACGCGCCGCCGAAATGCAGCACGCCGCCCGCTACCATATCATCGGTTTTTCGTCCCAAAATCCGGCCTACGCAAAGAAAATGAGCGAAAAGCTAGCGGAGATATTGCAGAAGTTCAAAGACGACTTTGCCGCCTTGGAGCGCGAACTACGGAAGTTCATCGGTGAATTGAAGCTCGGTGACCGAAATGAATTCCCTGGCCTTGATCCAAAGTCGCAAGTGCCGTTCGTACGATTGCTTTTGGAGGAGTTTACGAAAGGACGGGAGCTGGATGATTCGCAGCGTAAGAATGCGATCGGCGCGACGCTTGAAATGGTGGAACGCATCCGCCAGGAAATTCGCAAGGTCGGCTTTTGGAAAAATCCGCACGCGCGCGAACTACTCACGAAGGCGCTGGTGCGCGACCTGGACCGCTCTGGCCTTTGTCCAGCAAGCAAGGAACGCGACCTCGCGCAACGACTGGCCGCGCTCGCCAAAGAAAACCACGAGAACCTTACGCGATCATGACAGAGACGCTTCGAGTCGGTGACCTGACCTTTGAGGTGCGCCGCAGCCTACGCCGCCGCACGCTCGGCCTGACGGTGGACCGGGCTGGGGAGTTGCGCGTTCACGCGCCGGAGACGTTCGCGGTGGAAGACTTGCAGCGGTGGATTAAAGGCAGGCTTGTATGGGTTTATCAAAAGCTGGCGTTGAAGTCCGAGGCATCGCCAGGAATTCGGACTCCAGAGTATGTGAGCGGAGAGGCGTTCAGCTATCTAGGGCGCAGTTATCGGCTCAAGGTCGTTACGGAACAGGAAAAGCCGCTTCGATTCGACGACAAACGATTTCATCTTCGCAACAACGCCCGCGTAGAGGCGGCAGATCACTTTCGCCAGTGGTATGTCAGCGCCGGCACGGAGTGGCTCAAGGCGCGGGTGGAATCGTTGACGCGTAAAACCGGCGCGACGCCTTCGCGAATCGAGGTGCGGGACTTAGGGTATCGTTGGGGTTCGTGCGGGAAGAACCGTGTGCTTTATTTCAATTGGAAGGTGCTTCAACTCCCGGTGCGATTAGCGGACTACGTAATCATCCATGAACTGATGCACCTGCAAGTGCCCAATCACGGGCCGGAATTTTGGCGGGCGCTGGAACGCGCTTTGCCCGATTGGCGAGAGCGGCAGGAAGAATTGCGGACCGGAGCGAAGGACTTCCTAACTTTTGGTATGGTGGCAAGTCTGTAGTCTGGCTTACGGTCTGAAAAACTGGGCGAAGGATTTTAGCCTGGCATAATCGAGAGCTTTTTTAAAACATCCCATTGCCCAAGGGCGCATATTGAGCCCCTGGCGTTAGCACCGATGGAAAATGCAGATAGATTCGCCCGGTTTTGCCGTTTCCGTGCCGGCGTTTTTCGAGCGCTGATTTTAGTTTTATTTTCTCGCTTGACATACATGGCAACGCAATGTATTGTGACGCTATGATAACCAAGGAACTTGTGGCGGCCTCGACCGAGCCGTTGATTTTGTCTCTGCTTTCCGGCGGGGAGAGCTACGGTTATGCCCTGATTCAAGAAGTGAAACGGCTTTCGGGGAACAAAATCGAATGGACCGATGGGATGCTTTATCCTGTGCTGCACCGGATGGAACATCGTGGCTTGATCAATTCGCGTTGGGGCAAAAGTGAGACCGGACGGAAACGGAAATACTATTCACTCAAAAAGGATGGCAAAGCGGCTGCGACTAAGCATCAGGAACAGTGGTCATTGGTCCATGGCATTCTGTCCGGCCTGCGAAAGGAACAATATGTTTAACCTCGAGCCAACAATCGCGGAATGGCGGAAACAAATGCTCGCCATCGGCATCAAAACACCAGTGCCGCTGGAAGAACTGGAAAATCATCTGCGCGAAGAAATTGCGCGGCAAATAGAATCGGGATTGAGCGAGCAAAAAGCTTTTGGGATTGCCGTTCAAGAGATCGGCAAAGCAAATATGCTGAAAAATGAATTCGAGAAGGTTCAAGCATCAAAGCAAACGGATAAGTGGAAACGTTTTGAAATCTTTTTTTTGGTGAACATACTTTTGATTCCGTTAATCGTGAGCAGTCAGGTGTTTTTTTTCAAAGATGGTGGTTTTTCAGATATGACAGCCAGCCAGCAAATGGCCATCCTGACGGCGGCAGTCACATTTTCCTTGCTGGCTTGGGTCATGCGATTGTGTCACTTAAAATTTCCTGTTCTTCGCGCCAATAGAATCCGCGATGCCATCTTTGTTCCCGTGCTGCTTTGGGTGGTTGGCTGTATCATCATCCTGCCACGCTGCGATTTTACCGATACCCAAAGAGCGTTGGTGTCCATGTGGGCGTTCGCTCCATTTGGAATTTTACTCGGCTGGAGCTGGGGATTCGTCACCGCCGAGCGTAACAACACGGTGACGGCTGGTTCGTGAACTTAAACCAACCGATTTGTCTGAACTTGCGATGGCTGCCCTTGCACTTTGGACGCGCGCAAAGCCGCCATGTTCCAAATCGGCAACCAACCGTCGAATCTTTCGCGGCGCACAACGAGAGAGGGCAGCCCAGCCACCGCGATGCCAGCCTCGATCTCCCAAATTCCAACTCTCCAACCAAACCGAGCGGAATGCATGGGGCTGTGGCATCGGCGGCGATTAGTAAAACCGAGACGAGGCGCTGGCGTGGCCCGCCTTCGCGCCGGTATCAGAGGAGTCGTAATGGGTGTTGATTAATTGGCGGTTGGGGCGAGGAGGTTGAGCGTGGGGAAATAGCGGTGGAGATAGCCCCGGTCTATTGCGGCAAGGCGCTCGGCTTGGACTATGGCATGGGCGGCGATAAGGAAATCCGGGATGAGGTGATGGCGTGGCCCGCCTTGGCGCCGATAGCGGAGGAAGGTCTGACCGGCGAGGTAGGCGGACTCTGGCGAAAGGGGGTCGAAGTGAACTTGGATGCCCTCGAACTCCCGCAAGGCGATTTCAACGGAGGGATAGCCGGTGGAACATTCGGCGAAAGCGACGGGACAGATAATGAGTATCCCTTCGGTGGCGGCCCCCGTGAGCGCATCGCGCCACCGTTCCCAGCCAGGCTGGCGTCGCTGCAAAAGAATCACCACCGAGGAATCGAGGGCTGTTCTCATGGCGACTTCGTTTCCGGGAGCAGTTCGACCGATCCTCGCAGTTCATCGAGAACTTCCGGAACGTCCTTTCCCGGCCAAGGGTCTTTCCAGCGGCTCCCGAAGCTGTCCCACGCCCCCGAAGAAATGGTTTTGGTGGCTTTGAGGAAGGGTGCCGAATCATCGAAATCGAGCACATCGCCGGGCTTGAGGTGAAATTTATTGCGGATTTCGATAGGAATGGTAATCTGGCCTTTACTGGTAAGCGTCGCTTTCATTACCTTAGGGTAAGTTTAGTAAGGCGGAACTTCAAGTAATACAATTCTCTCCGCGTTCCGCAGGGGTCGGGCGGAGTATCCTGATAAGAGTTCCGTGTGGTTTAGACAGCCAAATAATGTGGAGAGAAAACGAACCAAACGAACCGGCAACATGCCATTGCGCAGGGGCGCGACGCCAAAAAGATGAACCACAGAGACACTGAGGCACAGAGGCAGGAATTAAATGATCTGAGTGGAAAGGTCCTGGTTTATGTATTGAGAGCAAGGAGTGAAACGGGTGGCGTGCGGAGATTTGTTCAAGGATGAGACCGGGGGACCCCGCTTGGGTTTCGGGCTGGTCGTCCTCCTTTTCGCCCCTGTGTCTCTGTGCCTCTGTGGTTGAAAAACTGGGCGAAGGATTTCGGGCTGGCATAATCGAGAGCTTTTTTAAAACATGCTATTGCGCAGGGGGCGCAAGCCAAAAAGATGAACCACAGAGACACTGAGGCACAGAGGCAAGAATTGAATGATCTGAGTGGAAAGGTCCTGGGTTTATGTATCGAGAGCAAGGAGTGAAACGGGTTGCGTGCGGAGATTTGTTCAAGGATGAGACCGGGGGACCCCGCTTGGGTCTCGGGCTGGTCGTCCTCCTTTTCGCCTCTGTGTCTCCGTGGTTGAAAAACTGGGCGAAGGATTTCAGGCTGGCACAATCGTGAACAGTTACTTTATTTATATAATTTGATTTTCAACGCAGTGTAAGGCAGGGTTCTTTGGTTTTAACCCATTTGGAAGAATGACGTTTATTCTATATGCCTTCTCGTTTTGCAATTCGCGGTTCCATCGTGCTGGCCATTTCAATAATGCTCGCCGCCGACCTCCCGCTGGCAGCCCAAGTCAACGGACTCCCGACTGAATCTCTGGGTCCATCGTCTCGAAAAACCGGCTTGGTGATTTCTGAAATCATGTATCAGCCTGCGCCGCGGGCGGATGGGCGGAAGCTGGAATATCTCGAAATCTATAACTCGAATCCATTTTTCGAGGACATCAGCGGGTATCGGATTGCAGGCGATGTTAATTACACTTTTCCGCCGAACACCGTGATGCAAGGCAATGCATTTATGGTAATAGCCGCCTCCCCCGGAGACATCCAAGCCGTTTATGGAATATCGAATGTGGGGGGACCCTATACCAATTCTTTCGCTGCCCGGCCACACAACAAAACGGGTTTGATCCAGTTGCTGAACAACGTGGGGGCGGTTTATCTGGAGGTTCCATATTCAGAACTCCCGCCCTGGCCGGTGGGCGCCGACGGAACGGGCCACTCCATCGTGCTTGGCCGGCCTTCCTATGGAGAAGGGGATGGCCGCGCCTGGATTATTAGCGACGTGGTGGGCGGGTCGCCCAGAGTTGGCGAGTTAGTCCGTTCCAGTCCTCTGCGCAGGGTGATGATCAACGAATTCCTTGCCCACACCGACGCTCCCGTCCCGGATTTTATTGAACTTTACAACCATAGTAACGTCGCCGTGGACCTTTCCGGTTGCGCGTTAACGGATGATCCGGCCACCAATAAGTTTATCATCCCGACCAACACCATAATTGCAGCGCGCGGGTTCATCTCGTTTGATCAAAACCAAATGGGCTTTACGCTGAGCGCGGCCGGCGGAAAGATCTATTTCAGGAACCCGGATCGGAGCCGCGTTCTGGATGCGATTTTTTACGAAGATCAGTCGAAGGGCGTCTCTCAAGGCCGCTCCCCAGATGGGGCGGGCGATTTTTATCCTTTGAGCGCGCCGACGCCTGGCGCGGCTAACAGCGCCATTCCTGCCCCCAGTCTGGTGATCAACGAAATCATGTACAACTCCATCTCAGGGGATGCCAATGATAATTACGTGGAGCTTTACAACCAGGGAACTAATCCCGTGAACCTGGCAGGATGGCGGTTCAATTCAGGGATTAATTTCAATTTTCCCGCAAATGCCATGATTCCCGCCAATGGCTATCTGGTCGTGGCGGCGAATATCACTAATTTATTTGCTCGTTATGCCAATTTGAACAGCAACAACACCGTGGGAGATTTCAGTGGAAAGCTTTCGCATCATGGAGACCGGCTGGCGCTGGGGAGGCCCGAGTTGAACATTTACACGAACAGCCTGGGCCAGCAGGTGACGAATACGATCCATCCGGTCGTGGACGAAGTGACTTACGGGACAGGGGGCCGCTGGGGACAATGGGCCAATGGGGGAGGCAGCAGCCTCGAATTGATCGACCCTCAGAGCAATCATCGGCTGGCTTACAATTGGGCGGACAGCGACGAAACCGCCAAGGCGCCCTGGACGAACATTGAGACGACGGGCGTCCTGGATAATGGCGGAGGGCTCAATGGCGGCCCCATTGACTTTGTGCAGATCGGCTTGCTGGAACCTGGAGAATGCCTGGTTGATAACATCGAATTGCTCCCCGGGGCTAACGGACCCAATTACATCTCGAACCCGGATTTCGAAAGCGGCCTGACTGGCTGGACCCCGGAAGGGGATCACATCCGTTCCAGTCTTGATACGGGCGGGTATCTCAGCAGCTCCTGCTTGCATTTGCGCAACTCGGACAAGATGTGGACAGGGGCGAACTCTGTTGTGGGGACGCTGACAAATACGACTCTGGCGGCCGGCCAAACGGCGACCTTGCGCTTTAAAGCGCGCTGGCTCAAAGGCTGGCCGGAGCCCCTGCTGCGAGTGCATGGCAACTGGCTGGAAGCGACTGCTCCGATGGCGATCCCCTCCAACCTGGGGACACCCGGTTCGCCTAACAGCCGAGTACTCACGAACTCGGGGCCGGCCATCTATGAGGTCACACATTCGCCCACCATTCCGGCGGCCAGTCAAAGTGTGGTAGTGACGGCCCGCTTCCACGATCCGAATGGGCTTCGTTCCGCCACACTCTATTATCGCATCGATCCTTCGGGCGCCTACAGCGCGGTACCATTTGCCGACAATGGAGCGGGCGGCGATGCGATTGCAAATGACGGCACTTTCAGCGCCACCATTCCGGGACAACTGGCCGGCAAGCTGGCAGCGTTTTATATCCAGGCCATCGATACCCTGGGGGCTGCCACGAAATTCCCGGCCGATCTGAACAACAACTCGCCAGCGCGCGAGGGCGTGGTTTATTTTGGCGATGCTAATCCTGCCGGCGCCTTTGGCACCTATCATCTCTGGCTCACCCAAGCCAACGTTAATCGCTGGTCAAGTCTTCCAGACATGAGCAACGAGTCGATGGACGCCACCTGGGTCTATGGACCGCGCGTTATTTACAACATGAGCTCGCGCTATGCGGGCAGCCCGTACCACCAGCAGTTTAACTCTCCCATCGGAAACCCTTGCCACTATCGTTGCGAGATGCCGGAGGATGATAAATTTCTGGGAGCAACTTCTTTTAACAAAATTCACGCTCCAGGCAACGGTCCCTACGACGATGATACCATTCAGCGGGAGCAGACACTTTACTGGATTCTGCGCCAGCTCAAGCTGCCCTGGAATTATCGGCGGTACGTAAATCTGTACGTGAACGGAGTGCGTCGCGTCAACGGCAGCGGCACGGGCATGATGGAAGACACTCAGGTGCCCGATGGCGATGTCATCAAAGAGGATTTTCCGAACGATTCGAATGGAGACTTTTATAAGCTGCAACCGTGGTTTGAATTCGATGCCGCCGGCCAGAATTTCAGCAACAACTCCTGGTGCCTTCTCGATATTTTCAACACGACGGGAGGAATCAAAAAGCTGGCGCGGTATCGCTGGAATTATCTCATTCGGCATGTTCAGGATTCGGCGAGCCGCTACACCAACGTATTTAACCTGGTGGATGCCGCCAACCTTCCTGCGAACACGGCCCCATTCATCCAAAGCCTGGAGGCGCAGGCGGACGTCGAGCAGTGGATGCGCACCTTCGCCTGCTCCCACTCAGTCGGCGATTGGGACCACGTCGGCACGCAAAACGCCCAGAATATGTATGGTTACAAGCCCACCCAGGGACCTTGGACGCTGCTTCTTTGGGACTGCAACATTGTGTTGGGAAACGGTTCCTGGTCCCCCGGCCAGAATCTTCGGTCCTATACTGGGGGCGATTCGGGCATGGCCAACATTTACAACACTCCTCTTTACCAGCGCGCCCTCTGGGGGGCGTTCAAGGAAATTGCCAACTTCGCCATGGACCCCACTCGGATCAATCCGATGATGGAAGCGAAGTACAATGCGTTCGTCGCCAACGGCATCAATGTCGTTTCGCCCCAGACCTCGGTGGAAGGATGGGTCGCCAGCGCGCGCTCCAGCATCCTCTCCCAAATCGCCTCCGCCAACGGCAACGCCTCCTTCGTCGTCAATGGCCCCGCCAGTTTTAACACCAATAACAATCTCGTCACCCTCACCGGCACTGCTCCGGTGGAAGTCAAAACCATCGTGATCAACGGGGTGGCCTTTCCTCTAATCTGGAGCGATCTGGCGAGTTGGAGCCTTCAGTTCGCCCTCTCCGGTGGCAACAACACTCTCTCGATCCAGGGACTGGATCGGGAAGGCAAACTCGTGAGCGGCGCGGCCGCCACCCTCACGATTAATTACACCGGTTCTGCCGAAACGCCCCTGGGGCGCGTTGTGATCAACGAGATAATGTACAATCCCATCGTGGTGGATGCTGAGTTTGTGGAACTTTACAATTCCTCAACTATCAACGCCTTTGATCTCTCCAATTTCCGGCTTGAAGGGGCCGATTTTGGTTTTCCGGGTGGGACCATTATTTTGCCGGGCGGCTTCCTGGTAGTCGTGAAACACCCGGTGGTTTTCGCCAAAACTTACGGCAATGCCATACCGATTGCAGGGGTTTACGCGGGAAGTTTGGATCCGAAAGGGGAAAGCTTGAAGCTGGTCCAGCCCGGCGGCACCCCCGCGCAGGATGTGGTCATCGATGAGGTGAGTTACCAATCGAGCCCTCCGTGGCCGGCTGCCGCCGATGGTTTCGGGCCTTCCCTGCAACTAATTGATCCGGCCCAGGACAACCGCCGGGTGGCGAACTGGACCGCTGTCACGACCGTTCTCTCGAACCCGCCGCAAAGCTTGATCGTGATGGACAAAGCCTGGACCTACAACCAGATCGACAACCTCGATGGAATCAACTGGACAAGTCCGGCCTACGACGACTCCGTCCTGAACTGGTCCAACTCCAGTCCGGCCATCTTCTATCACAGCACGACCCCGCAAAACATTACAGGTGGTCCCCTCAATACGTTAGTGGCGCTGACCAACAATAGCACTGCGGGCTTGTCGATTCCCACCTACTATTTTCGCGCCCACTTCAATTATTCCGGCGGTCTTTCAGGCATTGAGTTATCACTCCAAACCGTGATCGACGACGGGGCGGCATTCTACCTTAATGGCCACGAAATTTTCCGCCTCGGCATGCCCAATGGGCCAATCCACTACTCAACGCTCGATGGCGTCCGCACCATCAGCCAAGCCCACCCAGAAGGCCCCTTTCTCCTGCCGTCCACGTATTTGGTTCAAGGGGACAATGTCATGGCGGCCGAAGTGCATCAATGGACCAACATCAGCAGTGACATCGCCTTCGGTCTGAGCCTGAGCACGGTGCCCAACTCGCTCTCCGCGCAATTCACCCCGGGCGCGCCCAATTCGGTGCTGACATCACTGCCCCCCTTTCCGCTGCTCTGGCTCAATGAAGTCCAGCCGAATAACGTTACAACCATCGCTGATCACCTCGGCCAACATTCACCCTGGGTCGAGCTTTACAACAGCGGGACAACTCCCATCAACCTCGGCGGCTATTATCTTGCCAACAATTACTCGAACCTCGCCCAGTGGCCTTTCCCCTCGAACGCCGTTGTGGGCGCCGGCCGATTCATGGTGGTATATCTGGATGGCAATCCGGGAGCATCGCTCAGCAACGAACTGCATGCCAGCTTCACCATTCCTTCCGTCAGTGGCTCGGTAGCGCTCACCCAACTGAGCGGGAACGGTTCGACGCTGGTCGATTACCTCAATTACAATCTCGTCAATGCTGACCGGTCCTTTGGAGCCTTTCCAGATGCCAATCCCATCCATCGGCAGAGGTTCTATTTTGCCACGCCCGGCGCTCCTAACACCAATGCTTACCCAGCGGTGCCAATCCGCATCAATGAATGGATGGCTGGCAACACGAGCACCTTGGTCGATCCGGCTGATGGCAAGTTTGATGATTGGTTCGAATTATATAATGCCGGTGGCGCTGAGGTCGATCTGACCGGTTACACCTTGAGCAACAACGCCACCAATACTGGAAAGTTTCTCATCCCGGCTGGTTACGCGGTTCCAGCTAATGGTTATCTTTTGGTTTGGGCGGACAAGGAGCCAAATCAAAACAGCCCGAGCAGCCCGGATCTCCACATCAACTTTCACTTGGGCAAGACGGGTGATTTCATTGGACTGTACGCTCCTAACGGGACGAATGTGGATTCCGTGACCTTCGGTCCTCAATACAGCGATATCAGCCAGGGCCGCTGGCCGGATGGCGATTCCGCCATTTATTTTATGACTAATCCCACGCCCCGGGCGGCCAATGTCTTCCAAGCCACCAGCAATTCTGCGCCCGTGCTCTCGGTTATTAACGACCGGACCGCGAACGAAATGAGTTCGATCACCTTCAAAGCCAGCGCATCGGATTCCGATGCGGGTGACACACTAAGCTTCAGCCTGGATCCCGGCGCCCCGCCAGGATCAACCCTCAATGCCGCCAGTGGCATTTTCAACTGGACGCCCACGGAGGCCCAGGGTCCAGGGACCTATCCAATCACCATTCGAGTGACTGACAACGGCATCCCGCGGCTGAGCGACGCCCGAAGCTTCACCATTACCGTCAACGAGGTGAACCGGGCCCCGGCGTTGAATCCGCTTTTCGATCAGACAATCCCTGAAAACCTTCCCTTTTCGTTCGTGGCTACAGCTACTGACCCGGATTTGCCAGCAAACATTCTAACGTTCTCCCTTGATCCGGGCGCTCCACCCGGAGCCAGTATCAATCCCACCAACGGCACCTTTGCCTGGACCCCAAGTGAAGCGCAGGGCCCGAGCACCAATCTTGTCGTGGTCCGGGTCACCGACAATGGGTTTCCTTCCCTCAGCGCAGTGGATTCATTTACCCTCGTGGTCACCGAGGTGAACGGCGCGCCGATGCTCTCTCCCATCACGAACCAGACTGTGAATGCGGGCGATTTGCTCAGCTTCACCGCCCGCGCCACCGACTCGGATGTCCCGAGCAACATCCTGACTTTCACCCTCGATTCGGGCGCTCCCTCCGGCGCTCATATTACACCCGGCGGAGTCTTCAGTTGGATGCCTGCGCCATCCCAAACGTCGAGCACTAACACTATCACGGTGCGGGTCACGGACAACGGCTCTCCGCCTTTGAGCGATACAAAGGCCTTCGCAGTGGTGGTGGTGGGCGCACCGCGGATTTCTGCCATTACCCAATCCACCAACCGGTCGATCACGCTCACCTGGCAGACCTTTGCGGGCAAGACTTATCACGTTCAGTACGCCGATTCTCTGACAACGAAGAATTGGACCGACCCCGGAACGAATATAGTCGCGGCCGGCTCCCAAGCCAGTTTCACAGACACCGCGAGCGCAGGGGTCCAGCGCTTCTACCGGATCCTGCAGGTAAATTAATAAGGCCACGAGCCGTAGGGCCGGTTGTGCTCTGGCATATCCTAAGCTACTTTAAGGTGATTCATCATGAGATACTTTTTCTTTTTCAGGCATGTTGTGGCCATTTGCTTGCTCGCCGCAGGGGCCGGTTGGCTGCCGTTACTTCAGGCTCAGACTTTGGGGATTTACCGTGAGCTCTGGACAGGATTGGATCCGAGCCAGGGCAATACTTTGGCTATTCTCACCAATAGCACCTTTAATCCCAATTGGCCGAACAATCCCAATTCCGCTTACACCACCATTTTTACCAATTTTGAAGCTGAAGCCGGAAGCGGTTTCGATTGGTTTGGCCAGCGGATGCGCACCTTCCTGACCCCGCCGGCGGATGGCAATTACACTTTTTGGATTGCCAGCGATGACAACTCGGCCCTTTTTCTCAGCATCGATGAAGAGCCTGCCAATAAGCGATTGGTCGCCTCTGTAGCCACCTGGACCGGTTCGAGGGAATGGACTAAGGAGGCCAACCAAAAATCGGCGCTGATTCCACTGCTGGCCGGGAAACGCTATTATGCCGAAGCGATCATGGAGAACGGCAACGGAGGTTACAATCTGGCGGTGCGCTGGCAATTGCCCAATGGAGTCATCGAGGAACCAATCCCAGCGGCTCGCATGCAGCTTGATCAGATGCCGGCCATCAGTTCTCAACCTGCCAACCTCACGGTGCCCGAAGTCACGATGGCCGCTTTCACGGTTGGGGTATCCAACATTGTTCCACCGAATTTCCAGTGGCAACGGGGCGCGACTAACATTGCCGGCGCTACTAACGCCACCTTCACCCTCTTGAATGCGTCCCTGAGCGATAGCGGGGCGACCTTCCGATGCGTCATCTCTAATTCGGTGGGAGTGGTCCGGAGCGCCTACGCAACCCTCACCGTCGTGGCAGATACCACGCCGCCAACCCTCCTCGCCGCGAATAATGCGGGTTTGACTAACGTGGTGGTGGGTTTCTCCGAGAGGATTGAGGCGGCCTCGGCGACGAACTTGAACAACTATGCCCTTAATGGCAATGTGACAATTTCCGCTGCGATTTTGGCCGATCCCCGGACTGTTCTGCTCGTGACCTCTCCCCTTAGTTTAGGCAGTAATTACACGCTGACGGTAAACCAGGTCCGGGATCTGGCCAGCCACCCCAATACCATTGCCCCAAACTCCCAATTGACATTTACCGCCACAGATTTCGCGCCCGTCAATATCGGCGGCGCCATCCCGCCGGGATCGCTTACCGTTTTGACAAATGGCGATGATGTTGGCGGCGGCGGGCTGGGCTTTGACGGGGCAGCGGATCAATTTGAGTATTGCTACCAATTGCGTTCGGGCGATTTTGATTTAAAGGTGCGCGTGCAGGGCTTAACGCCGACAGATCCGTGGGCCAAAGCAGGCTTGATGGCGCGCGAAACACTCGATCCGGGCAGCAGATTTGCCGCCATGGTTGCCACCCCGACTTTGGCAGGTTGTTTCTTCGAGGCACGGGCGAGCGGCGGGGCCACTCCCAGCGTTTCGGGCGCCTTTCCGGTGAATTATCCGCTGACTTGGCTGCGGCTGCAGCGCGTAGGCAGCCAGTTCAATGGTTATGGAAGCGTGGATGGCCAAAATTGGGTTCCACTGGGTTCAGTGGCGCTTACGATTGGCGGGGTTTACATTGGCTATGCTGTTACCAGCCATAATCCCAGCGTAGCGGCGGTCGCGCAGTTTCGAGACTTCGGCCCCGTTGTGGGGGGCACAGTGGGGTCGCTGACGCTGCCTTTCGAGCCGCTGGGACCTTGTTCTCGGCGGACTGGTCTGGTGATCTCGGAAATAATGTACAAACCGGCCCCGCGATTAGACGGCAGGAATATCGAGTACCTCGAACTTTATAATTCAAACCCCTTCTTCGAGGACATCAGTGGTCACACCATTTCAGGCGACATCAATTTCACCTTCCCCACAAACACTATCCTGGCGGGTGGCGCGTTCCTGGTTGTGGCTGCGGTACCCGCTGATATTCAGAGTGTTTATAATATCAACAATGTGACGGGTCCCTACACAGGTTCCTTCAAGAAAAAAGGGTCCCTCACTCTCAGCGACAAACAAGGCACAATTCTGCTGGCGATTCCCTTTCAGAATGCATCGCCCTGGCCAGTGGCCGCCGACGGCACCGGACACTCCCTGGTACTGGCGCACCCATCGTATGGCGAAGCCGACGAGCGGGCGTGGGGAATCAGTGAAATAGTCGGCGGATCTCCAGGCGGCCCGGAGGCATATCGTCCGAGTCCATTGCGTAATGTCGTGATTAACGAGATCTTCGCACACTCGGAGAACCCGTCGGTCCACCCTTACATCGAGTTGTATAATCACAGCAATCAGACGAATGATCTTTCCGGATGTATTCTGACCGACGATCCGGCGGTCAACCGGTTCCTGATTCCGGCCGGCACTCACATCCCTCCACGAGGTTTTGTGGCCTTCGACGAAAACCAACTCGGCTTCGGTCCTGGCGCCGGGGGCAACACCCTCTTTCTCAAAAACCCCGACGCCAGCCACGTGATTGACGCAGTAGGCTTTGATTCCCAGGCCGACGGGGCTGCTTACGGGCGTTGGCCGGATGGAGCGGCGGAATTCTTCCCGCTCGCCGCCCGAACTCCCGCGGCCCCCAACAGCGGTATTTTAATTCGAGACATCGTGATCAATGAACTGATGTACGCCCCCATCTCCGGCAACGACGATGACCAGTATATTGAGCTCTATAACAAGGGCGCTAACGCGATGGACCTTGGCGGGTGGACCTTCGCTAGCGGTATCACCTTTGTGTTTCCAACCAACACCGTCGTGGCCCCCGGAGGTTACCTTGTGGTGGCCAGAAACGCGGCCAACCTCTTCTCGCACTATCCGAACCTGAACGTCGGAAACACGGTGGGCAACTTCAGCGGCAAGCTGCCCCACAAAGGCGGGCGCATTGCCCTGGCGATGCCTCAGCCATTGACCGGCACCAACAGCCACGGAGCGTTGACGACGAATGTGATTCATGTGGTCGAAGACGAGGTCACCTTCAGCGCCGGCGGCCGCTGGGGGCAATGGGCGCATGGCGGCGGGAGCAGCTTGGAATTACTCAATCCGAACACTAACCATCGTTTAGCCTATAACTGGGGGGATAGCGACGAAACCAGCAAAGCATCGTGGACCAACCTGGAATTTACCGGCGTGCTGGACAATGGCGGCAACTACAACAATGGCCCTATTGACCTGGTGCAGATCGGACTGCTCGATGTGGGCGAGTGCCTCGTCGATAACGTCGAACTGCGCCCAGGCGCCAGCGGCGCCAATTATATCACTAACCCCGATTTTGAGACCGGGCTGACGGGTTGGACGGCGCAAGGCGATCACATCCGCTCCAGCCTCGAAACCAGTCTCGGAGGCTACCTGAGCAGCCACTCCCTGCACCTTCGCTCCAGTGACGGGGTATGGACACTCTTCAACAGCGTTCAGGGCACGCTCAATAACACCAGTTTGGGGGCCGGCACCACTGCGACGTTGCGCATGAAGGCCCGCTGGCTGCATGGCTGGCCGGAAATTCTGATGCGGGTGCGGGGGAACTGGATTGAATTGAGCGGGGCCATGCCGGTGCCCGCCAATCTCGGCACGCCCGGCGTGAAAAATAGCCGTTATGTCACTAACACTGGACCCGCCATTTACGAGGTCAAACACTCCCCGCCACTTCCGTCAGCCAGCCAACCGGTCGTTGTCACGGCTCGGTTTCATGATCCAAGCGGCTTTCAGCCGGCGCTCCTCTATCGGCTTGATACGGCGGTCAACCCCACGCCCACTTACATCCACGTGCCGATGGTAGATGACGGCACGGGGGGCGATGCTGTGAGGGGTGACGGGCTTTATAGCGCCACCATTCCGGCGCAGTCAGCCGGCACGGTGGTGGCCTTTCTCGTGCAGGCCCAGGATTCCTTCGGTGCGGCGAGCCTCTTTCCTGCTGATTTGAAGGACAATTCGGGGTGGCCGCGCGAATGCGTGGTGATGTTTGGCGACACGATTCCCACCGGCAGCTTTGGACACTATCACGTCTTCATGACTCAGAATTGGATCAATCGCTGGGCCAGTCTGGGCGGAGTGAGCAATGAAGGCCACGATGGCACTTTTGTGGATGGGGGCGGGCGCATCATCTACAACTGGGTTGGCCGGTACGCCGGCAGCCCATACCACCAGTATCTCGGCTCGCCCGTCACGACGCTTGGGGGGCAGCATTGGAACATGCCTGCGGACGACCAAATGCTCGGCACCACCTCCTTCAACAAGCAGCACGTGCCGGGCAACGGCACGCTTGACGACGCCACCTTGCAACGCGAGCAGACGTCGTTTTGGATGGCGCGCCAACTTGGGCTGCCCTGGAACTACCGGCGTTTTTATGTGTTGTACGTCAATGGAAACCGGCACGGCCCGTTGATGGAGGACAGCCAGACCCCGGGCGGAGATTTCATCAAGCAGCACTGGCCCAATGACAATAACGGGTTTCTTTATAAGAATAATGTTTGGTTCGAAGGGGACACTGCCTTGCAGCCCAACGGTTACATGAATTTTGCCGGAATGGCGGCCTGCACCCTCAACGAGTACCCCACTACGATCAATGGAGTGCCGAACCAACACAAGCTTGCTCGTTACAGGTGGATTTACTGGATGCGGCAGTTTGCCGACTCCGCCAGCAACTACACCAACGTCTATAACCTGGTCGATGCGGCGAACACACCGGTCAACACCCCTGCTTATTACGCCAACATGGAGGCCGAAGTGGATACTGAGGAATGGATGCGCCTCGCTGCCATCGAGCATGCGACCGGCGACTGGGACTCCTTCCTGCGAGGAGCCTCCTGGAATATGTATTGTTACAAACCGCTTCAGGGAAAATGGACAGTGCTGAAGTGGGACTGGAACATCACCCTCGGAGTAGGTGGCTATTCCTGGGGGCCGGATGGCAATAATCTCTTCACCGTCACGGGTGACAATGTCATGTCCGCCTTCCAAACTTACCCTCCCTATTTGCGCGCCTATTTGCGGGCCTTCAAGGAGATTGCCAGCGGGCCGATGAACAACACCTACGTCGATCCTGAACTCGACGCCAAATATGCCGCTTTTGTGGCCAACGGCCTTACCACCGCTTCGTATGGGGTGAGTGTCGCCAATCCGGGCGCTCCCGGGGGCCTCAAGAGCTGGATTGCCACCATGCACAACTCGCTACTCACTGCCTTGACCAACCAGGGGGTAGCCAATGTTCCCTTCGCGGTCAGTGGGCCTAACAACCTCAGCGTCGGCAATAATCTGATGACTTTTTCCGGGACTGCCCCGGTCGAAGTCAAAAACATTACCGTGAACGGCGAACTCTATCCCATCACCTGGACTTCGGTGACCGGCTGGCAGTTGCGCCTGGCGCTGGCGGGCCCAACCAATGCGCTCGTCTTTCAGGGCCTTAATCTCTCGGGCACTGCGCTGGCCAGTCTCGCCGCCACTATCATGGTCACATACACCAATCCTATTGTTTCTCCGCAAGGGGGAATAGTGATCAATGAAATCATGTACAATCCTGTGGTGACCAACGCGCAATTTGTCGAATTGTATAACACCGCCACCGCCTTCAGCTTTGACCTCTCAGATTGGCGGCTCTCAGCTCTGAACTATACTTTCCCTCCCGGCAGCCTGCTGGCTCCGGGTGGTTTTCTTGTTCTAGCGCAGGACCGCGCCGCGTTCGCCAGGGCTTACGGTTCGGCCACTCCGGTTTTTGACGTTTTCCATGGGGTCCTTGGGCCGGATGGCGGCACGCTCACCCTGGCACGGCCGGACGCGCCTGGCCCGGACCAATTGGTGGACCAGGTAACCTATTCCTCGAATGCGCCTTGGCCCTCCGGCGCTGATGCCGGCGGATTCTCCTTGCAGTTGATCGACCCCGCACAGGACCGCCAACGTGTCGCCAACTGGTTCGGGGGCGTTAAGGAATCCAACAACTGGCATTTGATCACCGTCTCCGGCGTCGCAAGCGGGACTAACTTCCTCATCTACCTCAACTCGGCCGGGGATGCCTATCTCGATGAGGTCGCTCTCGTGCCCGTTTCTGGCCCCTTAGCGGGCGTCAACGTGATTCAAAACGGGGATTTCGAATCACCCTTGAGCGGTCCATGGATCGTCCCCAACAACATGACCAATACCGCCATAACTTCGGTGTTCGCGCATTCCGGCAACAGCAGCCTGCACGTGGTGGCCGCCAGTGGCGGAACGGGTCTGGCGACCACTTTGCGCCAGGGCCTTCCTGCCGCCGTCTCGAACGTCAATTGCACTTTGAGTTTTTGGTACCGTCCTGGCGCAGCCGGGACCAATCTCTATCTCAGAACCTTTCCGGGTTCGACTTTGGTAAGCGCGGTCAGCCTTCAGGCAGCCACAAACGGCGCCGGCCATTACACGCCCGGCGCTCCTAATTCCGCTCGCGCCTCCCTGCCACCCTTTCCTCCGGTCTGGTTGAACGAAATCCAGCCTGATAACATCACCGGTCCCACCGATCGGTTCGGCCATCATAGCCCTTGGGTTGAGCTTTACAATGGCGGCGCCGCCCCCCTTGACCTCACGGGCTGCTACCTGGGAACAAATTATGCGGACCTCGCCCTCTGGGCTTTTCCCAGCAATACCATGATCAGCGGCGGCCAATTCCTGCTTGTGTGGTTGGATGGCAATCCAGGCGAATCGACTAATACCGAGTTGCACACTTCTTTCGCCATTGCCCCGGTATCGGGTTCGCTGGCTCTGTCCAAAACTAACGGATCTGGCGCTGCCATCATCGACTATTTAAACTATAACGTGCCCATCGCCGGAACTTCCTACGGCGATTACCCGGACGGAAACGTATCCGGGCGTGGCATCTTTCGCGTCGTCACTCCGGGCGCAACTAACAGTTCCAGCGGCCCGCCGCTTTCCGTCTTCATCAATGAATGGATGGCCAACAATTCCCAAACCATTATCAATCCGGCGGACGCCAAGTATGACGACTGGTTTGAACTCTACAATGCCGGCGCCAGCGCCGCCGACCTCAGCGGCGCTTATCTCAGCCACACCGCCACCAATCAGTTCGAGTTCCGAATTCCCCCCGGCTACAGCATTCCGCCAGCGGGCCATTTGCTGGTCTGGGCCGATAAACTTACGAGCGCGAATGACCCCAACAGCAGCGATCTTCACGTCAACTTCCGCCTTTCGAAAAGCGGGACGCTCATCGGATTGCATGATGCAGATGGCGCAACATTGGATCAGGTGACCTTCGGCGCGCAAACCAACGATGTCAGCATGGGCCGTTGTCCGGACGGCTCTCAGAATATCATCTTTCTTTCCACCCCCACGCCGAGAGCGTCCAACCCTTGTTTCTCCAACTTGCCGCCAGTGGTGACACCAATCAGCGACCAGTATGTCTTTGCCGGGCAGAGCGTGGCCTTTTACGCCACTGCTACGGACCCGGAGTCCCCGCCGGAAACGCTGACGTTCAGTCTCGCTCCGGGCTTCCCGTCTGGCGCCGGGATCGATGCTAACAGCGGTTTGTTCTCCTGGACGCCCTTGCCCGAGCAAGCGCCCGCCACTAACATCCTCGCCGTGCGCGTCACGGACAACGGCGCCCCGCCGTTGAGTGCCGCGCAGGAATTCCGTGTGTTTGTGTACCCGCCCCCGCCGCCTCCCACCTTGGTTTTGTCGAATGGCAAACTTTCGTTGACCTTCGCCACGTTCCCTGGCAAGACCTATCGGGTAGAGTTTAAAAACGACCTCGAGGAAGCGGTCTGGTCGCCCTTCAGTGGGAACATGGTGGCTAGCGGAACCAGCGCCACTGTTAACGATCAACTCGGCTCTAACCCCCAGCGCTTCTATCGTTTTGTGTTGGCGAATTAGGTCCGTAGCAGCCGATGTGAATCGGCTCTGATCTTTCCCGGCAAAATAGTGAGCCGAGTCACCTCGGCTGCTACGAGGTCCATGGGGAGGGATGCCCGTTTCGTGGGGCCGCATCCGGCATCTCGCTCCACTCAATATAGCAGAAGCACTCGATAGAAACGCTGGCGAAAAGGAGCGGGCCCGTCCGTAACCGAAGCCGTGGAATTGGTGGCGAGGACATCGCTGCCCAAGTTGTCCCAAACATTTGTGGATGGATCGCTGGAGTATTGCACCCGGTAAGTCTTTCCAGCGGATGCGTTCCATTGCAAAGACACTTGGGGAGCCGAAGAAAAGGTGATGCCGATAAAAGGCGCCACGACATTGCAATTGGGATAGAGCCTGGCCTCATTGGTCGTCGAAAGGCCGGCGGCGTCGGTAACCGTAAGAATTATGCTGTAGAAATAAGTTTCGCCGTCGCAGCCGACGGGAGCGAGGACGGTGGTGGTGGCGCAATTGGTGTCCAGGGGCTCGTTGTGGGTATGGTTGTTGTGGTGAAGAATCGTTTGCCAGACGCAATTGAGCTGGCTGGCGTCTTGTTCGGCATCGCTAATCAGGGCAGCGCAGTTATAGGTGGTCTCGGTGGTCGTGGGATACAAGCTGCCATTAATCGGACTGGTAATGGTGACGGCTGGAGGCGTATTGTTGACAGAGACAATCAGGGCCGCCGCATTGGTGAGGCCGCCAGAATCGATCACCTGAAGAGTAACGTCATAGCGAGTCGGGACGCCCGCCGGCGCATCGAACATGTGGACAGGGTTGGCATTGGTGCTGGCGGCAGAGCCATCGCCGAAGTCCCATTGATAGGTCAGCGGAAGCCCTTCCGGGTCGATCGAGTTGCTGCCCGTAAAGTGAATCGTTAACGGGGCTGGGCCGTAATTCCTGTCCTGTAAGGCCAGCGCGGTGGGCGGGAGGTTCCCGCTCGCCAAATAGCGAATCCTGCGCAGGGTCGAAGTCCAACTGATGTAATACAGCCCGCCCTCAATGGGATGCGTGGCCAGGAAAACGATCCCACCGACATTCGTCGAAAAATCGCGCACCTGAACCGGGGCGTTGTTCTGGTCGAACACCAGGTTTTTGATCCACCGCTTGCCGTAATCGGCGTGGAAGTAAGTGTTGCGATAGATGGCTGGAAAATCGGTATTAGTGTACCAGACACCACCAATCGAGCAGTTGCCGGAAAATTGCGGTCCAGAAACGGGAGAGCCGCTGGCGCCGATGTTGATCACGCCGGCATTTGTGCCAGTGAAAATTCCCGTTCGCGCCGGGCCGCCCGGTTGTTTCCAGTCGATGACTGGCCGGGTTTGGACAAACCTATCAATCGTGTTCGGAATCTGCTGCGATGGATCGCATGGATTGGGCCAGGAAACGGTCCCCAACGTGGCTTGTTTGACCAGGTCGCGGAAAGAGAAAAACTGCTGAGCGCAACCCGCCACGCCGAAGAGCGGATTGGGGGCATCCTGATTCGCTCCATTGCCACTGGAAAAGAGCGGCTGCGCTTCCAAACCTTCAAAGAGAGGCCAGCCAAAGTTCAGCCCGGGCCGGTCGCAGACATCCAACTCCTCCCACGTCAGCCAGCCTACATCGCCAATGTAAAGCACGCCGGGCCTGCCATCGCTGCGCAGGTGGCTGCCCGTGCCTGGACGAACCGTCATCCGAAAAGGCTGCCGCAAGCCAAGCGCCCAGATGCGCGAGCGGGCGGCGCGCGGATGGGCCGCATCGTAAAAGGGATTGCTTTGAACGCCATCGCCGGTCGCCGGATCGAGGCGAAGGATTTTGCCCGCTAACGAAGTGGTCAGTTGCGCGCGAAAGCTGCCCACGTTTTCCTTTGGCTGGATGATGCCTTCGGCTATTCCCTGGGCGTAATAAGTCCCTGAGGCGCTGCCCATGTCGGCGGCCTTTTGAGTTCCGCCATCCCCGCAAGAGGCCAGCAAAGTGCCATCCTCACCGAAGATGAGGGAACCAAGCCCATGAGAGGTGTACAAAATGGGAAACCCAGCATCAATGCTTTCTCCCAGCAGAACCAAACGGCTGTTAGGATCGACGCTGTGGAAACCATCCGCGCTGCGCGCCGTATAACGGGTAATTCGACCAATGGTTGCCCGGAAGTACTCATTGGAACTCACGTTGTATTTCGGGGTGCCGTAGTTGGCCAGGTAATAATGGTCCACCACATAAAGGAGATAAATGTAGCCGTTGTTCAGAAAATCCGGGTGCAAGGCGAGACCCATTAGTCCGTGATCATGCCACGAACCCACCTCGTCGCTGATGTCAATGAGAGGCTGGCTTTGCTTAACGCCGTTATCGACTGCCCATACCCGGCCACCCCGTTCCCACACAAACATCTGTCCGGTGGCGCTAAACGTCAGACCGACCGCTTCGTTCCAAGTTCCACCGATGGTTTCTTCAATAAAAGTGCCTGCGTTCGTGGTGGCTGCGCGAAGTGAGAGAGGCATCTGAGAAAAGGCGAGCATGAGCAAAGCGAGCGTGCCTTGCCAAAATCGTCTTCTGATAAACTTCATCGCAGTTATATGTGGGGCGGTTCCTACTGTTTTCGGATGTTGTCTGGGTGGCGCGAGGTGGAAAGTGTGCCTCTCGTTTTCCACAGCCGCTAACGCTCATTGTGGAACTCGGGAACTCTACCACAGAAGCGTCCTTTTGCCACCAAAATCATGGGCGGACAAAAGAGGGGGGCGAAAAATTTAGCAAATAGCGAATGCGGTGTTTTTTTTCAAGACTCCTCACTGGTCGTGAGTAATCCAGTGGGTTCGACCAACAGCACAGAGGCGCTGCTAACGGTATTTGATACCTCCCCTCTTCTCAGCATCACGCAGCAAGGGACCAATGTTGTCATCTCCTGGCCGCAAGCTTGCGCTTCCTTCGCGCTGGAAGAAACAACCAGCCTGAGCATCCCATCGAGTTGGTCGCCCTCTGGCGCGCCGGTTGCCAGTTCAGGAGAGAAACTTATTGCCACCGTCCCCTTGGGTAACGGCAACAAATTCTTTCGGTTGCGGAGAAACCATTAGAGAAGCGGCGCGATAAAGTTCCGGAAATTGGCCAAGGCCAATCCGGGGCGCTCCAATCCGCGCGCACGGCAACCCTATTTCCGCGGAGCCTTCTCGTCATAGCTGCGGAATCGCATCGATTCGTAAATTTCGATGTTTTCACCCGGTTTGCGCACGACGCGCGTCGCCGCCTGGTGGGTGGCCTCGATGAACCTCACTCCTTTCTCCGGCTCGAGCACGCTAACTACTTTGGTTAGACTGTCGGCCGTCATGCAATCGGGTGCGATAACGGTAACCAGGCTGTGATCGGTCAACCCAATGCCAGTATGCGGATCAACGATATGGGAATAACGTTTTCCATCGATCTCCAGGCGTTGAAATAAATCGCCCGAGGTCGCGAGACCCGCATGTGACAACAGAACAAAGCGAGTCGGCGGCGCATTACTCGCATCCAGCGGGGGAAGTTCGACGCGCCAAGCCTTCCGTCCCGGAGGCGGGTCGCTCACGGCCATGTCGCCTCCTCCGGAAACCAATGCGCGATGGATGCCAAGTTGCCACAAAACTTTCACCGCCTCATCCACGGCATAACCTTTGGCGATGCCGCCCAGATCGAGCCGCATGTCCGGCGCGAGCAATTCCACTGCCCGTCGTTTTGGGTCGAGGCGCATGTGGGTGTAACCGACTGATTGACGCGCTTGCGCGAGCCGTGCCGGGTCGGGCATCTTTTTTTCGCGCCTCGCCTTGCGCCAGAGATTCACAAGCGGTCCGACAGTTATGTCGAATGCCCCGCCACTACGTTCCGCCAAGTCTTGCGCTCGCTTCAGCACGAGCCATAGATCGTGGCTGACAGAAATTTCCTGCCCTTGACCCGAGGTGCGCGAGAGTTTGCTCAATTCGCTTTCCATGTCGTAATCGCTCATGATGTCATTGAGTTGTTTGATGCGCCCGAACGCCGCCTCTGAGGCGAGGTCGGCGGTGTGTTGGTCAGGGGCATACAGAACGATGCGGAACGGCACACCCATCTCCGCTTGCTGATACTCATAACGGCTGAGGGGGGAAGGTGATGACCGAAGCGACGCGCACGAGGAAGTCGCCAGTGCCAGCAGTAACCAGACCCAGGCGTTCCTGCGGCACTTTTGTAGTCTATCGTGCTGCCTGCTTCGCCCATCTGCGTGCATCTGTTTCACCTGCGATCGAATAAAAACTTTGTTTCTTGGGAGTTTTGCGGCTAAGACAACCCAACGTGAGAATAATCACTGAGGTTGCCGAAATGCAACGATTGGCTTTGAGATGGCGCGGGGAAAAGATCCGCGTTGCCTTTGTGCCAACCATGGGCTACTTGCACGCGGGACACTGGAGCCTGGTCAGCGAGGCCCGCAGGCTCGCAGGCAAAGCAGGAGTAGTGGTCCTCAGCATCTACGTCAACCCGGCTCAGTTTGGCCCGAAAGAGGACTGGAGTCGTTACCCGCGAGATTTCCGCCGTGATCAGGAACTTTGCCGGAAGGCTGGCGTGGATGTGGTGTTTGCTCCCAATGACGCTCAGGTGTACCCGGGGAAAGTGTCCGGCGCCTACACCACTTATGTGGTTGAGGAGAGCTTGTCCAAGACGATGGAAGGAGCGGCGCGACCAGGGCATTTTCGCGGCGTTACCACGGTGGTGGCCAAGCTCTTCAACCTCGTGCTGCCCGGCGTGGCCGTTTTCGGAGCCAAGGACTTTCAGCAAGCTGCCGTCATCCAGCGCATGGCGCGCGATTTAAATTTTCCGGTGAAGATTGTGGTTGCGCCGACCGTGCGGGAGCCGGATGGATTGGCTCTCAGTTCGCGCAACAAATACCTGGCGGGCACTTTGCGCACCCAGGCGGTCGTGCTCTGGCAAGCTTTGCAAAAGGCCAAAGCAACCATCCGTAACTCCCGACGGCCCGTGCCCGCAGGAATCTTGAAAAAGCGGCTGAAAGATTTTATCGAGCGCCAGCCGGCCGCCCGGGTGGACTATATCGAGTTTTTCGAGCCTGTGACTTTGCGCCCTGTCGTTGACGTCCGGCGAGGCGCGCACATGGCTTTGGCAGCATTCATTGGAAAGACGCGGCTGATTGATAATGCCCCATTGTAAGCCATGAGCACGGCGCCTGAATCCTTCGATTACCTGATCCTTGGCAGCGGCATCGCGGGCCTTTCCTTTGCCTTGAAAGTGGCCTCCCGCGGGCGGGTCGCGATTATCACCAAAAAAGATCGGGCGGAGTCCAACACCAATTATGCCCAGGGTGGGATTGCAGCCGTGACGAGCAAAGAGGACTCGTTCGAGATGCACGTGCGCGACACCCTGGAGGCTGGCGCGGGTCTCTGCAAAGAGGAGATTGTCCGCACCATCGTTGAAGAAGGCCCGGCGCGAATCCACGAGCTGATTCAATTGGGCATGCGATTTTCGGAGCGGGAAGTCCCCAGTTCCGGCGGGCGTGAGCTCGACCTTGGCAAGGAAGGCGGCCATTCCAAGCGTCGTATTCTGCACGCCAAGGACATCACCGGGCGCGAAATTGAACGAGCCTTATTGGCGGCCATCGCGGCTCAACCGAGCATTCAGATCTTCGAAAATCATATCGCGATCGATCTAATCACCACGCAGAAGCTGGGCCGCGATGGCCCGAACGCCTGTGTGGGAGTGTATGCGCTCGAAAAGAGCAGCGGTGAAGTAAAAACCTTCGCCGCTTCCACGGTGCTGCTGGCCACAGGCGGGTGCGGCAAGGTCTATCTCTATACGACCAATCCCGACATCGCCACCGGTGACGGCGTCGCCATGGCTTATCGGGCGGGGGCGGCTATTGCGAATATGGAGTTCATCCAGTTCCACCCGACCTGTCTTTACCATCCTAAAGCAAAATCATTCCTGATCAGCGAAGCCGTTCGCGGCGAAGGCGGCGTTCTCAAAACGGTCGAAGGCACGGAATTCATGGACAAATATCACCCCCTAAAATCACTGGCTCCGCGCGATGTGGTGGCCCGGGCCATTGACAGCGAAATGAAACGAAGCGGGGCAGATCACGTGCTCCTGGATATTACCCACAAAGCCGCGCCGTTCCTAATCGAGCGTTTTCCGAACATTTATCAGACTTGCTTGCGCTTTGGCCTCGATATGACCAAGGAGCCCATCCCGGTAGTTCCAGCGGCCCACTATCAATGCGGGGGTGTCCTCACCGATATCAGCGGCGCGACAGAAATCGGCGGTCTCTACGCGGTGGGCGAGGTGGCCTGCACCGGCTTGCACGGAGCCAATCGGTTGGCGAGCAATTCGCTGTTAGAAGCTTTGGTGTGCGCGCATCGAGCCGCGGGGCGCGTTATCGATCATCCCGCCTTGAATGCCAAGGTAGCGATTCCACCCTGGCAATCCGGCAATGCTCCTAACGCGGATGAAATGGTGGTTGTTTCTCATAATTGGGATGAAATTCGACGGTTGATGTGGGATTACGTCGGCATTGTCCGCACCAATAAGCGCCTTCAGCGCGCGCAAAAACGGATCGCGAACCTGCAGGAAGAAATCCAGGAATATTATTGGGATTTCACCGTCACAAGCGATCTGTTGGAATTGCGCAATATCGCGACCGTGGCCGGGCTCATCGTGGCCTGCGCCTTGCAACGACCAGAGAGCCGCGGGCTCAATTACAACCTGGATTATCCCCACCCCAACCCGGACTGGGCCCAGCGGGACAGCATTT
Organism: Verrucomicrobiota bacterium; assembly: GCA_038228235.1. GTDB lineage: Bacteria > Verrucomicrobiota > Verrucomicrobiia > Limisphaerales > JBBRPK01 > JBBRPK01. Next base: position 36,420 of record JBBRPK010000030.1, read on the forward strand.
TAAGGAAATGACGACTGATCGACTTTAATCCTTCGGGATTAGATGCCGCTTGCGCCAGAGAACGTAGATGACTGGGTAAAGTAATAATTCGAGGATGCCGGAGGTAATCACTCCGCCAATCATTGGCGCCGCGATGCGCTTCATCACATCCGCGCCAGACTGCGTGGTTGGCGACCACATAATGGGCAAAAGTCCAAAGAGGATGGCGCAGATGGTCATAATCTTGGGCCGAATCCGCTGCACCGCCCCTTCGATGACCGCTTCTTGCAAATCGACCATGGAATTCATGCGGCCCGCCGCGCGAAATTTGTCCCACGCATGATCGAGGTAGAGCAACATAACCACGCCCGTTTCCGCATCCAGACCCGCCAAAGCGATGAGGCCGACCCAAACGGCAACGCTCATGTTGTAGCCCAACAGGTAAAGGAGCCAGAAGGCCCCCACGAGGGAAAATGGCACCGCCAGGAGCACGATGGCCGTTTTCACTGCCGACTTGGTGTTCAGGTAAATGAGCAAAAAGATAATCAAGAGCGTAAAGGGGACGACGATTTTGAGGCGTTGCTCGGCGCTCCTTAGGTACTCGAATTGTCCCGCCCATTGGATGTAGTAGCCGGGCGGAAACTGCACCGCTTCATTGATTCGTTTCGCGGCAGCCTGGACATAGCCCTCAATGTCACTCGTCGTAATGTCCACGAAAACGAAACCCACCAGTTGCCCGCTCTCGGTTCGGATTGAAGGAGGGCCGGTCTTGTAACCGATGTCCGCGAGCATCGAGATCGGAATTTGCGCGGCCGTGGAAGCATCGGACCGTTGAGGCATCGGAGCGTTCATGCCTTGGCCGGCGTTGCCTCGCGTGGACGCTCCTGCGCCCGGCCCCTCACCCATCGGCGTGGCGACGAGCACGCGCTTGAGCGCGTCAAGGTCTTCGCGAAAATCGCGGGCGTAGCGGACGTTGATCGGGTAACGTTCCCTTCCTTCCACGGTCGTCGCAATAGTTTTGCCCCCGATGGCTGTTTCGATCACATCGTTCACGTCGCCCACGGTCAGTCCGTAACGGGCGGCGGCTTGCCGGTTCACATTAAAATCCAGGAAGTAACCCCCGGTGGTGCGTTCAGCAAACACGCTGCGAGTGTTTGGAAAATCTGCCAACGTCTTTTCGATCCGCACCCCGATGTCCTGGATGGCGGCGAGATCGGGGCCGAAAACTTTGATGCCCAGAATCGAACGGAAACCCGTCGTCAACATCTCGGTGCGCGTTTGAATCGGCATCCAGAAGATGTTGGCCATGCCGGGGGTTTTGATTTTTTCATTCATCTCCGCGATGAGTTTCTCCCAGGTCATGCCGGCCCGCCATTGCTGGGGCGGCTTGAGCTTCACGACTGTCTCGACCATGGAGATGGGCGCCGGGTCGGTGGGGGTCTCAGCTTGTCCAGCCTTCCCAAAGACCGTTTCGACTTCCTGGAATTGGCGCAGCATCCGGTCCTGAATTTGCAAAATCTTTGTCGCCTCACCGATGGCGATGCCGGGCACCGCCGTGGGCATGTAAAGGATGTCTCCTTCATTGAGCGGCGGCATGAACTCCTTGCCCAGCTTTAGGAACGGATAAACGGTGACACCCAATATGACGAGCGCCGTTAGGAGGGTGAGCCAGCGGAAGCGCAACACAAAATGCACCAAGGGCTGATAGACCCAGATCAGGAATCGATTCACGGGATTTTTTTTCTCGGGTGTTATCTTGCCTCGGATGGCCATCAGCATCAGGACCGGCACCAGGGTCACGCCCAGCAGCGCGGCGAAGAACATGGAGAAGGTCTTGGTGAACGCCAGCGGCTGAAAGAGCCGGCCTTCCTGCGCTTCCAGCGAGAAGACGGGAATGAAACTAACCGTGATGACCAGGAGCGCGAAAAAGAGCGGGCGTCCCACGCTCTTCGCCGCCGCAATGATGACTTCAATTCGCTCTCGGTTGGTCGGGTCGCGGCCGTTCTCCTCACGGAAATGCTCCAAAAACTTGTGCGCGTTTTCCACCATGATGATCGCCGAATCGACCATGGCTCCGATAGCGATAGCGATTCCGCCCAGGGACATGATATTGGAAGTGAGGTGCAGCCCGAACATGGGCAGAAAAGAGAGCAGAATGGCAATCGGCAAGGTGATGATGGCGACCAGGGCCGACCGGATGTGCCAGAGGAAGATGAGGCAGACGAGGGCCACGACGATGCTTTCCTCGATCAGCTTTTCGCGCAGGGTGGCAATCGAGCGTTGGATGAGTTGACTGCGGTCATAGGTCGTCACCAACTCGACTCCTTCTGGAAAAGAGGATTTGATTTCTTCGAGCTTCTTCTTGAGGCCATCGATGACACGCAACGCGTTTTCGCCATAGCGCATCACCACAATGCCGCCTACGACTTCGCCTTCGCCGTTCAATTCCGCAACGCCACGGCGAATGTCCGGTCCGAGATGGACCGTGCCGACATTCTTGATGTAAACCGGCGTGCCCTTCACGGCCTTGAGCGCAATATCCTCGATATCGGCAATGGTCTTGATGTAACCACGCCCGCGCACGAAATACTCCGTCGAGCCCACCTCAAAAATCTTCCCCCCCACGTCGGCGTTGGACATGCGGATTTTGGAGACGACATCACTGAGCGGGATGCCGTAAGCGAGCAACTTGTTTGGGTCAAGATCCACCTGGTACTGCTTGACGAATCCTCCCACCGGGGCGACCTCCGAAACCCCTTTGACGGATTCCAGCGCGTAGCGCAAATGCCAGTCCTGAAATGAGCGCAAATCCGCAAGGCTGTTCTTTCCGCTTTTGTCCACTAACGCATACTCAAAAACCCAGCCCACCCCCGTCGCATCCGGGCCGATGACGGGATTCACGCCTTCGGGCAACATTCCGCGGGCGGCGCTCAAATATTCGATGACGCGAGACCTTGCCCAGTAGATGTCGGTGCCGTCCTGGAAGATGACATAAACAAACGATTTCCCGAACATTGACTCTCCGCGCACAAACTTGACCTTGGGCGCGGCGATGAACCGCGCAGAAATCGGATACGTGATTTGGTCTTCAACAAGATCGGGCGAACGGCCTTCCCAATCCGTGTAAACGATCACCTGCACGTCGCTCAGGTCGGGAATGGCATCGAGGGGTGTCCTTAAGAGCGCCCACATTCCTCCTGCGATACCAAACAAAGTTAGGATGAGGATGAGAAACGTGTTGCGGCTGCTGGCGTCGATAATGCGCTCAAGGAGGAACGGGGGGCATGGGGGAGCGGTGGAGCGTGGGGCCTCTGCGGGGGGTGGAGATTCGGGATTCATGCTTTGGGGTTTTGGGGGTCGTGGGGGTCGTGGGGAGCGTCAGGAGCGTCAGGAGCGTCGGGAGCGTCAGGAGCGTCGGGAGCGTCGGGAGCGTCGGGAGCGTCGGGAGCGTGAGGAGCGTGGTGCGTGGAGTATGATTCAACCGAGTTTAGTGGGCCGCGCCGAAGCGGTACAGGAGTCACGGGGTTGAAGTCCAAGCCCCGAAGGGGCCGCAACAATACAGCCCAGGGCAACGCCCTGGGGATAAAACGCAAAATGGACCCAGCCCTGAAAGGGCGAAATAGATCAATCCCAAACATATTTCTCGTCATAGGCCACCTCATACCGATTAAGAAACTCACGGAACTCCTCTTGAAAACCTTTCTTGCGATGATGCTCCTTTTGGTTGGCGATATACTTCCGCACTTCCTCAACACCGGATTGACTCACGGAAAAAGCGCCGTAGCCATTCTGCCAATGGAAACTCGCCAGACTGGACGCCTTCGTTTTGAGCCATTTCGAACTTCCTTTCTTTGCTTCCTCCACGATCTTGCTGACTGCGTGATTCTTCGATAGTGAGAAGAGAATGTGTACGTGGTCCTTGACAGAGTTGATGAGTATGGTCGGCGAGTCCCACTCTTTGAGGATGCCCGCTGTGTAGCGATGCAGTTCGTCGCGAATGTTGTCGGGCAGGAGCAGCTCGCGATTTTTCGTGCTATAGATGAGGTGGACGAGGAGCTTTGCCAGAGATTGCGCCATAAGTTTTTGTTTGTTTCGCCCTTTCAGGGCTGCTTATTCATTTGCGTTCGTATTCCCAGGGCGTTGCCCTGGGCTGGATTATTTTTGCGCCTTCGGGGCACTCCCGATGCTTTGGCGCCCACCACGCTCACCACGACTTCAAAGCCCCCTGCACCTTCGCCTCCGCGTCGATAAGGAAGTTAGCGCTACTAACGACCCGTTCCCCCACCGTCAGGCCCGACTTCACTTCGTAGCCGTCGCCGTATTTCCGGCCCAACTCAATGATGCGGGGTTCCAACTTCCCTCCACCCTTCCCCACGAAGGCGACGTTCCGATTACCCGTTAGCATGACGGCATTGAGCGGCACGACGAGTCCCTCCCCTATATTTCTTGCCAGTTCCACATCGACATACATGTCGGGCCGGAGCTTAAGCTCGGGATTATCAACATCAATCCTCACTCGCGCCGTCCGTTTGGCATCGTTCATGAAAGGATCAATAACGACGATCTTCCCCTTCAACCTTTCGCCGGGATAGGAGGAGGTCGTGATGGTGAGGTCCAGACCTTTTTGCAACAATGGCAGCTCCTCTTGATAAAAATCGGCCCAGACCCAAACCCTGGAAAGGTCGGCAACATCCACCAGGTGGTCGCCCATCGAAACTTTGCGCCCCTGGTCCACGCCAATGTCTTGCACCACGCCACGGAAAGGCGAGTGGAGGACAAGATATTCCTGCGGCTTGCGGCTCTTTTCCATCTCACTGATTTGCTGATCGCTGATGTTCCACAGGCGCAAGCGCTGTTTGGCTGAGTTGAGGAGCCGCTCTGTGCTTTCCGACATCGCGTGGCCAGCTTTCTGGCAGGCCTCGTCTCCCGTCCGCAGCAGGTCAATGAATTCATTCTGCGTGGTGAGTAGTTCTGGACTGTAAATCGTCAGCAAAGGCTGGTCTTTCTCCACCAACTCGCCTCGCGAGAAAACGTAGAGTTCTTTTACGTAACCCTCGACTCGCGAGACGTAATCCCAATGGCGTTGCTTATCATAGGCCACCAGCCCCACGGTGCGGATGGTTAGTTGCAGCGGCTTCTTCTCAACGGTGGCATAGGTGACGCCAATTTGCTGCTGACGCTCCACGGGGACGTTGAATTCGCTGGGGCGCTCGTTGGGATCGTATGGAGCGTCGGGAGCGGGGAGCGTGGAGCGTGGAGCGTCCTTCGACGCTGCGCCGCTCTGACGCTCTGACGCTCCAGGCTCTACGCCCCCCCCCTCCGACGCTCCTCCGCTTTTCTTCTTCACGGGCGTAAGGTCCATTGAACAGATAGGACATTTATCCGTGGGATTTTGCTTTTTCACCGAGGGATGCATCGTGCAGGTGTAATAGTCCACATCGGCCGGCTTGGAATCCGCCTTGGGCCTGGAACAGGAAGTGGCTCCCAATACCAAGCCGGCAAGGGCGATTGCGGCAATCCAACCAAACTCGAGTTTTTGTTTCATGCGTGTTTTCATAATGGGATTTGCGTTAGGGCTTTCGAGCAGGAGAAATGCTCGGTGAACTGCCTTTTTCGCCCGGTCCCTGGTTGGGTTCCGTGAGCGAGTGTTGCAAAATGATGAAATCATTCTGCCCCGTAACCAACAACAGATCGGCGATCATCTGGTGCTGCTCCGCCACCGCGCGCGCTTGCATGAGTTGGGCGTCGAGCAACATCCGGCGCGCCTCCAGCACGTCCCGAAACATCCCGCGATTGGACTCCCAATTGGACAAAGCGCTCGTCAGGCCCTGCTCGCTCCGGGGAAGGATTTCTTCGCTGTAAAGGAGCGCTCGGCGCTGGGCAGCGTCCATGGCTATAGTCAGATGATGGAGTTCTTCGCGAACCGATAACACCTGGTCATCCCTGTCATCTTCCGCCGCTTGCAATTTCTGCTGGTCGCGGCGCAGGTCGCTTCGGTATTTGCCTCGGTTAAAGAGTGGGACGTTCAGACCCACGGTGAACATGCCCTCCCGGAAGCCCCCATCGCCGCTGTATTGCCGTCCTTCAATTCCAAAGGTAAGGTCTGGCAGCCGCGAGCGTTTGGTCATCTGCGCCATCGCGTCGGCTTGTTTAATTTCCTGTTGCATGACTTTGATCCGGGGTTCATTCCTCAAAGCCACGCTCACCAGTTTTTCATCATAGCTAATGGCCGGCGCAACCGGGGGTAAGTCAAGCAATGGCCACGACGCGCGCAGATCACGATTGAGCAACCGATTGAGTCCCAGGGACTGGTGCATGAGATTGAGCCGATCGGTTCGCAATTGGTCCGTGCGTTTGGCTTGCTCATTTTGAATGCTCAGCAACTCGACCAGGGAGGCTTGTCCAGAGCGATACTTGCTTTCCACGGCTGTGGCGGTCGATTGCAACCAGGAAAGGTCCTGCGCCCCGGCCTCCACCACGCGCGCGCTCAGCGCGGAGTCCAAAAGGCCCTTGGCAAGATCCCGTCGCAACACCTGAGAGCGATAATCAAGTTCGGCTCTCCGCGTCGAAACCGCCGCCCCCGCCACTCGCCGAGCCAGTTCGGGTTTGCCCCAGAGGGGGAGTTTTTGTTCCGCCGCATAAATCATGTTGCCTTCCTCTGATTCTTTGAAGCCGCGTGGACTGGCCGTCGAACCACCGAATTTAAACATGGGATCTTCCCAAACCCGAACCGATTCCCTGCTGGCTTCGGCAGCGTTGACGCGGGCGCTCGCGGCGCGCAGAGCCGGATTATTGGTTCTGGCTTCATCAAGCAAGCGGTCGATGAACTGGGCTGAGATCACGACCGAATTCGTGGGTTCGTCGGGAAGACGGATTTCTTCTTTGCTTTTATCCTCGCCCCCCCTGCGAGGGGAATCATTGGCGCCGGTTGGAAATGCCCCGCCGCGCCCGGGAGATAACACCGCCAGAGCAAGGCTTAAAATCAATTTAGTTTTCATCATCGTACTGCTAAAAATCTGTGAATGCTGAGGCCTCAGCCGCCGCTCAAACGAACGTGCGCTGATGGAAAGCCCCGAAGTTCATGTCTTCGAGAGACACTACGGGCGTGAAGGGTGGAAGACTCAGATCAGATAGGTGCAATCCCGCTGATAGAGCGGGACGCGACCCATCACTGAGGACGAAGCGAAAGAAGGGAAAAGGCGGGCCACCGGCGAACTTGGCGGCGGCATGGATTGAGCGGCGCCAACCGGGAGCCCTTGTAATACCGTTTGCATCCCGGACACCGTCGAAGCCATTGGAAGAGGCTGAGAAGCCGGAACGCCGCGGCAGGCGCAGCAGGGAGAATCGCCGCAATTAGAACAGACGCAGGGCGCGTTCTCCGAAGCAGCAGAGCCACCCGGCCCCAGGACGAGAGCAGTCTGGGTCCCTGCCAGCAGAAAACTGATCAGGATCGACAGCCAAATTCTCATTGCTGCTTACCTAACACATCTGGTGGAAAAGGAAAGTTATTTTTGCTCTTTCTTTTCCGCCTCTTCAATTTTCTTGGTGTATTTAGCGCTGTCCTTCTTGAAATCCTTCAAGCAGGATTTGCAGCAGAGCTTTATTTCCCGGCCGTCGTGAGTAAACACGTAAGGATCTCCCATGTCGCCGCCGAGCTTTTCACCCGACACAACGCAGGTTTTCAGGGGATAGGGCTTGGCCTTTTTCTCGGCGCTGAACGCGATAAGCGGAGAGGCGAGAAAGCCGCAGACGAGAACCATGGCCATCGTTTGTTGCATTTTTTTCATAAGTTTATTTTCCTGGACACCAGTTATTATACGCTCTAGTGGCGCAAAACACTCAATCTTTTTTGTTCGTAATCATGGGCTATTCGTGGTAAAATTGCCTCAATGTCCAACATCATTCAGAAACGGAGGGGCTTTTGCGACTTTCCGCGGCCCCTCTTTTTCTTGATTGTTGTTTCTTGCCTTTGCGTTCAGGGTGCTCACACCGAAACGGTCAGCACGCACCCCTACCGGGGTGTCACATACATCAGGCGCGCAGAGCTTTCTCCTCGCCGGCTGATCATGCATATTGTGCTCATCGACATGGCAGCGCCGGGCCTCGCTTTTAAGCTTACCCCGCCCGGCGGAACGCGGGATACGGTCAGGCAAACGACCGCCGACTTCCTCAATCAGGAACATGCCCAAGTGGCAATCGACGTTCATTTCTTTCTGCCATTCCCTTCGGACGATACCAACGACAATGTGGTCGGGTTCGCCGCCTCGCAGGGGACGGTGTATTCGCCTTTCGAGCCGCAGCCCATCGCTCCCGACTACGTTGACCAGAGTTACGCCATTATCCCATATGCCGCCGCTTTGAACATCGATCCTTACAATCGAGCGCGCATTGTTCATCGTGATCCCAGCTACCCGGACAACAAGCATGTGTTGGAGCCAGTCAGGATTTGGAACGCGGTTTCCGGCAGCGCCCAAATCGTGACCGATGGAACAAAGACTATCCCCGACTACTCCGGCCCACCTGACGGACTAAATCCGCTCTATGGATACACCAACGGCAATTCCTGGTATTTTTACCCGGCGGCCCGGACAGCCATTGGTCTCACTCGGCATAACGAGACGCTCGTGTTGTTTACGGTGGATGAGTCTGGAGGCAGCGACGGCATGACTGTGGGAGAGATGGCCGATTTGTTGGTCGCCGATTACAACATCTATAATGCGCTAAATCTGGACGGCGGGGGTTCGACCAGCATGGCCATCCAGGATCCTGCGACGCACCTCGGCCAGATCGTCAACGCCCCGGGCGATGATCCTGCTGGACGCGCCACCGGAAGCAACCTGGCAGTATTCGCCGAACCCAATGTGCCTGGGTTAGTGCTGACGCTGACAGTCAGCGATGCCAGGGGCGTCATCATTTCGTGGCCGGCTCCGTCGCCGGGATGGCAACTGCAGGAGAATCCGGGTTTGGCGCCCACGAACTGGAGCAACGTCTGCGCCATTCCGCAGTGTTTCGGCGATCGGATGGAAGTAAATTTGCCGCCTCAAGCCGCGGCCAGGTTCTTTCGCCTCCTGAGCGTATTGGAACATTGAACCACACCCCAACCGTAGCAACCGATGTGAATCGGCTCTGACTGCGCCCAGCCCGCTATGGCACTAAATGGCGATCCGGCTCTGTGGCCCGATATGGTGCTGCCGCAAGAAATCCAGTGGGGTCGGATCTGTTTTCTAAACATTGAGTTGAGATTGCGCATGGCGCATCCATTCCTCTGGCATAGCACGATTGCTGCGAATGAATTTAGCCGGAGCGCGCTCTCACGTCACGGCTCGCGGCAACGAGCGAAAGGCAATCTACTGCGACGATTCGGGATCGGACGCATTTCCTGGAACTCTTCGGCAGAAAAATGTTGGGGCAGAAAAATATCTGATCCTTTGATCTTTCTGCCCGGCAATCTTTTTCGGTTCATGACCCCTTAGAGCCTGTTTTAAAATTCCGTGGGGTCCTGTTTTCGGGGAAAAGGCCGGATGGCGAGGCGCGACGAGGCGAGCATATCCGCCAGCGATCTGCGACCGAGGAGCAACGAAGCCAGTCGGCCTTTTCCGCGAAAACCCTCCGGGCGGCGGGTCTTTTGTCTGCGGCCTGCGTTGACTCGGCCGTCACAGCCCGCTTCGGGGATGCTCC
>JBBRPK010000031.1:0-43774 GCA_038228235.1 Verrucomicrobiota bacterium
AGCTGTGGTGGAACCAACGGGACGATCACGATTGTGACCAACAATCCTGGGACTGGCATTGTGGATGTGACCAACCGGCTGTGCGGCAATACCTTTGCGGCGACGCGCACCTGGAGAGTGAACGACTCGTGCAGCAACAACATGACATGCAGCCAGACGATTACAGTCGTGGACACGACACCGCCGGCGTTGAGCTGCGGACCCAGCCAAATTATCGAATGCGGCACACCGTTCAGCTTCACGCCACCCACTGCGGTGGACCTCTGCGATGGGGCAGTGGCGGTGACGGTGGTGAGCAATCTGGCGGGAATTACGGACGTGACGAACACCTTTCCCAATAGTTGTCCGAAGCTGTTCAGCGTGACGCGGACATGGCGCGCGATTGACGGGTGCAGCAACGCCGCCACTTGCAGCCAGACCTTCACGATTGTGGATACCCAGCCGCCGCGCCTGGCCTGTGGGCCGGACAAGGAAGTGCAGTGCGGCACCGATTGGTCGTTCGACATCCCGACAGCGGTGGACGTTTGCAACGGGGGCCCTGTCACGCCCACGATGGTGACAAACCTCAGCGGATTTACAGACGTGACAAACACCTTCGCGAACAGTTGTCCGAAGTTGTTCAGCGTGACGCGGACATGGCGGGCGACTGACGCGTGCAGCAACACGGCCTTTTGCAATCAGACGGTCACGATTGTCGATACGGAGCCGCCGAACCTGGTGTGCCGGCCCGACAAAGAGGTCCAGTGCGGCACGGACTGGGTATTCGATATGCCGACGGCGGTGGACAAGTGCAAGACCAACGTGACAATTACAATTGTCACCAATCTGGCTGGAATTTCAGATGTGACGAACAATTCTGCCAACAGTTGTCCGAAGCTGTTCAGCGTGACGCGAACGTGGCGGGCTACCGATGCGTGTAGCAACACCGCCTTCTGCAACCAGACAGTCACCATTGTGGACACAACCCCACCCACACTGGTTTGCGCGCCAGACCGAATTATCGAGTGCAGCGGCTCGGATAATCTCGCCAATTATTTCACGGCCCCCACGGCAGTGGATATTTGCAGCGGAACCAATGTCACGCTCAGCGTTTTCAACACGATTACCAATCCGCCGCCCAACCCGCGTTGTCCGAAGTTACTCAGCGCCACGCGCACGTGGCGGGCGATGGACGCGTGCAGCAACGCCGCCTTCTGCAGCCAAACCATTACCTTTGTGGATACCGCTCCGCCAGCGATTAGTTGCGCGGGGAACCTGATCCTGGAATGCGGCACTCCGTTTACCTTCACGACGCCGACCGCTATTGATGTCTGTGACGGCACAAACGTGGTAATTACAGTCGTCAGCACTACAAATAACATTGCCAATCCGCGGTGCCCGACCATGTCGAGCCTGACACGAACCTGGAAGGCCACTGATACATGCAGTAATGCTTCCTTCTGCAGCCAGACCATTACGCTCGTCGATACGACGCCGCCAAATATCACTTGCTCGGACAGCCTCGTCTTAGAATGCGGCATCCCCTGGACTTTCACGCCGCCCACCGCCGTGGATGTTTGCGACGGGACAAATGTGATTATCACGATTGTCACCAACCTGGCCGGGACGGATATTACTAATCATTTGTGCGGGCCCAACTCACGTTCGCTGAGCGCGACGCGCACTTGGACGGTGACGGATTTGTGTTCCAACAGTGTGACGTGCAGCCAGACCATCGTGACAATTGACACCCGGCCGCCAGTCCTGACTTGCGCCGGGGACAGGTTTGTTGAATGTGGTTTCCCGTGGAACTTCTCGGCGCCCACGGCCCACGATTTCTGCGACGGCACCACTCTAACCATCACGAATACCACGGTGACCAACGCGCTGTGCGGCAAGACCTTCTCAGCCACCCGCACCTGGACGGCAACGGATACCTGCAGCAATAGCGCCTCGTGCAGCCAGACAATCGTGGTCGTGGATACGACCCCGCCCGTGGTATCGTGCCCCCCGAACAAAATCATCGAGTGCGGGACCCCATGGACGTTTAACACGCCCACCGCCAGTGATTTTTGCGACGGAGCGAATGTCACCATCGCGATCGTGACCAATGCGCCCGGTCTGACGGATGCGACGAATATGCTGTGCGGCAACACCTTCGCCGCCACTCGTACCTGGCGGATAATGGACACGTGCAGCAACAGTATGCTTTGTAGTCAGACCATCACGCTGGTGGATACGCTTCCGCCATCCCTGTCCTGTGCGGGAAATCGCGTTTTGGAGTGCGGCACGGCGTTTACCTTCACCCCGCCTACGGCGATGGACTTCTGTGACGGCACCAACGTGACCATCACGGTTGTGACGAACCTCTCGGGGATTCTCGACCTCACCAACCGGTTATGCGGCAATACCTTTAGCGCGACCCGAACTTGGAGAGCGAGTGACCAGTGCGGGAACATATCGAGTTGCAGCCAGACCATCACGCTCATCGATACCACGCCGCCGGCACTGACCTGTGCGCCTGACAGGACTGTGGACTGCGGCACACCGTTTGATTTCACGCCGCCCATCGCGACAGACCTTTGTGACACCAATGTCGTAGTCAAGGTCCAAGGCACTTTGACTAATGTCCTGTGCGGCCAAACCTTCCGAGCGGTGCGCACCTGGGTTGCGACCGACCGTTGCGGCAACGCCAGCACATGCAGCCAGACCATCTCAGTAGTGGATCTGACTCCGCCGCTCCTCAGTTGCGCTCCCAATAAGACGGTTGAATGCGGGACGGCTTGGCTCTTTGACGCCCCCACCGCCACCGACCATTGCGACGGCACTAACGTGACTATCCAAATTGTGCGGACGATCACCAATTTGGTGTGCGGAAACACCTTAAAGGCGACCCGCACCTGGACGGCAACGGACGCTTGCGGCAACAGCACTAACTGCACTCAAATGGTGACCGTAACGGATACCACACCGCCGGCGCTCGTCGGTGTGCCGCCGGATCGGACCTTCGGTTGCTCTTCGAACGTGGTTTTTGGGACCGTCACCGCCACCGATACTTGCGACACTAATCCGATTGTCACTCTGGTCTGCAGAACCAATGCGCTCTGCCCGGTGGCAAACACGAGGATCGTTTGCACCTGGACAGCGACGGACTGCTCGAGCAACTCCAGCAGCGCCACCCGGACGTTCACGGTGGAATGTTGCGCGACCAATACCAATTGTCTCACTGTTACCAAACAGATCGCGTGCTTGTTGCCGGCGAACCAGTGCGGACCCTTTGGAGACATTGCGGTTGGGCTCAGAAACGGCACGCAACTTCCTGCGTTCTGTTATCAAATCTGCGTGGAGAACTGCGGTTCCGTCAGCCTGCGGAACCTGACTGTGATGGATAATCAACTCGGCGACATCACCACCAACTTCTTTGCTTCCCCGGCTTCGACGCTGAGTCCCGGGCAATCGGTTTGCCGGTTCTACAGGGCCTCTTGGGGAGTCGATACGACTAACACCGTCGTAGTCTCGGGGCGAACGGTCGATACCGGGCTGATCCTCACAACCAACGCCTCTGCCGTGGCGCTGGTGGACATGGCCACTATTACGTGCCGGGTAATCGCGGTTTCACCGGATGATCAGGATGGCCTGCCTCAGGATAACCATGTTCTGCTGCCTCCCGACGGCCTCTCCCACGCGGTGATTTTCAACGTAGTGGTTCACAACACTGGAGGCTCGGACTTGACCGGCATTACCATCACTTCCCCGATGTGCACGGTGGTGTCAGCGCCATTCAGTTTGGCGAGGGGCGCCTCTATCACTCAGCAGGTGTGCAGTGTCACGGTTTCCTGCAACAACGCGCCGTTAACGAATGTGGTGATTGTGACTGCCGGAGGAATTACCAACGAATGCGCGACGGATGTGAATGGGATGCCCATCATCGCCCAAACGACCTGCGAGGGGGTCGTGGAATGCACCGCGGAAGGCTGCCGAGTAACCGGCGGAGGCAAACAATACGCGGACGAGACGTTCCCGCCCGTGCTCTTCGTCACGCATGGAGGACAAGTCGGGGCGCCGGTGGGGACCGGGACTACGTTTGACCCCGACAGCGCCTGCATCCATGGCAATTGGACCCATCAGCGCCATGCTCAGGGCGGCAAGCAGGGCGACTTGCATGCTCGCAGCTTCGACAGCTTGCTCTGCGCCTGTCTCGGAGGAGAAGGTTGCACGAACGCTGGCACAGTTCTGGGGCGCATTTGCAATCCAGGCGACCGGGTCTGCGGCCCGACGCCGCCTGCCGCGCCAGCCAACAAGATCGCCTTCTCTGGCGTGGGTGATTACACGCCCACGACCGGCAGGAAGATCTCGCGCAGCGTGCTCTTCCGGATCGACCTCGAAGATCATGGCGAGCCGGGTGGATCTCACCCTCGCGGAGGAACACTGCCCGCCGACCGCTATCGCATCCGCATCTGGATTCTGACTGACGCGGAACTGGCCGAGCTCCAGAATCCAGCCGATCGACTGTTGCCCTTCCGCAAAGCGATTGCGGCATCGCTAGCCTCCACTCCTGTCCAAGATGGCGCGGTCGATGGAAGCGGGAACCCTGTTTCCATTGCTCTTGGCACTCCTGTGTTCGGTGTGCGCCCGCCCGATGTTGATGACGGCGGTGTGTTGGTTGACGGAAACGTTCAAATCCATCCCGAAATCAAGCAGTGCCCATAAGATAACGGTTTGCACAACCGGGGCGCGAGGGAGTATCTCTCCCTCGCGCCTCTGTGGCGTAGAGGCCTGTTGGCAACGGCGTGGAAGGATCGAATGGAGGCCATGAGGTTAAAAGCAGAACCGCTTGCCAATCTCTACTCTCGCTTCGCCTGAGCCAAAGCAGCTCCTTGGTGAAACCCGAGGAGCTTTTTTTATCGCCATTTTTCCTTGCAAATATGGGTCTTTCTGATAGCATTGGAGAATGCTCCACTCCCTCAATTGTCTGACCTCGGCGTGTTTATTGATCCCCAGCGTTGCTGGGCGTTATTTGCTGAGAAGACTCTCTTAGTCTTAGAAAACCGATAGAAGACGACATCGGCTGGGACAATTTGCAAACCAAGTGAACACCAAGATGCCTTTCCATACCAAACAGTCGGGCAGACAATTGCCACGCTCGGTGGGGATTTTATTTTTTGCTGTGGCGCTTCTCGCAAAACCAGCGGGCGGGGAGGTTTCTCCACTCCCCAGTCTTTCCCGAGTAGAGGTGAGCGCAAGGGGCGCGAGATTGCCCATGAGCTTCGAAGCGAACGCAGGGCAAACGGCAGCGCCGGTGAAATTTTTGGCTCGAGGCCCAGGCTATACTCTGTTTCTGACCTCGACCCAGGCTGTCTTATCCCTAAAAGGGACTTTTCCTGCAGGCGAGATCCCAGAGGAAGCCTTGAGAAGCAAAATGCGGAGCGCCGGCCCTTCCACTGGTAAATCCAATCCACGGAAACCCGCGCCAGCGGTGCTGCGGATGGCTCTGTTGGGCGCCAACCCTCAGCCTGAGCTGGAGGCTCTTGAACCCCTTCCGGGCCGGGCCAACTATTTTATTGGTCAGGACGAAAAGCGATGGCGCACTGGAGTTCAAACTTACGGCAAGATCCGTTATCGGGAGATCTATCCTGGCATTGATTTAATTTATTACGGCTCGCAGGGGCAATTGGAGTTTGATTTCTTAGTCCGGCCAGGGGCCGATGCGAACGCCATCCGACTTCATTTTGAAGGGGCGGAGGGACTCGAGGTGGATGCGGCAGGCGCTCTGGCGCTGAATCTTGATGGCAAGTCAGTGCGATGGCCCAAGCCCTTAATTTATCAATCCGTGCACGGGGTGAAAAAGCCAATTCCGGGCAATTATCTTTTGCGAGGCCCCGAAGAGGTTGCATTCCATGTGAGCGACTACGACCAGAGCACGCCACTAATTATCGACCCGGTGCTCGTGTATGCCAGCTATCTTGGTGGCAGCCAGCGGGATGCGGTGGAGGCGGTGGCCGTGGATCGCAATGGGAACGTTTATCTGGCTGGCGAGACTCTCTCGCTTAACTTCCCAACAAGCACGGCGTATCGTTCCATTTCAGGAGGCTCAAATGATGTCTTTGTGAGCAAGCTTAATTCCAATGGCACCGCCCTCGTTTACTCGACCTATTTGGGGGGAAATGGAAATGACTTCGGGCAAGGCATTGCTATTGATAGCAGCGGCAACGCTTATGTGACGGGCCAGACAGACTCCACGAACTTCCCGACCAGGAATGGTTTTCAAGCCCGTTTAGGGGGCGCTGGATTTCCTGATGCTTTCCTCGTGAAACTGGGGCCTGCCGGCTCGAATCTGCTGTATTCCACTTATTTCGGCGGCACCAACTCTGAATCAGGCAACGGCATTGCCGTGGACAGCGCCGGCAAAGTTTATCTGGCCGGGGAAACGGCCTCTGAGGCCGGGTTTCCCACCAAAAAACCATTTCAAGCCTTTCCTGGGGGCGGTCTCGATGCGTTCGTGGCGAAGTTCGATCCTTCACTAGCGGGCGCATCTTCGCTGCTTTATTGTTCCTGGCTCGGAGGGGCTGAGGACGACCGGGGCGCCGCCATCGCCGCGGACGCCAGCGGCAATGTTTATTTGACGGGGGAAACTTTATCTTTTGATTTTAGCACTTCCACCTTTCCAGTCATCAATGCCCTGCAACCTGCCTATGGGGGCGGCGGCAGTGATGCCTTTGTGGCCGAGGTCAACGCTGCCGGCTCCGCTGTGCTCTTCGCCACGTTTCTTGGCGGTGCGGGCGAGGAGGCCGGGTGGGCGCTTACCTTGGATGCTGGCAGCAATGTTTATCTAACGGGTCAGACTAGTTCTTCCGATTTTCCAACCACCGTTGATGCCCTGCAACCGATTATCGGAGATCAGGGTAATTTCGGCACTATGGACGCCTTTGTCACCAAAATCCACACCGGTGGAACCGGTCTTCTTTATTCCACGTTTCTGGGCGGTGACATTGATGAATCCGGAACAGGCATCGCGGTGGACGGTAGCGGACAGATCTATGTGGCTGGCCAGACGGATTCGGATGATTTTCCAGTCACGATGGGAGCCGACCAGTTGTCCAACGGCGGCGGTCCGGAAGATGTGTTTGTGGTGAAAATCAACCCCGCCGCACCGGGGCCTTCCGGGTTGGTTTATTCTACCTATCTCGGGAAGGCCGGCCTGGATCTAGCCAATGGCGTCGGCTTGGATGGCCAGGGCAATTTTTATGTTTGCGGCGAAACCTATTCCACCAATTTCGCCACGACGGGCGCCGTGCAAGCGGGTTTCGGGGGCGGGTTCTCAGATTCTTTCGTGGCCAAGTTTTCCTCCCCCGCCGACCTGTCCGTGAGTCTCATCGGCTCCCCCAACCCCGTGCTCCTGAACAGCAATCTCACATACACTCTGCAAGTCAATAACAACGGGGCCACCCCCTTCACCGGGGTCACGTTGGCGGCCCGGCTGCCGGCGAGCGTGCAGTTTCTTTCCGTGGCGAACAATCGAGGAACGTGCGTGAACTCCTCCGGCCTGATCAATTGCAATCTCGGCGTCATGACTAACAATGCCAGCGCCACGGTGGTGATCGTCGTTAAAACAATCGCTGCCGGCCCTCTTACCAACACGGCCCTCCTGACAGCGAATGAACCAGAAATTAACACCGACAATAACCGTCCCATGCTCATTACGGACGTGCTGGGGGTCGCCGATGTGGCGGTCAGCCAGTTCGATGCGCCGGATCCCGTCACGGCCGGCAACAATCTGGTTTACTCACTCATTCTCACGAATCGTGGCGGTTCGGCGGCCACGGACGTTACGCTCACTGACACCCTTCCCGCAGGCGTGAGTTTTGTTGGGGCCACCTCCACTCAAGGCAGTTGCGCTCGTTCGGGCGGGATGGTGACCTGCTCGCTGGGCTTGATGGCCTTGCAATCTGAGGCCAGGCTTACCATCACAGTCACGCCTATCAGCCCGGGGTTCATCACCAATGCAGCCAATGTGACTGTGAGCGGGACCGATTACAACCTGGCCAACAACTCCGTCACTAACGTCACCCGGGTGAACTCTCCGCCCACCATTTCTCCTATCGCCGATCGCATGATCAATGAAGATGCCAGCACCGGACTGATCACTTTTACGGTCACAGATTTGGAAACGGCTGCCGGCAACTTGGTGGTGACGGCCCGTTCTTCCAATCTCGCCCTGGTCTCCAATGCCGGTTTCACCTACGGCGGCGCCGGAACGAACCGATCGCTCAGCGTGATCCCCCTCGCGAACCAATTCGGCACTGCGATTGTTACTGTGAGCGTGGCTGACAGCGATGGAGGCGTGGGTAGCGCCAGTTTTTTGCTGACCGTCAAGCCGGTGAATGATCCCCCGACCCTGGATGCACTGGCCAATCTCACTCTGAATGAGGATGCAGGCTTGCGCACAATCGCATTGACGGGGATTACTTCGGGGGCTGCGAATGAAAACCAGATGTTGAGCGTGACCGCCAGCAACAGCAACACTGGCCTCCTCACAAATTTCGCGGTGAACTACAACGGGCCGCCAGCCGCGAGCGGAACCTTGAGTTTTTCCACTGTGACCAACGTCAGCGGCACGGCCATCATCACCGTGACGGTGAAGGATGGAGGAGCCTCCAATAACTTCGTGACGCGGAATTTCTCGGTGACAGTCAATCCGGTAAATGACCCGCCCACTTTAGACCCCATCAGTGATCTGAACCTGAAGGTGAATGCAGGACCGCAAATCATCGCGCTCAGGGGGATCAGCTCCGGCGCGGCAAACGAAGTGCAAAATCTGACGGTAACTGCAACCGCCAACAAGCCGATTCTCATCCCTAGTCTGGCAGTGACTTACTCCAGTCCCAGTCCCACTGGCCGCCTGGTAATCACCCCCGCTGCGGACACGGCCGGGAGCGCGCTCGTGACAGTGACAGTCCAGGATGACGGTGGCACGGCCAATGGGGGTCAGAATTCAGCCAGCCGGACATTTATGGTAAATGTGACTGTGCCGCCTGGGCTGCGAATCAATCGTAATAATAACGCGGTGGTCCTATCCTGGCCCACCAATGTCATCGGTTTTGGTTTGGAAAGCTGGAATGGACTTTCCCGGCCCCCCCTCTGGATCCCAGTGGCGCAAGCGCCGGCAGTAATTGGAGGGCGGAATGTGGTCACAAACAGCCTTGGCAACCAGCGCGCCTTTTTTCGGTTGAGCAGCGTCGCCAGCGCGGTGCCTTTCCTACAGATCAGCCGGACTAACAACCTGGTGATCGTCTCCTGGCCGACTAATGCCGCTGGTTTTTTCTTGCAGAACCGAAACGGCTTATCAAATGCGTCCACATGGACTCCCGTCGCCACGGCGCCAACGGCGGTTGGAGATCGAAATGTGGTCACAAACAGCCTCAATAATGGGCGGACATTTTTTCGGTTGAGCAGTGTAGCTGGCGGGGTGCCGATCCTGCGCATCAATCGGACTAACAACCTGGTGGTTCTCTCCTGGCCCACCAATGCCTCTGGTTTTTTCTTGGAGAGCCGGAATAGTCTCTCAGGTGCGGCCCCATGGATTTCCGTGGGCACGGCCCCGACAGTAATTGGAGGTCGAAATGTGGTCACGAACAGCCTCAGCAACGGTCGCACTTTCTTCCGGTTGCGCAGTCCCTGACGACGAGGTAACAAATTGTTCAACAGATGGGCCCGGCGCAGCATGGCCAGCGCAAGGCGGACCAGTAATTTCTCGGTAAACAATAGTGGTTTTACGGGGGTCACGATCAGTAAAAAACCATCGGGGAAGCACTTGCGCTGGCCGCACTTCCAGACGACCAGAAGGCCATGCAATTGAGTATCTCTTTTCGCGCCCAATATGCCTTGGCGTTTTTAGTTTTGGGATTATTAGCGCCCCATGCGACCGCTGCCAGATTTTCCGCGGTGCTGGAAGGTCAATCCAAGAACGACACGAATTGGATCTCCAACAACCTTCAGGGCTGGCAGGATTGTGATCTTATTCCAATGCGGGTCTATGTCACGGGCGGTCCTGCGAGCAGCCAATCCATTCAAGTGTATTTCGACCATTTTAGCGGAACAGTGCCAGGTGTTCAGGATCTGATGGGGTTCACCCCGTCCTCCAATGTGAGCATTATCACTGTTCCCACGCTTGCCGCCCCTGCCAATAGTGGGACTTGGTTTTATACCTTCACCATCAATCTGCTCGATCGCTCTCCCGGTTTTGTGGAGTTCCGGGGCCTCTTGGCCTCGGGGGCGCATCTGAATCCCGGCAGCTCTTTGCACCTGGGGGGAACTCCTTCGCTCAGCACACTGCAGATTTTTAAACCTGCTCCCGGTTCCGCTTTGCCCGATCTCGCGGTGGTCAAAGATGGGCCATCACAAACACGGCCCGGGGCCATCATCACTTATACGGTCAATTACACAAACAAGGCGTTGTGCGCGAGCGATGCCACCAACGCGCAATTGAGCGACATGTTGCCGGCCTCTGTCAGCTACGTTGCTAACAGCGCTAGCGGCAATGCGACCCGGGTCGGGAGTTCGCTGGTCTGGGATCTGGGGACTCTGGGCGCGGGAGCGAGGGGCTCCGTGAGCTACCAGGTGAGAGTCAATACAAACCTGGCTTACGGATTCTCCTTTACGAACGGCGCTCATATTCTCAGCCCGGTGGGCGATGCCAATCCTGCGGACAATGTCTCGCGGGTGATTACGGCTGTGCTGTTCAATCGGGCGCCCATTGCCAATAACGACTCTTATTCGGTGAATGAGGACGGAATGTTAACTGTAGGTGCGCCGGGGGTGCTCTCCAATGATATCGATCCGGACGGCGACCGGCTCACGGCCCAGGTAATGAGTCTCCCCGCGCACGGCAGCCTGTCCTTCTCTACCAATGGAGCCTTTGTCTATACGCCACTGCCAGCCTACAACGGGACGGACTCCTTCACCTATCGAGCCAGCGATGGGCAGTCCCAGTCCGGCGTGGTAACGGTGAGCCTCGCCGTGCAGGCCGTGAACGATCCGCCCTCTTTTAACAAAGGGCCCAGCCAACTAGTGAATGAGGATGCCGGGCCACAAACCGTGACGAACTGGGCCACCCACATCACGGCCGGCCCTCCCGATGAAGCAAGCCAAGTTTTGACCTTCCTGGTGACCAATGACACCAATGCGCTCTTTTCCGTCCAACCGGCCATCACCTCCAACGGCACACTCAGTTACACCCCTGCGCCTGGCGCTTATGGAATCGCTCATGTCACCGTTGTCTTAAAGGATAACGGCGGCACAGCTAACGGCGGAGTGGACACCTCGGCGCCTCAGACTTTCACTCTGACTGTCAATGCCCCGCCCGCCGTCAGTATCGTCCAACCGACCAATAACACGGTGTTCATTGCTCCGGCCAATATCATCGTCATCGCCGACGCCCATGATGTGGATGGCACGGTAAGTCAGGTGCAGATTTTCCAAGGCACAACCCTCTTGCTCCAGACCAATGCAGGTCCTTATCTCACAATTCGGACCAATGTCATGCCGGGCGCCTATCAGTTTACAGCCAAAGCCACCGACAACGTGGGAGCCTCGTCTGTCTCCAGCCCCGTCAACGTCACGGTGGTGGAGAAGCCTCCGCTAATCGTGGTTCAACCTCCGCATTTCAATCCTCAGACCGGTCTCTTTGAAGAAGTGGTCCGGATTCTCAACCCGACCCGGACGCCCTTGAACGCAGTGCGTGTGATGGTGCGCGATCTGGCGCTGGGCATGCAGGTGTTCAACGCTTCGGGCGTCCTGAGCGGCATTTCCTACGTCCAATCCAAGCTGCCCATCCTGCCGGGCGGGAGCGTCGATTTGATGATTGAATATTACGTGCCGAATTTCCAAACGCCGAATCCGACTTTGACCGCGGAGGTGGCCGAGCCCTTATTGCAGACGGCCTCGCTGAGCTCAACTGCAGTGCCCGTAACTCGCCAATTGCGCCTGGCCAATGGAGATTTCTTGTTGGAATTCAATTCCCTCGCCGACCGCGTCTATTTCGTGGAATACAGCAGTGATGTAAAGGACTGGAAAACAGCCTGGCCCAGCGTTGCGGGGACCGGCAACCGAATTCAGTGGATTGACAATGGACCTCCCAGGACGGAGAGATCGCCCGTTCCAGAAGCGTGCCGCTTCTACCGGATTGTGCTGGCGCCCTAGACTTGACCAGCGTTCGGGACTTCCAACCCGTCCGCCGCTGTGGCAGGATACCTCTCTCAAAGAACCTGCCCTGCGGGGCAAATTGGAGTTGCAGCAGTTACTTCTTATCGCCCTTAAGTAAAGCGGTGTACACGGCCTTCTTCACTGCGGTGATTAACTTGCCGTCGTCGGTTTGGCCTTTTTTGATCTGCACGACGGCCTTGTCTGGATATGTGACCTCCGCGCTGACCACTCCCCGGAAGAAGCGGGCGTAAACCCTCACCCCAGCCCTCTCCCATCCGATGGGAGAGGGTTTCTGGTGGGAAGTCTGCAGTTAAGGGGCGAGCCGCGCCCGGAAAAATAGATTTGGAGTATTCGTCTGCATCAGCTCGGTCAGCCTCGTGGTTCCCATTCCATTGACGATCGTTGTGAAAGGCTGCCAAGCCCTAAGATTGAGCGAGGTTTCGATCCCATAGAGACGAGTCGCCGGCCCCGTGACGGACAATTCAAACACCCCATTCACGTGGTTGGTTAGCTGGAGGCGGACTGGGGGTGGGTTCGTTTCGTTGTCAAACAGACTGAGGGTGGCATTTGTTCCGGGACCCGCATTGTAAGCGCTTGTGCTGGCCAAGGAGATGGAAACGCTTTCGGTTCCTTCGACTAGCGTGTCGTCTTTTGGTGTGACGGTGACGGTTGTCGCGAACGCCCCGGCTGGGATGACGGCAAAGTTTGAGATAGTGTTGTAATCGGATCCATTGACCGCGGTCCCGCTAATCGCATAGTGAATCGTCAACGGTGCATTCGTAACGCCCGTGCGCGTGAGGGTAAAGCTGGCGGTGTCTGGGCCGGATTCGCTGGCGGTCGGATCGGTGCTCGCGATGGCGGCGCTTGGCAGCGATGGCGGCGGTGCGGGGGACGGAGTGATGCGCACGATTTTACCGATGGACGGAATGTCATCCACCATGGCAAAAAGAATGTAATAGCCGGCTAGTGCCCTTACTGGGTCTTTGGGAACTGTGGCCTGAATATCCGGACCTTGTTGCTCGAAATCCAGCGGAAGGAATCTTTGCGGGCCTCCGTCCACCCAATGAGTCGTAGCGCGCGCGCTGACCAGAACGAGTTTGCTCAGGACGGAAACAAATGAAACGCGGAGAGTGAAATTGCTTCCCAGAACAAGTTCGGTTGTGGAGAGCGAATCAATGCGCGGACGAACGCCTCTGAACAAATAGGGAGGCTCAAAGGCTTCGATGGAGGAATCATCACCCGCAAAGGAGCGGTTGCTCGTTAGCCCCGCTCCGCCAGTCGCGATGACCCGGCCATCGGGGACGAGCACCGTAACATTATGGTAATGGATGAAGCGATTGAGATCGGCCAAGGGCCTCCAGGAATTCTTGGAAATATCGTAAAGGTCTGTGACTTTAGTGCAGTTCGGAATCGTGCCGGCGTTGGCGAGCGGCACTGGCGCTGGAGCCAGCCCGCTGTAGCTCCCCCCGAATGACAGGACTCGCCCGTCTGGAAGAATCAGCGCCTCGGGGCGCCCACGCAAGGCACGGGGATTTGGCCCAAGACTCCACATATTGTTAGAAGGATTGTAGAATTCGCAGAACCGCGTGTTGGCATTGGTGACAGTGGCCAGAATGCCAACGGCCATGACGCGCCCGTCAGGCAGATGGACGATTTCGTGGTCCGAGTGATCTCCCCCCGGAGCGCCGATGCGAGCCTGGATCATGTTGGAGGCCGGTCGCCAGGTGGCGTTGCTGATGTTGTAAATCTCCGGGTAGCGCCAGGTTTTCAAAACCTCGCCCGTGTACATCACAAGAGTAGGCGGGATTTCCGTGGGGAGGTTGAAGGATCCCGTTATTGTCCACGTATTCAAGCGCGGGTCGTAAATCTCGCAGCCATTAGTCCTGCCGTAACCTGAGTCATTCAACTCTCCTCCTAACACCAAAAGCCGCTCATCGGGGAGCCGGACCAGCCCCGGATACCAGCGGCCGGTATTCATGTCGGCATAGTAAACCCAGGCATTAGTGTTCCGCCAATAATCCTTGGCAATTTTTACAATAGGGTCCAGAGGATTGCCTCCCATAGAACCCCCGGCGAAAAATAACCCGCCATCCGTGTTGACGGTGACGATGTGGCAGCCTTGCGCGGTCCCCGAACTGGGCGGATACCATTTCAGCCCACTGACGGGATCAAAAACGATGGGTTCTTCCGTATCATGACAGAAAAAGACTTCACCCGAGGGCAAGAGGCTGCCCGAACCGCTGCCCCCGAGAAGTTCAGGATCGGTATTGCCGATGATCGTCCAACGACCACCATTTGTTTCAGCGCTCAAAGTGAAGAGTAGCGAAACCGCCGCGTTGGAAATCACTACGGACGTTTCCTGATAATCGTAACCGAGCGCGGCAACGCCTAGCCGGTAATTTCCCTCGGCGAGGTAATTGAACTGAAATGCGCCCTGCGGGCTGGCGCGTTGGTCCCGAAAAAATCGCAGGTCGCTCGTGAACAAGGTCACTCTGGCTGCTCCAATCGGATTGCTGGAGGACCTTTCCTGCACAAGGCCGGTGATTGGCACGCCGCAAAGATTCAGCGGCAGCATTACGGCCATCAAAGCGGCCAGCAGACGCGAGGGTTTCATGCTCATACCATAGCCGAGATGGGGACCTGCGTCGAGCCTGAACCGCGCGCCCCCCGGATTTGCTGGGCTTGCTGGCGCTTTGACACGTCGAAAAGCGGAGCAAGCTCCGCGCACTGCTCCAAACGCTGGCGCGTGATCCATCGCTCTGTGGTGGCACCGGCCTCGCGAAGCGTTTGGAGTGCGTCCGGCTTGCCGACCCTTCGGCCGCTAACCCCGGTCCTGCACAGCCTGATCCAGGATTTGGATCTTCATGAAGTTTTCTTCGAGATTCTCCTTTTTGCCGTCTCCCAATCGAGGAAGTTAGCTTTGCCGTGGGTGATTAGTCGCTCCCGTTCGTCCAGAAAGGAGTTTTCCTGGACCCCACTTCTCACCAAGCATGAACATTGATTTTCACCAAAGGCACTGGCAGGTCATCCACGCTCCGCATTAGCACGGGAGCAATTTTCCGTGGCGTCCGTCTAATGAATGCATGGACAATATTCGGTATATTGCTTTTGGCGGACAAGTTGCTATGGAGGAGCATCGAAAAATTGAGCGCTTAACCAGATTTTTATGACAACTAAATTCTTTTTCTGCCTGCTTTCCACTTTGGCCGTGTTGACTAGCACCTTGCAAGCGCGGGTGAAATTGGTCGCATTGCCCGAGCGGGCGCGGGTGGTCGTCTCACTCAATAATCCCGAGGCCACGCTGGTGGAGGAGGAGCGGCTGATAACCCTGCAAAAAGGCGTCAACAAAGTGGATTTCTCCTGGCGCGGAGTGAACATCGACGCCACTTCCATCCAGGTGCGGATGCTTGGCCATCCCGACGCCGTTACGGTGCTCAACACGAGCTATCCCCCCAATGAGAATGCGCTCATCTGGGAAATCAGCAGTCCTGCCGCCCAGGAGGAGCGCGTCCGCATTTCCTATTTGTTGTCGGGGCTTACCCGCGATGTAGTGTATAAGGCCGTGGCGGAGCCGAATGAAAAAGCGCTCGCTCTTCGCAATTATCTCCGGCTGCGCAACGATTCAGGGGAAGACTTGACCGAAGCTGAAATTGGCATTGGTTACGGCGCAAATTTTAAAAAGACCATTGCCAACGAGGAAGTGCTGGAAATGCTCTCTGAGCGCATTGAAGGATTGCCCATTAAAAAAGTGCTGACCTGGGACGCCGCCACTCTTCCCTGGGATCCCGAATATGAAAAAAAGACAGTGGGCGTCCCGCTTTCCTATGTGATCAAGAACGACAAGGAGTCCAAACTGGGCACGCACACGCTTTTGCCTGGAAAGGTGCGCATTTTCATCAAGACCAAAGAGCAGGCTGCCGGTGAAGGCGAAGGAGTGGCCTTCACGGGCGAGGATTGGGCGCAGCTCACTCCTGCCGATCGCGAGATGAAGCTCTACATCGGGCAAAGCCGCGATGTGAAAGTAGTGCAGCGCCGGACGAAAGATGAGAAGGTGAATATCCGCCGTAACAATGCCAACGCCATCGTTCTCCATGACACCGATGAGGTCTATAAACTGGAGATCGAGAATTTTAAAAAGACCACGGTGGATTTGGTGATTGTCGAGCATTTCCCGGGTTATTGGAAGATGGTGGAAAACAGCCACCCGGACCAGTACAAGAAAAAGGACGCCTTTACCTTCGAATACAACCTGACCCTCCCCGCTGAGTCCACTGGTCAGAAGAAAACCACCGTCACGTTCAACGTGAACCGGATCAATGTGCAAGGCAACGAGCCGGCCGGCTATTGAAGAGACAGGAAGGTTGATCGATGAGACTTGAAATACGCAGAGAGGAAGAAACTCACGAGACGTCACGCCTGATGGAGCTAAGCATCATGCGGACCCTCACCCGTCCTTCGGACACCCTCTCCCATCGAATGGGAGAGGGCCGGGGTGAGGGCGCGCCCGAGGCGACTTCTCCGCGTCTTGCCTCAACGCTCCTGACGCTCCTGACGCTCCTGACGCTCCTGACGCTCCTGACGCTCCTGACGACCACCACCGCCCATGCCCGCATCAACGTCGTCACCCTGCCGGGGCGCGATTCGGTGCAACTGACCATCTACAACTCAGTGGACTTGACGCTGGTGAAAGAAACACGGCTCCTGACCTTTCGCAAGGGCCTGAATCGCCTGGAATTCTCCTGGGCCAACACGCTGATCGATCCTACTTCGGTCGAGTTCAGGGCCCTGACTCACGGCGATGCTGTCGATGTGCTGGACGTGAGTTTTCCGCCGCGGGTGACTAACACCTTGGAATGGCGGATCAACAGTGATTTTGCCGGCGAGGTGCAAGTGGAGATTCGTTACTTTACCAGCGGAATCAGTTGGAGCGCCGATTATGTCGCCGAAGCAAACAAGGCTGAGAAACTCATGGGTCTGGCCGGTTATGTGCGGGTGAACAATAACAGCGGCGAAGATTACGAGAACGCGCAGGTGCGATTGGTCGTGGGGGTGATTCGCCTCGTGGAGGACATCGCGAACCTCGCGAAAATGGGGCGTCCTGGCGCTCCCCCTCCGGTCGCTGCGCCCGCCGCCAAAGCGGCTTTTGCCGAGGCCAAAAGAGAACTCTCCTCCCGGCTTTCCGCAATGGAAGCACGGGGGGCCAATGCTCCGGCGGAGATCGTCAAGGAGGAGTTGTCTGAATATTTTCTCTACACGGTGGGCGGTCGTGACACGATTCCTAATGGGTGGTCCAAACGATTGCCCTCCTTCCAAACCCAGGAAGTGCCCATCACCAGCTACTACAAATACGAACGTGAACGCTGGAACGACCAGGTCATCCGCTATTATCGCTTCAAGAATGACCAGGCGAGCAAACTGGGCAAAGACCCGCTGCCCGATGGCGAGGTTAAGGCCTTCCGTGTTGTCAGTGATGACCAGCTTTATTCGTTCGTGGGCCGGACTTCCGTAAAGTACATCCCCGTGAACGAGCAGGTGGAGTTGGAATTGGGCAATGACCTGGAAGTGATGGTCAAGCCGGCGTTGACAAACTGGATAAAGACCGACCTTCAGTTTGACAACAATGGCAATGTGAAAGGTTGGACCGTCAAGGAGAGCTGGGAATTCGAAGTGCAAAACTCCAAGGACATTGATGTCGTTCTGGACATTCGTCGAAACTTTTCCGGCGATTGGTCCCTCGCCACCCAAACCACCTACGAGAAAGTCGATGCAACCAAGGTTAAATTCATCCTGCCGCTCAAGCCTCGCGAGAAGCAGAAATTCAGTTACGAAGTGACCATGCGCTATGGGACCAATGCGACGAAGTAAGGCGGCGAGAGTTCCTCCAGACGCAATTTCGCGCGCTGAACCCCTGAACCGTAGCAGCCGATGTGAATCGGCTCTGATCTTTCCCGGGAGAATAGTGAGCCGACTCACGTCGGCTGCTACGGAGTTCATGGAACTCTCCTGCCCGCGCTCACGCTTCTTTATCCTCACGCTCCTGACGCTCCTGACGCTCCTAACGACCACCCCCGCCCACGCCCGGATCAACGTGGTCACTCTCCCCGGCCGCGATTCAGTCCAGTTGACCATTTACAACTCGGTGGACCTGACGCTGGTCAAAGAAACGCGGCTCCTGACCTTTCGCAAGGGCCTGAACCGCCTGGAATTCTCATGGGCCAACACCCTGATTGATCCCACCTCGGTCGAGTTCCTGGCCTTGACCCATGCCGAGGCAGTCGATGTCCTGGATGTGAGCTTTCCCCCGCGAGTAGCTAACACTTTGGAGTGGCGGATCCACAGCGAGTTTGCCGGTGAAGTCCAAGTAGAGATACGTTACTTCACCAGCGGAATCAGTTGGAGCGCAGATTACGTGGCGGAGGCGAATCAAACCGAGAAGCTCATGGGCCTGGCCGGTTACGTGCGGGTCAACAACAACAGCGGAGAGGATTACGAGAATGCTCAAATGCGATTGGTGGTGGGAGTCATCCGGTTGGTAGAGGAGATTGCCCAATTGGCCCGGTCGGCGGGGAAGGAGGATGCGAAGCTGCCCATGACCCAGACGCTTGGGCTCAAGTCCAAAGATCGCTCCGAGATGTATTTCGGGCTCACGGACGCTCTCTCCCTTGCCAAGGACAAGCGTGACATTATAAAAGAAGCGCTCTCGGAATATTTCCTCTACACTGTGGAAGGCCGAGACACCCTTCCAAACGGCTGGTCGAAACGTTTGCCTTCCTTCCAAGCGGATAAAGTGCCCATCATCAGCTATTACAAATATGAGCGCGAACGATGGGGCCAGCAGGTGATTCGCAATTATCGCTTCAAGAATGATCAGTCCAGCCAGCTTGGCAACGAACCTCTCCCGGACGGAAATGTGAAGGCTTTCCGGCGGGTGACGGAGGACCAACTGTATTCCTTCCTCGGACGCACCTCCGTCAAGTATATCCCCGTCGATGAGCAGGTCGATCTCGACCTCGGCGCTGATCTGGAGGTAATGGTAAAACCAACGTTGATGAACTGGGTAAAGGCTGACATCCAGCTTGACAACCAGCGCAGGGTGAAAGGGTGGACCGTCAAAGAAACCTGGGCGGTTGAAATTCAAAATTCCAAGGACATTGACATCGAGTTGGACATCCGGCGAAATTTTAAGGGTGACTGGTCGCTCACAACCGATGCCAAATATGAAAAGTTGGACGCCACCAAGGTCAAATTTAACCTCTCATTGAAACCCCGCGAGAAGCAGATATTTGGTTATGAAGTGACGACCCGTCATGGCACAAACGTCATCAAATAATGAAACTCCGCCTCATCGTTGCCCTTCTTCTAACAGCTCTCCTCGGCTGTTCAGCCAAAAAAACGGAGACACGTGAGCAACGTTCTGAAGCCGCCAAGGCCCTATTCGAGCAAACGACCAAACAATTTCATATCCCCTCCGCGGAAGCGCAAAGCGCGGAAAAAGAGCGCCTCCAGGGGCAAGCGGCCGACGGCTACCAACGATTGTTGAACACGTATCCTGAACAGGATTACTGGGTGGCCCAGGCCCTGCGCAGCTTGGGAAACATCCGCGCGCTTCAAGGCAAGCTGGAGGAGGCTGTCAAAAATTACACGGCAGTCGGGAAGAAGTATCCCCAGCAACGGTGGGAAGTTTTGATGTCATGGAAATCCGCCGCGGATTTGCTGTGGGACGCTGGAAAGCAGGAAGAGGCGAAAGCGTTCTATCGAAGAATTGTCGCGGAGTACGACATTGCTCAGGCGTCGCAGGTGGAGAAGACCATCGTTCGGGGTTCCCGCAGCCGGCTCGGCGGAGGGGATCTGCCTGCCGAAAAATGATCTCTAAACATCGCTGGGACGAGAAGACCGCGCTTCATTCACACATTCTGCGCCAAACTCACGCAACCTCGCCGATCTGGGCTGCCAAACCCCTGCTAACTCACATTCCAGAAAGTCCTCACGCCTTGGCGCAAGCTGTGCTAAAAGTTTTCTCATGAGCCTATTGCCACGAGCTGGTGTTTAACTCCTTAGCGATTATGAAAATCAAACCTGCGAGCTGTGTTTTGTATTTACCCACCGTCTTATACTCGCTCCTTCACATCACCCCGAGCCTCTTCGCTCAGACCCTTCTGAACGTGGATTTTGGGGTAGGCAGCCACAGCCTAAAAACAGGGTTTGCCGCCGCTGGCCAGTCCACCAATGATTTTTGGAATCTGTATCGGCATTACGATCCAAAATTTGTCCCAGGCGCGGAACTCGTGTCGGATGGCCTCCTTCAGGAGGCGAAACTATCCGACGGCACGGCCACCAAGGTGTCAGTGGCGGTAAACAACGCGCCGGGGGTTTGGGGCAACTCTACCGGGGACCCGATGTACGACACCTACATCTTCGCCAACAATGGAAGCAATATCACGGTCACCGTTCAGAATCTGGAAGCGGGCCGATACCATTTTTATCTTTACGGCCATGCCGACGCGGACGTGACCGGCGAGCAAAACAGCGCCTTCACCATCCGCAGCGGAACGAATATCTTCGGCCCGCAGACCACGCTCGGCTCTCCAGGTTGGAAGGTGTCTTCGTCCTGGCAGGAGCGTTATCAATATGTCGTTTTTCGCGACGTGCCGGTGGTGGCGGGGAAGCCGGTTATTATCGAGATTGCCCCAGGAGCCAACGGCGTGGCCGTGCTCAACGGAATGCAGATCAGCTCCCGAGGCACCAGCCCACCCAGAGTGCTCGTGCCGGCGTTGGCCAAAATCCCTTCGAGTTTGACCAACCTGATTTTTCCCGAGATTCACTATGACGGGAAAGTAACCGAGCAGGAAGCCCGCTTCAGTGTGGACGTGAGCGCCGAATCGATGACGACCAACGAAGTCTCAGCGCCGCTATTCGAAGGGGACGTGGCGGTGGTGGCGCCCGAAGTTCCCGAAGGCTGCCGAATCGCCAGTGGGGCCAAGCAATATAGGCTCATCGTCACCACTCCTGGGAGCTACCACATCAAACTCGAATTGGTGGCCAAAATCACCAGGGCCGAGCCATGGAACCAAATCTCTTTCATCGGTCCAAATGCCGCCATCGCCTCGGTCGCAGTCCATGCCGGCGCTCCCGGGGTGGAGATGCAGCTTTTGAGCGGCACTCAGATCGAAGGAGGCCCGGAAGTCCCGAAAGCCGGCAAGCTCTCTGCTCCGCTGCTTGGCTTCCTCGGCATCGATCGGACCCTTTCCCTGCGATGGCAGAGCAAGAGCGCCGAGGTCACCCGCAAGTCGCTGGTCACCGTTGATACCGTTGCGTCGGCTCAGATCACGCCCACAGTGATCAAATACACGACACAACTCCGCTACGAGATTTTACAAGCCAGCGTGCCGAAGTTAGTCATTGCGCTGCCCTCCTCCCAAGCCCTCACCAGACTGCAAGGCGACCAGATTCGGGATTGGCATGTCCAATCCGATGGAGATCGCCAGCTCCTGACCGTCGATTTCATCAAGCCGGTTGAGAAATCCTACGGCCTGACTCTCTTCTCGGAACAAACAGTCGATGAGGCCCTGCCGGTTACGCCGCTCGCGCCCCCGCAGCCCCTGGGGATCGAGCGTGAGTCGGGTTCCTTCAGCATTTCTGCCGAGGGGATGCTCGTGGACATCGATTCGGCCACGGGCCTGCGCCAAGTCAATGCCAGCGGGGGCGCGCTGGCTGCTTATCGGTTTTATGGCCGGCCCTTTGCCCTCGCTGCGAAACTGAAACGCATTGAACCGGTGCTGAAAGTGGCTGACCGCGTCACCACTCGCCTCGAGGAGAGCCGGCTGCTCGTCTCCCACGCGCTCACCGTCAATGTCGAGAAGGCTGGGATTTATTCGCTGGATCTTTCCCCCCAGGCCGGCTTCATCGTTTCCGACGTGCGCGGGGAGGGCATTGAGGATTGGAAAATGAGCGGCGCCAAACTGCGCGTCAACTTTTCCAGCCGCGTCCTCGATTCGCGCAAACTGACTGTTCACCTCGAACAACCCCTTAAGACTTTTCCCGATCAAATAGCGGTATTGCCGCTCAGGGTCGCAGCAGCGACGAATGAGACCGCCCAAATTGGCGCCACCTCAGCCCTGGGCATTCGCTTGAAAACTGGCAGCGATGTTGTTGCCCTCCGTGAAATCCCCGTCGCTTCTCTTTCAGCCCATTCCGATGAAGTGCTCGCCTATGCCGCCGAGCAGCCGGACTGGAAGTTGACTCTCACCGCTGAGCGCCTGCCTGCGCGGGTGGTGGCGGAGGTTTTCAACCTCATTACCATCGGCGACGGGCTGGTGGGTGGCAGTGCGACGATTCGCTACGGGCTTATCAACCAGGGGGTGCAGGAATTCAAGGTCAGGCTCCCCGCGCACTGGAAAAACGTCGAGTTCACCGGTCCGAACATTCGTCGCAAGGAACAGGCGCTGGCCGCACCAGCCGGTCCGCAGCCGCAGGATACAAATTACGTGGTCTGGACCATTGCCTTGCAGGATAAAGCGTGGGGAGGCTACACGCTCGTTATCACCTATGATTATCAATTCGATCCGAAGAAAGCTTCGCTGAATCTGGCTGGCGCGCACGCCTTGAACGTCGAGCGCGAGACTGGCTCGGCGGCGGTCGCCACAGCGGCCAATCTCAAGCTGGAGCCGAAAACAGTGGCTGATCCTTTGCGGGTCATTGATTCCACCGAATTGGCTGAAACCGATCGCGCCCTCATCACCCGGCCCGTGCTCCTGGCCTATCGCTATGTGGGCGACAACTACCAGCTTGCCGTGGACGTGCTTCGGCATCAGGAATTGGAGGTGCTTGATGCAGTGGCCGACCGCACCCAGCTCACCAGCGTTCTGACCGAGGCTGGCGAAATGCTCACCCAGGCCTCTTTCATGGTGAAGAATAATGATAAGCAATTCCAAAAATTCCATTTGCCCGGCGCCGCGAAACTCTGGGGCTGCAGCGTGAACAACCAGCCGGTCAAAGCGGAATTGGATGGCGATTGGCTGGCGGTTTCCCTGCCGCGCGGAGCCAATCGTGACGAGGCCTTCGCTGTAACCATCGTTTATGAACAGAAATTTGACGCCCTCAAAACAGGCGCTCTTCCCAAATCAATCCAGCTCGCCGCCCCGAAAACCGACGTGCCCAACACCTACGCGGAGTGGGAAATCTATGTCCCATCCAGCCAAAGGCTCTCCGGTTTCGGTGGCAATATGAGCGTCTTGCATGGAACCACCTATGGCCTGCACGATGCCTGGCTGGCCTTCACTGATTTCTATGCCAGCCTGTTTCGGGAATCGGGCGGCATGATTGCCGGTTTTGGGCTGCTTGCGATTTTGCTCGTCGCCATCGTGGGGGGAGCCATCCGCCAGGGTTGGAGCGGGGTCGTGGTCGTGCTTGGTGTTTTTTGCATCATGGCCATTCTGGCTGGAATGCTCCTGCCATCTCTCGCCAAAGCCAAAGCCAAAGCCAGTCGCATCAGCGCCATGAGCAACCTCAAGCAAATTGGGCTGGCAGCCAGAATCTTTGCCGGCGAAAACGGCGGCCGAATGCCGGTATCCCTCGAAGAGATGAAAGCGGAACTCTCCGGTGAAAAGGCCCTCGTCGATCCAGCAAGTGGTCAGCCTTTTCTGTACGTTGGGGCGGGTAAACGGGAGGACAATCCACACGGCATTCTGGCCTATTCTCCCGTAGAGGTGGGGGGCATGCGCAGCGTTTGTTTCGCCGACGGCAGCGTTGCCCAGATGACCAGCCTCGCGTTTTCCCAGGCCTTGCAGCGCGATACCGGTGTCGTCGATCTAGGGGACATGCCCGCCATGCAAGCTGACGCCGTGCGCCAGCAACAGGACAAAACTATCACGGTTGGAGGCGGAGGCTTTGGCGGTCAGATGGCCGGTGTGAATCCTGCTCGCAATACGCCCCCACCCCCAAATGCTTCTCCCGCCAAACCCGCTGCCCCTTCCACTCCTGAAGCGCCTCAAAGCCAGGCTGCACTCCTCGCCCCGTTTGTCAGTCCTAAACCAGGTTTAGCCGCCAACGCTCCCGTGGTAGCAGGCATCCGCTCGCTTCGCTTTAACATTCCCCGCACCGGCCAGCCTTTTACTTTTACCAAAGTACTCAACGTGAGCGATGAACCCCTCTCAGTGAAAATGTCGCTGATGAAATACCAGTGGTTCCGCTTTTGGCGTTCTCTTTTCCAGCTTGTGAGCTTCCTTGGGGGATTGCTCATGATTTGGCGGCAATGGCGGCGCTCACCACGGAGCAGCTTCTGGATGGCCGTTGGGTTTGCCCTGGCCCTTGGGTCGGTCTCCAGCCTTTTGATCGCCGGACGGGTCCTGCACATCGTCCTCATCCTGGCAGCGCCCGCGCTTGTCCTTGGCCTGCTCATCTGGCTAACCTGGAAATACTGGCCGCGCAAGAGGGCAGTTGAGGAAGGCGCCTCTCCCATCCTCGGCTCCGCCTCAGCCGGATCGAGCAGCATGCCTGCGGCTGTTGTGGCGCTCCTCTGCGTCCTGAGCCAAGCCAACGGCGTTCACGCCCAGGATGCCATTCCAACAAATGCTTTCTCCGTCGTCTCTGGCCAGTACACCGGCCGGGTGCGCGAAAAAGTGGCCCAATTTGATGTGACCTTGCTCGTCTCCACCTTTGCCACCAACCAAACTGTGTCGCTCTTTGGCGAGGATGTGGCCATCCAGGAATTCTCCACCAAGGCAAACAATGCCAAATTGCTCCGGCAAGGAAATAAGGTCGCCTTGCGGTTGGGGGAAAAGGGGAATGCAACGGTGCAGATGAAGGTTGTGGTCAAGCTCAGCGGGGACGTGAGCAAGCGCCAGCTTGCCTTCGCCATTCCGCCGGCGCTTTCCAGCAGGTTGAGCATCAACATCGCTGAGACCGAGGCCGATGTGGAATTCCCCACCGCCGTTTCTTTCCTGCGCGTCACTAATAATCAGGAGACGAGCGTCGAGGCCATCCTCGGGTCAGGAGATCGCGTCGAGATGTTCTGGACACCGCGCATGAAACGGGCGACCGAAATGGCCGCGTCGATTTTCGTGCAGAACATGGCTCTGGTGAGCTTCGGCAGCGGCGCGATCAACACGCGGGCCACGCTGGACTATCAGGTCGCGCAAGGCGAGCTGCGCCAGGTGAAAGTGCGTCTGCCGGCCGGCCAGCGATTGTTGCGGGTCGAAGGTGAAATGATCCGCACCTGGGAGTTGAACGACAACGGCCTCCAGGTGCTAACAGTCGAGTTGGTCAAGGCAGTCTCACCCTCCTATCGCCTGACGGTCGAGACGGAGAAGCTTTTGGACAAGTTGCCGGCCCAGGTGACGATCGAGGTGCCCAGCGCCCAGGGTGTCATTCGGGAAACAGGATTGGTCGGCTTGCGCGGAAGCGAAGAATTGAGTTTATCGGTGGACAGTTTCCATGACTTGCAGCGGGTGGATGCCGCCGAATTCGGCAGGACGAGTTCACTCAAGACTGACGGGGTCATCAGCGCCTACCAGTTCTTGAAGCCGGGATTCCAATTGGTCGCGCGCGTCGAGGCGGTTCAATCGCAAGTCGAAGCCGTGGTCCGGAATGCCGTTCTGATTGGTTTCGAGCAGGTCAGCATCTCGGCGACCGTGGATTATGCGATCAAAAAGGCGGGAGTGTTTTCGCTGCGGCTGGCCTTGCCAATAGGTTACAAGGTGGAGTCCGTCACCGGCAATAACGTGTTGCAATGGGTGGAGAAAAGTAACCCGCGCTCGCTGGAAGTCGCCTTGAAGGAGAGGGTCTTGGGCGCATTGACCCTCAACCTCGAATTGTCCAAACCCCACAAAGAATTGCCAAAAACTCTGGAACTGGCGGGAGTGACCCCGCTCGACACCCAAAAGCTGACCGGTTTTGTTTCCGTGTCAGCCGAGCCGGGCCTCTCGCTGAAGACCACCCTCTTCGATGGCTTAATGGAAATCCCAGCCTCTGCCCTGAACGAAACCACCAAACCACCGGCCATCAGCAGCAGCGTGCTGGCTTACAAGTTCATCGCTGCTGACCCTCAAGGGGCCGTCGTCCCCTGGAGACTGGCAGTCGCCACTGAGGCGGTGGATTCGTGGGTCCGGGCAGAGATTGTTAACTTCATTTCTGTGAACGAAACGTTGGTGAGCGGTCGCGCCATGGTTCGCTACGAAATCATGAACGCCCCGATGAAAGAATTTCGCGTAAAAATGCCTTCGGCTTATACAAACGTTGAATTTTCCGGCCCAAACATCCGGCGTCGCGACCAGAACACCAATGAATGGCGCATCGAGTTGCAAACCAAAGTCCGGGGCGCTTACACACTGGTCATTAACTGGGAGCAGCCACGAAGCAGTAAAACCAACAACACCGTTGAGGTGGCTGGAGTTGAAACCGTCGGCGTCGAACGGGAGACCGGTTCGGTCGTAATCATGGCTCGGCCGCCCCTCCAGGTCGTGGAGAAATCCATTACGGAACAGTTAATTAAAATCGATGCCCGCGAATTGCCGGATTGGGCGGGCGTTTCCACTCGCTCCTCGGCCGCCGGAACTGAAGTCCCCGTCCTGGTCTATCGCTATTTGCGGCCAGGCTACAAACTAGCGCTGGAAGCGAGACGCTTCGAGGAGGCGTCCGTTTTGGAGGCCCTGGTCGATAGCGCCCACCTGACCACAGTCGTGGCGGATGACGGCCAGATGATGACTGAAATGTCGCTGGCCATTCGCAACAACGGTTTGCAACATCTGGAAGTCCAGTTGCCGCCTAACACCAAGGTCTGGTCCGCTTTTGTGGACGGCCAGCCGGTGCGTCCCTCTGCGCAGGCAGGCAAACTGATGCTGCCCCTCGGACGATCCAGCGTGGACGAAGCGCCAGTCTCCTTGGAAGTGACTTACGTCGGCCTCGACAAATTTCCTCGGACCAAAGGCGAGGTGAATTTGATCTCGCCGACCTTCGGCGCTCCCCTGAAAAATGCCCGCTGGGATTTGTACCTGCCACCGGATTTCGATTACACTCAATTCAAAGGCAGCATGGCCCACGAAATGGAAGCCGCGCCGGTCCTGCAGAGTTTTTCGTCGCGAGAGTATGACGTGCAGGAGCAACAAAAGAAGGCCTCGCGCAAATCCGAATCGCAAAGTTTTCTGAGCAGCGCCCGCAGCCGCCTGGCCTCAGGCAGCGTTAAAGGCGCCAATGAAGATTACCGGCGGCTGAACGATTACGCCGATGAGGACACTAAAAAGGAATTGCAATCGTTGAAAAAGGATTTAGGCAGAGCACAGAGCGTCAATTTGATTCAAGCCCAGCGCGCCTATACGTTGGAGAACAATAGCAAATACGCCGCTCCGCCCCAAGGCCCGCCGACGGAGCCGGGCAAACCTGTCGCGCAGGCCGCCCAAGCGGCTGAGATGGTGCAATACGACTCAGAAGTGGCCGAGCGCCAATGGGAAGTGTTGCAAAAAGCCCAGGAAGTGTCTGTGGCCAAGGTCCAGCCTTTGCGGGTCAATCTGCCGACCCGTGGCCAGCGCCATTCCTTCGCACAAGTCCTCCAGACCCAGGTCAACAAGCCCATGACCATTCAGTTTCACGCAACCAACACCAAAGAAGTGGGGTGGGCCAAACGAGCCATCTATGTTGTGGGCGCATTTCTCATGCTATGGATTTGCGTCGCTTCCGTGCCAAATCGGCCACTCCCGAAACCCCAAACCGAAGCGCCGACATGAAATGAGAATGCCCCTGCGAGTCGGGCCAGGAGCCTGTAGAGCCGATACTTTGCCCGAAAAAAAGCGGTCTTTGGAAAACTGCGTATGGCGGGGCTCTCCGAGGCGAATCTAATGATGGCCGATTTTGCGTTTGCCACTCTGTCAGAATAAGGATACGATGTTTGGCCTAAGAGCTAGTGCAATTTTTTAAATTATGTTTGGAAGTTTTCGCCGCCATCAAAAATGGATTTGGTTTCTTGGGGTGCTGGTCATCATCCCCAGTTTCGTAATTTTCTTTTCGCCTGATGCCAAAATAGGCCGCAACACCACGAGCCGGGAGGCCTTGATCAACGGCAAGCCTGCCACCATCAATGGACAACCGATCCGCCTGGATGAATTCCGCAACGCTTACAACGAAACCGTGTTGGGCCATTTCTTCCGCTCAAATGGCAAGGAATGGCCCGAGCGAAGCGAAGCCGCCCGGGAAACTTTGGAGCACGATACGGTCGTGCGAGTCTTCATGCTCTACAAGCTTAAAGAACTGGACATCCATGTGAGCGATGAGGCGGTGGCCCGCTTGGCCATGGAACGGTTGGGCGCCTATCCCCTGGCCAGTCTCGAGCGAGACCACCTTCTGCCGCATGGCCTGACGGTTACCGACTTCGATCGATTTATGCGCCACGAGGCTGCCATCCAGCAACTGGTGGGAGCTGTCACCACGAGTGCCAAGTTGATCAAGCCGCAGGAAGCCGAGATCCTTTACCGGAAAGATTACGAGGAAGTTTCCGCCGACTTGGCGGTGTTCTGGACTTCCAATTTTTTGGACAAGGTCACCATCACCCCCGGGGCCATGGCCAATTACTATACCAATCACATGTCTCAATACCGGGTGCCCGAACGAGTTCAGGTCAATTATGTCGAGTTTAACATCAGCAACTACCTGGCCGAGGCTGACAAAAAGCTCTCAGAGATCACCAATTACATGGCCCAGGTCAACGAGGCCTATGGCAAGCGCGACACCAATTCGGCCTACTTCAAGGGCACCAATGGGCTTCCTCTCGACGAGGCTGCCGGCAAGGCCAAGCTCCAAACCGATTTCCGCCGCCATGAGGGTCTAATTATCGCCCGCCGAAAAGCCAGCGATTTCGGAGGCGAACTGATTTCTCTGCCCCAGCCGGACCGGGCGGATAACCTGGAAAGATTAGCGGCCGCAAAAAATCTGGCGGTCAAGGTGACCCCGCCGTTTGATCGGGTCAGTGGCCTGGATGATACAAACTTTCCGCCTGAGTTTCGTGAGCGGGCCCTTAAGCTGACCAGGGAAAACCCCGTTGTCTTTAGCCCCATTGTTGGGGAAGAAGCGGTTTACCTTATCTCGCTTAAGAACCGGCTCTCGAGCGAAATGCCTCCCTTGGAAAAAGTGCAAGAGAAGGTGACCAATGATTATAAAAGTTTCCAAGCTGGGGAGTTGGCCCGGGCCAGCGGGACGAGTTTTGCCGCGAGCGTGACGAACGGGTTGGCTCAAAAGAAGCCCTTTGCGGAGATTTGCGCGCAGGCCAAGGTCAAGCCCATCAATCTTCCTCCCTTCGCCCCGAGCACGCCTTCCCTGACAAACCTTGATCAGCGCATCAACTTCTACATGGTCCAACACATCGCTTTTTCGTTGAAACCCGGCGAGGCCAGTCCTTTCTATCCATTGCCCAAGCAAGAGGGCGGGCTGGTGCTGTACCTTCGGGCCAAACTGCCGTTGGACGAAGCGAAGGTGAAAGCTGACTTGCCGGAATTCATGGGGCGGCTTCGCATGTATCGTCAAAACGAGGACTTCAACCAATGGTTCAACAAGCAAGCGGAACTGGCCCGGCTCAATATTCCCAGGAAGGAAACGCCCACCGCCTCGCCCGGTGCGATGAATTGAGGTAAAGTTCCTGATCCCTGGAGCAGGTTTAGGCTTCGGCATAAAACGGCGCCGGCGGGCTCGCGCTGAAATGGCAGCCGGACATTTTGTGAGGCTATACCTCTAAAACCATGACGAACGTTATCAAACTTTCTTCGCCTGCCACGCGAGAATTCTGGGAAATCGCTGTTTTAGTTGAAGACGATCACCTATTGGCCCTGGATAAACCGCCTTTGCTGCCCACTTCGCCCGATCGTTATGAGATGCAGCGGCCCAGTTTGATTAAGTTGCTCCACTCCGACATCCAGCGGGGCGCGCCCTGGGCCAAAGGCCGCGGCCTAACCTATCTTATGAACGCGCACCGCCTTGATTTCGAGACCAGCGGCGTTTTGTTGCTGGCCAAAAGCAAAGCGGTGCTGATCGCGCTGGCAAATCTTTTTGGCTCCGAACAAGCAAACATGAGCTTCCTCGCCCTGGTCCAAGGCACGCCCCGCGAAGATGCGATGACGGTTGAAGCGAAGCTGGCTCCGCACCCCACGATAACCGGGTTGTTTCGGGTGGATGAGAAACAAGGCAAGCGGGCCAAGACTCAGTTTCAGATTCGCGAACGCTTCGCTGGCTATACGTTGCTGGAGTGCCGGCCTTTCACCCACCGACCTCACCAGATTCGCGCCCATCTGTGCCACATCGGTTTTCCCATACTCGGAGACAGCAGCTATGGAGGAGGGGCGCTGCTGCTGTCAGAGTTAAAGCCAAGCTATCGTCTGAAACCAAAAAAAACCGAACGCCCCCTCATATGCCAAACCTCATTGCATGCCGAGCAGTTGTCGCTGCTCCATCCGATCACAGGAGCAGAATTCACGGCCGCCGCTCCCTGGCCAAAAGCCCTAACGGTCGCGATAAAGTACTTGCGCCGGTATGCCGCGGGCTTGCCCTCAGCGGCACTCTGAAGAGTGGACAACAAATTCTTACCGGCGCCGCAGCATGGCGGGGACCGCGCCACCTGCGCGGGCCATCATTTTCTGCAGTTTGCCAAACTTTTTCATCATCTGCTGCATTTGGCTAAACTTGTTCAAGAGACCGTTCACCTCGGTGACGGTCACGCCGCTGCCTTTGGCGATGCGAATCCGGCGTTTGGCGTTTAAGATCTGCGGGCTCCTCCTTTCCTGCAGGGTCATCGCGCAGATGATTCCCTCCATCCTGCGGAATTCGGTTTCCTGTTTGCCAAGGTCCGCGCCCTGAAGCATTTCCGAACCGCCCGGCAGCATCCCAACGATGCTCTCCAGCGAGCCCATCTTTTTCATCTGCCGCAATTGGTCCAGAAAATCTTCCAGGGTGAACTGGCCCTTGCGCATTTTTTCTTCCATGCGCCTGGCTTCATCCATGTCCACTGCTTCGGCGGCGCGCTCCACCAGACTCACCACGTCGCCCATGCCCAGGATCCGCGAAGCCATTCGCTCCGGATGAAAGGGCTCGAAATCCTCCAGCTTCTCTCCGACCCCCACAAACTTGATGGGCTTATTGGTCACCGCCTTTAAGCTCAGCGCCGCCCCGCCTCGCGCATCCCCATCCAGCTTGGTCAGAATGGACCCAGTGATATTTAAGGCCTGGTCAAAATGGGTCGCCACATTGACCGCCTCCTGACCGGTGGCTGCGTCGAGCACGAGCAGAATTTCATCCGGCTTAATTAAATCGCGCAGCCGCTCCAATTCCTGCACCAGCGGAGCGTCTATTTGCAGACGGCCCGCCGTGTCAAAAATGAGTGTATTTCGTTTCTCGGTCTGGGCAAATTCGAGGGCCTGTCGGGCGATGCGCAGCACATCGGTTTCCCCCTTGCGCGCAAAGACCGGCAAATCGAGTTGCTTGCCTAACGTTTCAAGCTGGTCCATGGCAGCGGGCCGATAGACGTCCGCCGCTACCAACAACGGCGTGCGGCCTTGCTTCTGCAAGGCCCGGGCCAGTTTGCCGCTGGAAGTTGTTTTTCCTGAGCCGTGAAGGCCCACCATCATAAGGCAACTGGGGTTGCTCTTAAGCTCGAGGCCGGCATTGGCCGCCCCCAACAACTCGACCAACTCGTCGTAAATGATTTTGATGATTTGCTGGCCGGGCTGGATGCTTTGAACGACTTCCTGGCCGAGCGATTTGGTTCTTACCCGCTCGATGAAGTCGCGCACGACCTTGAAATTGACATCGGCATCGAGCAAAGCCAGCCGGACTTCACGCAAGGAATCGCTGACGTTGGCTTCGGAAATCTTGCCCAGCCCGCGCAAATTCTTGAAGGCGTTCTGCAGTTTGCCACTGAGTGTATCGAACATGATCTCAGGATAAAGTTTAAGGTCCGAAGTTCAAAGTTTAAAGTAGTGTTGCCGGCCGCAGGCGGCAAATTCTATGGATGCCCATCGCTCAACTGATCCCCGTTCCGGTTGAGGCAAGATTGGCGCTGTTGCCTCCCGCTGCGGGCCTGCGGCCCAGGTTTTCCAGGATGGTGAGCTTCTGCCAGATCTTGCGGGAGAATCCCGAAGTCAAGTCTTCCACATCATCCACCGCGTCCAGCAAGACCGGGTCTTGAAAGCCCTGCACATAGAGCGCGGCGATCTTGCTAATCAGGGCCAGGGCCTCGCTGCAATAGTCCAGATACCGGTTCAGCTCCAGCGGGGTCATGGCGCGACGCTGAGGCGAAGCGGCGGTTTGGTTGCGCCCAAAGTAGCTCTCGGGATCCTTGGTCAACTGATGCATGTCCACAATGTGAGCCATGGCCCGCAATTCGTGCAGGGCTTTGAGGGCGCGTTGACGCTTAATCCGGTTTTCCCAGCTTAGCAGGAAAAGAATCGCGGCGCCGATGAAAACGACCGAACTGATGCTGGCCTCCAAGGCCTGAATGAAATTGGTGTACTCGTCCAACTGAAAATGCCGGATGTTGACCAGCATGGCGGTTAGCAAGGCCAGGATCGCAAGACAGAGAAGCAGGGCTCCGGCCCTCAACGGCAAATGTGGTTTTTGAATCCATTGAGCCCGCGCGATCGTCTCCTGGGCTACCTCCAGCAGTTCGGCGACGAGTTTGCCCAGCCCCGAATCGGGGAAACGGTCGGCGATCCGGGCTTGCAGCGCTTCGACCGTTGCGACGATTTTGCGCGGGTCGAGGCGGCGATATTGGGCACCGGCCTCATTCATGCATCGGGGCAAAGTAAAGCGTTGTGGAATTGTAAGCAAGCGGGCCGAGGAAGGGGTTGAGATGCCTGCTAGCTACTGATTTCGCTTAAGAAGCATGCCTTTGGATTTGCCGTCAAGCTGGTTGCGAACAGACTTCGACCGGTTCTCAATAAAGCGCTTGAGCTGGTGGACCGGGCGATCCGGCCCCCAGCCACTTCCTCCCTCGGAGCGGTCGCGCCATTGGTTGCTGACAGCCTGGTCGAATCGTTCCAGACGGAAAGTGGATTCAGCAGCGACGGGGCTGCGCAGGAGACGGGCCATTTCGTCGATTCGCGCAAATAACCGGCTGGGAACAAACAATCTGCTCGCCATGCCTTCCAGTCGGGCCCTGTAAATTTTGCGGAACTGCTCTACGCTCAAGACTCGCTCAAGCAGCCGATTTTTGCCCACCCACGGATGCCAAATGCTGGCCCTTTCACGTTCCTCTGGCGTGGCGAGTAATGGGAAACCGCCCCAGGCATGGTCCAGGTCCCATGGAATGAAACCGAACTTGTCCGACCTGGGATCAAGGTAAAGATAAAAGTTTTGGCCGGAGGATAGAAAACTATCGTAGCTGGACAAAACCACCAATCCCGCCAAAAAGCCGGCAAACTCGTCAAGGTCCAAAAACTCGTCCAAGCGCTGCGCGAACTCGGTGTCGCTGGCGTGGGAAAGGAGCTGCGAGAACTCGATCACCCGGCCCTCTTGCGCAGCAGTCGCTCTGGTTTTGAGATCGTAAATGGCGGCGTAAGCGGACCAGTCCTCACCCAAATCCTTAAATAGTTCATAAGTGACAGGCTTGAAGATTGGAGTTCGTTTTGAACCAAACCATTCCGCGGCGAAGGCGCTGCCCAGGTTCTCCACCAGGAGATAAAGCCCCAGATTTTTCCGATCCCATTGGCCGGTCACGCTGACCGACAACCAAGCATAGGCGGTGCGCGGCGCGGGCACGCCCGCCTCTCGGAAGAGCTCATAGGCCAAGGCGTCGCTCATGTAGGAGCGATCCTCGATCAGGTTGCTAAAGTTCATTTCCTCGACCCCGCCGAACTGCTGGCCTTTAGTGAATTTATGGAAGTTCACTTTGAAAGAGCGCTTCAATCCATACAACGAGTCGAGATAAGTGCCGTTGCCTTTGTAGCGAGCTCCCACGTTTCTGAATGGCACGCTCCCAAACTCAAAATCCGCATGTGCCCAGTCAAAATCATAACCCAGCACGCCGGCCAGCCCGCTGCGATGCGCCTTCGGATTGCGGAGCAGAATTGTGCCATCACGCTGCATAAAATTTGGCAACGGGCTAATGCGCCGGGGTTCGAGGGATTTCCATTGATCTGCCGAGAAACTCAGGCGCGCGAGCCAAATGTTAGTTATCTGGTAGAGGTCTGCCGCGCTTCGAATCAGCTCCGCTTTGAGCGCGGGTGTCTCAGGAGCGGTGGGCCAGGATCGCGCCGCTTGGGCCAGACCCGGAATGGACCTGGCCTGATGCCGGACGGACCACTCCAGGAACCAGGCGAGCAAATGGCTATTGCCATTACGCGAATCGATATACACCCCTGTCGCGATAAGAGTCGCGACCAAAAGGATGGCGCAGGGCACGCCAATTTTGACGCGGCGACGCCAGCGCGCCCAGGCCATCGACCGCAAGGTGCGCCGGACAACCTCCCCTGCCGGTTTTTGTCCAAAGCTGTGCTCAGCCAAGTCCAGGATGCGCTCGGATAATCCCTGCGTAACAGCCGGGCCGCGACCTTCCAAGGCACACGCCAGAGCCAGTGTCTCGGCTTTGACGGGATACCGGCGTTTATGCAGCCGCCTCGCCAATCGTTTGAGTCCGCGCTTTACGCGTTTGGCGGCCCGCCGCGGGCTGGTCCGAAGATTTTCTGCCAGCTCCGCATCAGTGCAGCCGACCAATGTTTGCAGAAGCACCGCCTCGCGCTGTTTGGCGGGGAGGCGATCAAGCGCCGCGTCGAACTTGGGAGCTACGTTGGTCCAGAGAGAAAGAGAGGGGCTCGGCTCGCTGATCGACGCCAAAGTGTTCGAAGGCGCTTGGATCTTCTTCCGGTGCGACTTCGGGAGCTTGCGGCAGGCAATGCGCGTTGTTCGAAAAAGCCAGCCAGCCAGGACCGCGTT
Source organism: Verrucomicrobiota bacterium (assembly GCA_038228235.1). Lineage (GTDB taxonomy): Bacteria > Verrucomicrobiota > Verrucomicrobiia > Limisphaerales > JBBRPK01 > JBBRPK01. The sequence goes on from JBBRPK010000031.1 coordinate 35,080, forward strand.
TCGGCCCAATTTTCGCGCACGATAGCCCAACGTCAAAAACACCGCTTCCGCAACTTCGGCGGCTTGAGCATCATTGGCCGTCTGGCGATGGGCGGAGGAGTAAACCATTGGCAGATAACGTTCGACCAATGGGCGAAAAAGCTCAGCGCAAGGATGCCGCGCAAAAGCCCGTAAACATTCTCTATCGGTCACTGCCTTTTCGTCCCATGGACGAATGCCACTTTTGGCGAAACTCCACGGAAGGCTACTTCGCCGCCAGAGCGGCTTCGATGGCCGCAGTTACCTTCGGGGAGTCCGGCGCGGCGCTGGAATCAAAGCGTTTAATGATTTTGCCGTCGCGGCCCACTAGAAACTTGCCGAAATTCCACTTAATATCGCCCGGAAACGGCGAATCCTGGCCTGCCAGGGCTACATAGAGCGGATGGCGCTTTGGCCCGTTCACGTCGATTTTATCGAACAATGGGAAAGTGACGCTGTACTTGGAGGAGCAGAACTGTTTGATCTCCTCGTTGGTGCCCGGTTCCTGGCCTCCGAATTGGTTGCAGGGAAAGCCGAGCACCGCCAAGCCTTGGTCCTTGTATTTTTGGTTGATCGCTTCGAGAGCTTTGTATTGCGGCGTGTAGCCGCATTTCGAAGCCACATTCACAACTAGAAGCACCTTGCCTTCGTATGGTTTTAAAGTGGTTTCCTTGCCCTCGATGTCCTTAACCGGAATCTCGTGAATGGAAGCGGCGCGGGCGGTGATGATTTGCATAAAAATTACAGCAGAGATAAAAGCGAGTTTTTTCATGGAGCAAGAATGACCACCGAACGACGAATTGTCAACTGCCGGTTAGCGGTTGCGGCGAGGTCGAAAACGCCGCAAACTCCGGCCATGATGGGCCCGCGCAACCATGCCAAATGATTACGATGTGATTGTGGCGGGCTTGGGCGCGATGGGCAGCGCCGCCGCTTATCATTTGGCGGGAAGCGGCCAACGGGTGCTGGGACTGGATCGGTTTCAACCCCCGCACCATTTCGGGTCTTCGCATGGCTTAACCCGGATCATCCGCGAGGCCTACTTCGAGCATCCGTTCTACGTGCCGCTCGTTCAACGCGCTTATGAGTTGTGGGCTGACCTGGAGAAGCGTTCCGGACGAGAACTGCTCTTAAAGACCGGTGGTCTCATGATCGGTGATCCCGATGGGACTCTCGTTCAGGGGGCGCGAAGGAGCGCTGACGAGCACGCACTCAGCCACAAGATTCTCCCGACGAGGGAGTTGCGGGACCGATTTCCCCTCTTTAATCCCATGGAAAACATGGTGGGCGTTTGGGAGCCACGCGCGGGAATTCTCTTTCCTGAATTGGCGATTCAGACCCATTTGGAACTTGCAGCGCGAGCGGGAGCTGAATTCCGATTCAACGAGCCAGCGCTGAGTTGGAAACCGGATGGAGGTGGTGTGCGAGTGTTAACCGGAAAAGGCGGGTATAGCGCGGGCCGGCTGCTTTTTTCCGCCGGGGCGTGGATGAGACCGCTGCTCCCTGACCTCAACCTTCCGCTTTCCGTCGAGCGCCAGGTTCTCTACTGGTTTGAGCCTCGCTCGCACCGGTCACAGTTTCAACCGGAGTGTTGTCCAATTTTTATCTGCGAGTACGAACCATCCCGATTTTTCTACGGTTTTCCAGATTGCGGGGACGGCGTGAAAGTTGCGCTCCATCATCAAGGTGAAAAAGCCCAGCCAGACGAGGTTCGTCGCGAACCCGACATTCAGGAAGTTGAGGCGATGCGCCAACTGCTGCGCCGTTTTCTCCCGACCGCAGAAGGCCGGTTAAGATCCACCGTCGTGTGCCTGTACACCAACACTCCAGACGAACATTTCATCCTGGACCGCCACCCCTTGCACCCTCAAGTAATCGTTTTCAGTCCCTGTTCCGGCCATGGTTTCAAGTTCTCGCCAGTTATCGGAGAAATCGCGGCGCACATGCTCAGCGATCGTCTCCCTCCCTTCAACTTGACATTGTTCAAGCTGAGAAAGGGGCCTGACACAAAACCTTCCAGCCTCCATGGGGATTCGTGAACTGCGCGCCTCGTGTTTCCGAACCTGCCAGGATTTCCCGAGGTCAATAGGGTCGCAAACGGTAAGCGCGAGAGGGGACTGCGGTGGGGGCCAGCCGCTCCTTCTGCCCGTTATCATACATCCATTGCTGGCCAGAAAGGGTATTGGTGATAAATCCCATAGTCTGCCATGAAGACCGGAACCCGTCGGCTGATTGGACTTGCCAGATCGTCCCCGGGGGCCCCGTCATTCCTAGCTTGATTCCTAGCGCATCTTTGGAGACCGAGGAAAAATGCGCGTAGACAGGCGCGAGCCTCACCGCCTTAAGGCTAATATCAAAAGCGACATCATCAAAATCTGGCGCCCATGTGTTGCCCAGCAGGACCGCCAATGTGTTAGTTCCACGTCTCAACAAATCCAGGAAGGGGGTGAGGTCGAAATAGAGCGGCTCATTTCCCTGTCCGGTCACGGCCTCGATGCCGGCTGTGCTGATTTCGGCCCCGTTCAGAAAAACATGCAAAGGATAAATGCTGCCCCCATAATCGTCGGTGCAGGTGGCGCCCAGAAGCAACTCCGACCAACCGAGCGAATCGATGATGAAATTGCGCCGGAAATAATATCGCGGCATTCGTTGGGGCAAAGGTGTCGCGATATTGGTGGGGCCGCTCCCGGCGCCGAACTTAGCCGCTCCGTACGGCCAAAGGTGGTCGTCAAAATCCATCGCCGGCCAATTGGCGGGCGCAGTGGTGGAGTGTTTCCAAACGGAGCCGAATGATATGAGAGACACCCAATTGGTGCTGGCGGGCGGGGGCAATGGGCGGAAAAAGGCATTGTCCAGGAAGATAGAACCGCTCCCGTTGGCGCTGATAGTGTAGCGGTGGCGGATTTCTACGTTGGGGAATCCCGCCGGCATGGTGAAGACGCGGTTGGCATAGGTCCAGGGAGTGGAGCCGGCGCAAACAAGGTGGGGAGTGAAGTAATTTGGCCACGGCGGCGCTGGCCGGATGTTAGTATCCAAAGCCGTTGGGCTCGACCCCCATTCCAGCCAGTGCTCAGAGGGTTGGGAGATGCCCCCGCTCTTGAAAAAACAGCCAAAGCTGTAAAGAGCCCCGGGGGTGACAGGAATGTTCGCGTCTGGTATGCCGTATTGATCATACTGGGCGATAGAGCTGTTGTCGCCTTTGTTCCGAAGTTGGATTTCCATCGATTGCTTCCCTTGATAAGCCACCTGGCGATTGCCGACCATGTTGGTGGCGTCGATGTCGCCGGCAAACCATTTATCCCAATGACTGTTTTCGTTTTCTTCAAATCCAGCGTTGGCCAGTAGATTGTTATTGAGCAAGGGCATGACCACAAAGGGAGAGGAGTGAATGGTGTTAGTATCGTAGATGGCCCCGACCTCGTAATAATATTGCCAGCCCGAATTGACGGAAAAGTCCGTATAGCTAGTCACATTCGATACCAGAGTGGCTATCGGGGTGAATGGGCCAGTGGACTGTTCTGAACGGTAAATGCGGTAGCCCCTGGCGGAATTGGTGCACGACCCGCCCCAATTAAAACTGGTCCATTTGTAGCCGGAGCGCTTTTGTGTAATGAGCGGCGTGCCAGATGGAAAGAGCGAGACCCCTTGGTTGCCATCCCGATGTTTGTTGCCGCGATGGGTGGACCACGAAACGCGATCCTTGGTGGTAGCGCCGAAGTTATAGACATAAACCACGCCTGTCAGGGATCGGAAGACTACATCCAGTCCCCCATCCCCATTCACGTCGGCCAGGGACGGGGCGTGTTTCAATCCGCCCGGCACAGGGATGGACATTTTGAGACGTCCATCCAGGGCAAACACGTAGAGGTTACCATCGGAAGGATCGTTAGCCGGGTTGTAGGTGCCAATGAGGATTTCCTCCTGGCCGTCCCCATCCACATCGCCCACCACCGGTGGAGTGGGCAGATAAGGGAAGAAGCTCTTCGGCCAGCCGGGATGACTGACCAGTTCCGCCCCGTCCCAATAACGGAAAGCGATTTCATAAGAATGGGTAAAACTGAGCACGTCGATATGATTATCATGGTCGGGGTTGATCGGGATCATGCACGCGCTGCTCAACCATCCGTTATTGTTAGTGAGCGGGACAACTGGTTTCCATTGCCGCCACAAAATCGTCCCATCGTCGTCGAGGATCGTTTCGTTGGGTTCCATAAGCGTGCTCTGCTGGGTGCTCGGGACCAGCACCTCGTCCAGCCCATCTCCGTCAATGTCCGCCACTTGGACATCGATGGGAAATTGGTAAGAACCACTGGTCAACCGCTGGTTTTTTCCGAACTGCTTATGCAGCATTCCTTTTCCGTAAAACCCGTGCGGTTTGGTTTTATCGAAACAGACTACGCTATCGCTGTCATTCAAAACATACGTTTCCAACGGGCGCCCCTGATCTGCGTGCCCCACCGCCAGGCCCGACTCGACCAATTGATGCAGATGGTAAATAAAATTGTTGCGACCGCTCAAGGCGTCCAAAAAAATGACGCCGCCCGACCACGTTTCCCCCACCGTCCCCCAATCGGCAAAACCAAAAATGGGCTTAATAAATGGATTGTAATCTTGCCCTCCGGCGAGCGGGTCCGGATTGATCTTCCACCCCGTCACCACTTCCCTGATGCCGCGCCCATTGATATCGGCGACGATGGGAGGAGAAACCTGGGATGAAAAGACGGCAGCGGGAGGCAAGGTGGGCAGGAATGCCCCGCCCGGATACCAATAAAACCCATTGGTTACGGTCTGGTAACCCCCATTAGGGACATAATTTAGGAAGGTGACGGCGTTGGACCACAGAATGGAGCCGTCGCCGCGCATCGCCATCACACTGGCGCCGCGTGTGAAAATGATTTCATCCCGCCCATCGCCATCCAGATCGTAGAGGGTGGGGGAGACGTTCATTTCCTCGCTTCCGCTGGAATAAGGAAAGCCAGGCAAACGAGCCCCATTCCATTTGAAGGCATCCAAGTACCAGATGCCGCTGCTATTGCGATAGGGAATCACGATCTCGAGCTGTGGATCGGCGTCCAGATTTCCCACTGCCAGCGTGCCCAAGTGCCAGCCGCCATTGCCCGCTGGAAAGGATGCCAATAGTCCGGCCTGCGCCGGATCGGGGCACATAGCGCCGATCACACAGGCCGCGGCCACGCAGAGGCCTGCGCGAATTCGTTTCACTACCATTCATAGAAGCCTGATTAGCCAAGCTCACAAATGGAAGTTTATTCGCATCGAATACCATAGAACCGTTTACGCGCAGGACCGATGGCGCGCTTGTAATTGGGGCAAAGGCGTTGGTGACCAGGCTCCTAATCCATTGCGCTGGAAGCTCCGCTGGCATATGAATTCCTGAATGAAATGGACCCGTAATTCATGTGGCCTTCATCTCCGATGCTTGATCTTGGCACTGGCCGGGATCGAACCTGCCTTCGGGGAGGCCGCTTCCCCCACTAATAAGCCCTTGCTCGGATTCAGTCGCGAAAGGGCCCTGGAGCAGCAGGTTTTGGAAGCGCGTTTTGATTCGCAGTTGAATCGCGACAATCTTCGCCAGTGGATGAAGCAATTGACGGCGCGGCCTCATCACCTCGGTTCGGCTTATGACAAAGAGAATGCAAATTTCATTGCCGCGCAGTTTCGTTCCTGGGGTTATGATTCGGCCATTGAAGAATTCCAAGTTCTCTTTCCAACGCCTAAACTCCGCCTGTTGGAAATGATTGCCCCGGAGCAATTCACTGCCAGCCTCACGGAACCGCCAGTCTCAGGAGACTCTACCTCAGCCCAAACCGACGAGGTTTTGCCTGTCTATAACGCCTACTCGATCGATGGGGATGCCACTGGCGAACTAGTCTATGTGAACTATGGCGTGCCCAAAGATTACGAGGTGCTCGCCACGCATGGCATCGACGTCAAGGGCAAGATAGTGTTGGCCCGGTATGGTGGTTGCTGGCGAGGCATCAAACCGAAGGTGGCGGCGGAACATGGCGCTATTGGTTGCATTATTTATTCGGACCCGCGCGAGGATGGGTATTTTCAGGGAGATGATTATCCCAAGGGCGCCTTTCGCAATGAGCAGGGCGCCCAACGTGGCTCCGTGGCAGACATGCCTCTTTATCCAGGCGATCCACTCACGCCCGGTGTCGGCGCGGTCAAAGATGCCAAGCGACTTCCGCTCAAGGATGCGCCCAGCCTGACAAAGATCCCGGTCTTGCCCATCTCCTACGCCGATGCCATCCCATTGTTGAAAGCCTTGAAAGGGCCGGTCGCGCCGGACGACTGGCGGGGAGCGCTGCCACTCACGTATCATTTGGGGCCCGGCCCGGCGAAGATCCATCTCAAGCTGGAATTCAATTGGAAGCAGACCCCGCTTTACAATGTGATCGCCAAGTGGGCGGGAACGGAACGGCCTGAGGAGTGGATCATTCGGGGCAACCACCATGACGCCTGGGTGTTTGGAGCAGATGACCCTGTTAGCGGCACAGTCGCCTTGATGGAAGAAGCGCGGGCCATGGCAGAAATATTCAGAAGCGGCCCGAAACCCCGGCGCACCATTGTCTTCGCAGTTTGGGACGGAGAAGAGCCAGGGTTGCTCGGCTCGACGGAATGGGTAGAGGCGCACGCCGATCTCCTCCGTCACAACGCCGCCGTCTATGTCAACAGCGATAATAATTCCCGAGGCTTTCTGCGCGTCGGCGGGTCGCACACGCTGGAGAAGTTCATGAATGAAGTGGCGCGCGACGTTTTGGATCCCGAAAAAAACATCCCAGTCGCGGAGCGGCTTCATGCCTATCGGCTGGTGAAGGGTAATCCCGTGGAAAAGCGCGAAGCACGGGAGCATCCGGAGATCCTTCTTAACGCGCTTGGTTCAGGTTCTGATTACACGCCATTTCTTCAGCATCTGGGTATTGCTTCTTTGGATATTCGTTATGGAGGAGAGGGCAGCAACGAGGGCGTCTATCACTCGCTCTACGATTCGTTCGACCACTACACCCGGTTTGGCGATCCTGATTTTAAATACGGCCTTGCGCTAGCCCAGACCGCTGGACGCACGGTGCTGCGCCTGGCTAACGCCGACACTCTTCCTCTGGAGTTCCAAAATTTTGCGGAGACCATATCAAGGTATGTCAAAGAATTGATCAAGCTGGCCGATGACCTGCGCGAGGAAACACGTGAGAAAAACCAACTGATCGCCGACAAATCCTTCTCGGCGGTTTCTGATCCCACGAGGCCCTATGTGGTGTCGAAGGCGGAATCGCCAGTGCCCTTCTTTAATTTTGCGCCCTTGCAGAATGCTTTGGGGCGGCTCCAGGAGAACGCCCGAAATTATGAGCGTTCCATGGGCCAAGGCTCGGGAAGCGGAAAACCACTGCCCTCGGAGTCCCAAAAGATCCTCGACGACATTCTCATCCAGACCGAGCGCGCTTTGGTCCATGAGGAAGGATTGCCACGCCGGCCTTGGTACAAACATTTGATCTACGCCCCCGGTTTTTACACCGGTTACGGGGTGAAGACTTTGCCGGGGGTGCGGGAAGCCATCGAGGAGCGGCATTGGAAGGAAGCCGAGGAACAAATCGAGAAGGCGGCCAGGGCGCTAACACAGTTCAGCCAGAAGATTGAGGAAGCCATTGCGATGGTGAAGCAGGCCCGGACCCATTAAGCGGGCGGAAGGTGAGGGCAGGTCGATTCCCTATTGCGGAGGGAACCAATGACGTTGAAAGTGCAAGAGTGATAGCAACTAACAAGCCGACTCCGGCCTTAAGGGAGCCGCCGCATTCAAAGCTTGAACGGGTGGCGAATTTAGCGTTCGCTTTGGGTCACGTTCTGAAAACGTTGAGGGCGTGGCTGCCCGGCATGGCGCTGGACCTCAAAAACGCGCGGCCCAGTCAGGCGTTAGTCGCAGGAGAACGAAGTCGAGCAATCTGAATTATGAAAAACAAAGGCATCAAGCGAACCGGAGTTCCACTCCTTTTTGAAGTCAATTACCCCGAACATGGACAGGTCGGGTTCGTCGTCCGTTTGAATCGGCGCGGCAAGAGGGTTTATAGCATCTTTAACTTTAGCCAATTCCCTTCCAAGGCCGGGTGTCGCAAGGCCGCGACGCAATGCGCCCGGAAATTAGCAAAGGAATTTCCCCATCTCAGCCGGCAGGAGTTAGCCATGATGCGAAAAAAGAAAAATTCCGGGGTCAGGCGTGTGCTCAACCGGAGCGCCGGACGGGATTACGCTTTTTGGGAGGCTAGTTGGAGCCCCAGGGCCAATCAAGTTAAGCGGGTGAAGTTTTCCGTCAAGAAGTACGGCAACGATAAGGCCAAGAAGCTAGCCATCGCCGCTCGCACGGAGGGGGTTAAGACTATGAAGTGACCGAGAGATTTGAGCGTTCCTCCCCTCACCCAATTCGGCCCGTTCCCTGCTAAGCTCTGGTCATGAAGTTGACCATCATTGGCACGGGCTACGTAGGACTGGTTACCGGCACCTGTTTTGCCGAGGCAGGCCATGTGGTGATCTGCGTGGACAATGACCCGCAAAAGGTGGAAACCCTGTGCGCGGGCAGAATGCCCATTTACGAACCAGGCTTGGATGAGCTGGTGCGCAAAAATGTCGCCGCTGGCCGCCTCTGCTTTACGACTTCGACGCGGGA
>JBBRPK010000032.1:0-43661 GCA_038228235.1 Verrucomicrobiota bacterium
TTCCCTTTGTCGGTATGGTCGGATTGAACCTTTACACTCGCTTTTACGACGAGCTAAAAGGCGGCAAACAAGTTTTGCCCATCCTGATTCCGCACAAGAAAGCCGAGGAAATCTCGGTGGAGCGCAAGCGACAGTTCCACCGGGTGCTGGCGGGGAAGGAGTTGGAGCTGCGGGAATTCGAGTTGAAGGCGGGAGGCTTGAGCGCCTTGATCTGGATCGATGAGGGCGGCCGGTTGATACAGTCTGAGCAACCTGACGAGGGATCAATCTTCATCCGACACGGATATGAGGCCTTGCGTAGAGGACGTTGAAATATACAGCGGGCACCAAGTGCGGCCCAACCATGCGCTGCGCTTGCGACATTTCGCCAACAAGGCGCCCCGCAACCGCCTCACAACCCACTGAGCTTCCTCAACCTCAACTCACGCCCCTTCGTCGCGACGAGGTAACGGCACGCCTCCGCCGCGTCATCGCCGCCGATGCCCTCCTCATCGGCATCGACCTTGAGCACGTCCTCCGGCCTATTCGGATCATGTTGCAGCGACGGCAGGCACTCCAAGAGCCGAGCGCACCACCGATGAATGAACATCGTCGGACGCACCCCAGCCCCCCGCCGAAGGACAAGCTCTCTGGACACCCTTGGCCGCTTCCGATCGCGAGTCCTCAGGCCGGACAGGCCATCATTCCAGCCATCCCCGCCGCGCACCCAGCACGCCGTCACGGGCAATGCTAAACCTGCCATTGCCTACGCGCCGTCATGCCCGTTGCTTGCTGGACCGTTCCTTCCGCGCTCCCGCCCACCCATGCCCATTACTCGCCCCCTTCCATCCCCAAGGAGGCTGCGCTCCCTTTACCCGCCAAGCCCCCTGCGACGTAAAAGCTCTGGTAATGAAAGCGTTGCAGGGTCGTTCTGCGGAGTTCAAGATACGAACAACTGTTCGTAGATTAAGAGTTAGCCGGACTCAGGCCGTAGACGGCCCCGAGCCGTCACACTCAACGTCACAGCGAAACGATGAAAAATACTGATTCTCGCGTAACGATTCACATGGCGGCGAGCCTCGACGGCTTCATCGCCCGAAAGGACGGACGCGTCGACTGGATGGAGACCTCAGACGAATTCGCAGGCGGGGACACCATGGACCCAGGATTCGTCGAGGCGTTCCTCAAGACGATCGACTGCTACGTGATGGGATCGCGAACGTATGAGACCGCGTTGAGTTTTGAGGCCAAAGGGTTCGGATGGTCGTACGGCGACAAACCCACCTTCGTCCTCACTCGCCGCGAACTGCCGCGCACCAGGGATACCGTCGAGTTCTACTCGGGCGATCTTGCGCAGTTCGTGAATGGGCGTCTGCGCCCGACGTTCCGTAGCATCTGGTTTGTTGGAGGCGGTGTCGTCTCCGCCGAATGCCTTCGTCTCGGGCTGGCCGACGAAGTTCGCTATTCGATCCTGCCGATCTTGATTGGTGAGGGGATTCAATTCTTCGAGAAGCTCGACCGAGACATCGCCCTGCATCTGGCGGAGGTCAAAGCTTACAAGAGCGGCATGGTGGCGCTGCGTTACGAGGTGCGAAGGTAGGCGGCGGCTTACGGCCGGCGCGATCTCGTCAGCAAGCTGCGGCTCTACAAAAAATTACTCGATGGAAATACCAAGAAGACCTAACCCGATCACTGCAGCGAACGGAAGGGAATAGGCATCGCCCCGTCACAACCCACTGAGTTTCCTCAATCTCAGTTCCCGTCCCTTCGTCGCAACCAGGTAGCGACACGCATCCGACGCGTCATCGCCGCCGATGCCTTCCTCATCCGCATCAACTTTGAGCACATCCTCAGGCCGATTCGGATCATGCTTAGCGACGGACCCTGTTTTCCCTGGGTGGCCTGCAAGACCGAAAGCAGAAAGGACCAGATTGACGGGAAGTCAACTGCCCTGCCGTCGCTCGCATTGTACCCCTCAGAGAGATTTTAGAGACAAAGTGAGAAAACGCCAGAAAAAGAAGACCTCGATTCTGGCCTTATTCTACAGGGGATTGATAACGTCAGGCAACTTCAGGGAACGAGGGAAAAACAGCTTTTATTGATTAAGAGTCAACTGCTCTGCCAATTGAGCTACCGAGGCATTTCAAGGCCAGAAGGTTAAGGCTGCCCGCTGTTCTGTCAACTCTCAGTTGTGGCTCTGTGCTGGTGTCTGTTGGCGCTGCCGATATGACTTTGTGTCCTCAGCACGGCCAACATAAGCCCGTCCAAAATCCTCACTTTACGGCTGCCGCAGCCTGAAATACCGAGTGCTTCCGGAGATCGGCACGGTGTAACTGTTAGTCTGCGGCGACGGTGAAACGGCTGTCCAACCGTTGGAAGTGAGGCCGCTATTCGATTCGAGCAGGTAGTTGGTGGCAAAGGCCGGCCAGGAAAGCTGCATGCTCCCACCCGAAGAAACCCCGCGCAGCGCAATAAGGTGCCAGATGGCGAAATTCGGTGAGGGCTTTCCGCCAGCAAGGGAGAAATCCCCAGTTACGATCAAATCATTACGCCAAACCAGCATGCCCCATGCAAGGGGGTACCGTCCGCCACTGAGGCCCGCACCAAGAGCGTGCCAATTCATTCCATCCCATCGCGCAATGTTATTGGCCGGAACCCCATTCACGCTATTGAAGTGGCCGCCAACAAAAAGGTCGCTCCCGCTAAAAGCAAATTTGTAAATCACCCCGTCGGTCGTGCCCAAATTGGAGAACGTGACTCCATTCCATCTCAGAATCGCTGCTGGTTTGGAGGACGGGCCTGGTTCGATGGCCACGTAAAGATATTTCCCACTCACAGCTAACGCTGAGACGAACGCGGAATCTGGACCAAACACCGCATCGTCCACCGCCGACCAATTAAGCCCATCCCACTTGGCGAAGTGATAGGCAGAAACATCTCCGGCCGTATCGAATCCCCCTCCAGCATAGAGGATATTTTCCTTTACCGCCAGAGCAAAGACTCCAATGGGAAAACCAGGGCTGTCCTGGCAAGAAAGTCCTTGTCCAAGAGCAGACCAATTGGTGCCGTCCCAGCGGAGAATGCCGCTTCCACCCGGAGGACTAATAGGGTCAAAACTCCCGCTTACGTAAAGGTCGTTGCCGAGGGTTGCCAGTGCCTGAACATGAGGACCGTAACCCCCGACGCTAATGCCGTGATCAAGCTGGTTCCACTTCGCGCCATCCCACCGAGAAATACCCGGCCCAAAATCTCGACCGTAGATTTCACCGGCCACGAACAAATTGGTGCCGATGACGGCCATATCGGAATAAAAAGATCCGAGCGGCGGACTCCAGTAAACGAGATTAGTGCCATCCCATTTGTGGGTGCTTGCATAGACCGCATCCTGATAAAGCGCTAAAGGTCCTGTCACAAGATTGGTCGTCCCGCCAAACCGGTCGTCCCACTGTTCGTCCCCGGGATCTCCCATCGCGGCGCTTGAAAGGCAGAGGCCCAAGAGTACTATCGGGTTCCAGGCGAATTTCCACGGTGTAATGATCAGCTTCAGATGATCGTCTCAATAGGGGGTGAGCACAAGAAGTTTTCTCCGTGGGTTTTGGATTGAATTTGACGCGCGGAGTCCATTCCATCGAGGTTCGGCATAGACAAAGCATGAGCTCTTCCAAAATCCTCACTTGGAATTCGGTGCTTTCTGAGCCAAGATCGGTCCATGAAGAAAGCGACGGCAGAGCGAGTTGGTGCTCAATTTGAGTCAGATCGCCCCTCCCCAAATGCCCGGATTCATCCGGTGGTAATTTATCCTTTCAAGCAGCCGGCGGGTGGCAAGGACCTGGCAGAGCTTTATCAAATGATCGCGCGGTTGGATGCGGAGAAGGACAAATATGCGCGCCCTATCACAATCATGGATCGCAAAACGTATTTTAGCATGGAAAGGAACAAGCCATTTTTGGATTTCAGAAAGGAGACCGTGGCCCGACATTCGGACATCCTGGATGCCTGGTTCGTGGATACCTGCCAGATGTGGTACTCCGGCCTGGGGGCGGCTTTTGAACAGGGCAGGGGAGATGACGTCTATTGGCTGATCCCAGGTGATTTTAATTACGGCACGCAGCCTAACCAACACCACTTCCGGAAGCAACTGCGCTTTAAAATGACTTAAATGTCATAGCTCGGTCATCTTCCCGGAATGGTTTACCTCCATAATCTTCTCTGTTTTGAGCAGGTCATGGCGGCGAGCTTACTCTCCAAGGAGGAGTGCTTAAAGTTTGGCAAGCGGCCGCCTGACCATTCTTTTCCTTGCTGGATTGTCTCAGTTCCATATAACTCCTTTCGATGAAATTCCGTTCTTCTTCCAGATATTCGGACCTCCGGCGGCGCGCGTTATCCTTTGTGTGGCTGTTGTCGGTTTGCGCAACTTTTGGAGCCGCTTCATTTACTAATTGGCCACAACTCCGCGGACCCGATTCGCTGGGGGTTGCAGAAAATCCAGACCTGCCCGACCGCTGGAGCACAAACGACAACGTCGCATGGAAGGTGGCTGTAGCTGGGCGCGGTTGGTCCTCGCCCGTGGTCTGGGGCGAGCGAGTGTTCGTGACGACCGTCGTCAACGATGGCGAGACCGAGCCGCCGAAGAAGGGCCTCTATTTCGGGGGCGACCGCAAGGAAATCCCTAACTCCACCCACCACTGGCTGGTCCTTTGTTTTGACCTTAACTCAGGCCGTGAGCTGTGGCGGCAGGAAGCCCATCTGGGGCCCCCGCCCACCCAGTTGCACGTCAAGAACAGCTATGCCTCCGAAACGCCCGTGGTGGACGGGCAGGGCGTGTGTGCCTACTTCGGCAACGTCGGCTTATTCTGTTACGACCCAGCGGGCAAGCCGCTCTGGTCCACGAACTGGCCCCCGGTAAAAACGCGTTACGGTTGGGGCACAGCCGCCTCGCCGGTGCTGCACCAGGACCGATTATTTATCGTGAATGACAATGAAGAAAAATCTTTTCTCGTGGCGCTCGATCGCCAGACAGGACGCCAGCTTTGGCGCGTGGAACGGGACGAAAAAAGCAACTGGGCTACTCCTTACATCTGGCACAATGGGAAGCGCACCGAAATTATCACCCCTGGCTCAAAAAGAGTTCGTTCCTATGATCTCGACGGCAAGCTCCTTTGGGAGTTCGGCGGAATGTCCTCCATTGTAATCGCAACGCCTTTCTCCAAGTTCGACTTGCTTTTCGTATCTTCTGGCTACGTGGGCGACAAAGTGCGTCCAATTTTCGCCATTAAGCCCGGTGGCTCGGGGGACATCAGCCTGAAGTCGGGGGAAACAAACAAGGAATTCATCGCGTGGTCTCAGCCCACCGCCGCATCCTACAATCCTTCGCCATTAATTTATGAGGATTACTTGTAGGTGTTGTTCGACTTCGGTTTTCTGAGCTGCCATGACCCCCGCTCGGGCAGGCACATCTATGACAAGCAACGCGTTCGCTCCGAAGGGACAACTTCCTTCACCGCCTCCCAGTGGGCGGCCAATGGGAAAATTTTCGCCCTGAGCGAGGACGGCGACACCTTCGTTTTCCAGGCCGGACCCGAATACAAATTACTGCACAAGAATGCTCTCGACGAAATGTGCATGGCTACACCGGCCATCGCCGGGGACCGCTTGCTCATCCGCACGCTGACGCAACTTTACTGTCTCAGAAAACCAAAATAAGCCTCGCGGGCGGATCTGAACCTGCTAACCGGCCCCAGAGGGGCGGTTAATAATCCGGTGCTATTTCGTTTGGTATTCGGTCCTCCTGAGAGGTTAAGGCAAACGCTGGGAGGAAGTCAGAGGAAGAGGTCGGTGATTGAGATTGGAGATCTCAGCATTATGTGATACGGGTCGGCGGTGTTATTGACGCCGAGGTTGCGGGAATGATCATTTTAAGCAGGAAACTATCGTTGCGAGCGGTATTGGCTTGGATGGGTGCTTCAGTTGCTGCGCTTGTCCTTGGTGTCGCATTGCTTGCTCCTGTGCTCGGCGGTGCGATCCTCAATCGCTATGGCAAGGAGAAGGCGGAGCGAGCGTTTGCACAAACTTTTCCTGGATACACCTTGCGCCTCGGCCAACTCGATTATGCGCTGTACGCAAATCGTCTGGTCGCTCAGTCTGCCACGCTGAGCGCCACGAACGCCACGCTCAAGACTGGCCGGATTTTGCTGAGCGGCGTTCACTGGGCGAGGCTGCTTCGCGGAAGGAGGGCCCTGGTTGATATCCTCGCCAAGGCCAGTTTCGATGTGTCGAATCTCAATGTGGAGTTTCCCCAGGCGCACTACGAGCTTCGTTGCGCGCGGTTGCGAGGCTCCGCTGCTGGTTCAGAACTAATCGCCGAAGGTGCCGAGTTGCGGCCATTGGCCGGAGATGAAGAATTCTTCGCAACCGACCGATTTCGTATGACGCGATTTCATGTGGTTGTCCCCGAATGCAGAGTTTTGGGCCTGGCCTATGCTGAACTCGTGCAGGGCAAGTCGTACCGTGCGCGGTCGATTAATTTTTTCCGTCCCACCTTCAATGCAATGATCAACCGCGACAAGCCCCTGGAGCCGTTCGTGAGGAGTCCGCTTATGTTACAGGAGGCCCTGGCCTCCATCCGGCAACCGCTCCAGGTGGGCAGCCTCAACATCACCAACGGCCAACTGAAATACTGCGAGAGGCTGGCGATTGGAGCGGACCCAGCGGTGCTGACCGTCGGGGCCCTCAGTTTGTCTATCGAGGGGCTCGCGAACCAGGGCGACGCGGCTGCCGCTGTGCAACTCCGGGGCCGGGGTGAGCTCATGAACGCTGGAACGCTAAAGGTCTCGATGTTCATCCCGGTCACTGCAACGAACTTCTCGCTCCATTATTCGGGTTCGCTCAACGCAATGGACCTGACGAGCCTCAGCGCGTTCCTTGACATTGCTGAACACACCCGGATCAAATCCGGCAACGCTCAAGAAGCGGCGTTCGACATCGATGTAACTTCAGGCCAGGCCACCGGTCAGGTGTCGGCGATCTATAAGGATCTGGAGATTGCTCTGCTCGACAAACACACCGGCACCGAAAAGGGTGCGGCCAATCGCGTCGCCTCCTTTTTCGCTAACGTGGTAAAAATCCGCAACGCCAACACGGCGGCGGGATCGAGTTCAAGCAAGGTGGGGACGGTAAACTATAAGAGAAAACCCGAGGACGAGTTCCAACAATTTTTGTGGTTTGCCCTCCGAACCGGTGTTCTGGACATTATCAGCCATTGACTCGTCTCTGGGGTCTGTCCCGCATTTTCGCATATTTTCATGGTTCATCGTTTCGCCGCCCCACGCAACCAGTTCGCCACATAAGCTTGCGCCCCATCTTCAGGTGTAGTCATCGGGTCGATGAATACGAAGACATTGCGGCGCAGCTCCAGCCGCGTTTTCCTGGCTGCAACAGTCTAGGCGCGCTGTCCTGGCTTCGTCTCAAAGCCTGCTGGGTTCATCCGGCGCCACTGGGCAAACCACGCAGCCGTGACCCCAAAGACGACCCCTTTCTGTCATGTGCCTTGGCAGCCCGTGCATCCCGAAGTTGTTGGTGATTTTGCTGGACTACCTGCACGGTCTGATGAATTGTGGTGTGTATGGAGAGAGAAACGACGGTGCAAGGGCGGCGAATTGAGCCCGGGGAACTGGCCTGGCTGCAGAGCTGGATCGATCAGAATCCAGAATGGAGCCGCAAGCAGATCGCTCGGGAGTTGTGCCGCCGGTGGGAGTGGGTTGACGGGCGGGGTCGGCTGAAAGATTTTGCGGCGCGCAGTTTCTTGCTCAAGCTGGAAGGGCGGGGCCAGGTCAAGCTGCCTGCGCTGCGGACCCAATTTCGGCGTGTCAGACCCAAGGTGGCTTGGTTGGAGCAGTGGGAGCAACCGCCCAGTTGGACGGCGTCGTTGGCCGAGATCGGCCCTGTCCGGTTGGAGAAGATCCAGGCCGGCAGTCCGGCCGCCAAGCGGTGGGCCTACTACCTGGAGCACTACCACTACTTGGGCTTTCGGGTGGTGGGAGAGAACGTGGGATATCTGGCCAGTGACCGGCAGGAGCGGGATGTGGGATGTCTATTGTTTGGCGCGGCGGCGTGGCGGTGCGCCCCGCGGGATCGGAGGTTGGGCTGGAGTTCCCCAGAGCGGCAGGAGCGGCTTTGGAGTGTGGTCAACAATACCCGGTTTTTAGTCCTGCCGTGGGTGCGAGTAAAAGATCTGGCCAGCTGTTTGTTGGGGGAGGTGGCCCGGCGGATTGATGCCGATTGGCGCCAGAGCTACGGCCATGGAGTGGACTGGTTGGAAACATTTGTAGATCGGGAACGCTTCCGGGGCAGTTGTTATCGGGCTGCCAATTGGGAATGGGTGGGCCAGACCCGAGGACGCAGCCGCCAGGATCGGGAGCATCAGATGCGAGTTCCGATCAAAGACATCTATTTGTATGATCTCAGAAGCCGGAGGAGCCATTGAACCCACTGCGCCGAATCGAACAAGAGGTCTTGGCGCTGGGGCGAGAGTGGACCCGTTTGGAGTTACAAAAGCGCTTGCAAGAGCAATGCGATGCGATGCCGACGGAGTGCGTGCAAACCGGCCAACCGCTGGAGAACACGCGCTGGCGTGAGATGGAGTTGGACACGGTGTCGGGAAAGGTCCAACTCCGAGCCCGTCACGGTCGTCAGGCGCAGGGCCAAAAGTGGATCTGCCCGGCGCGAGTGGCTTGGGGATTGAAGCCCTACGAGCGAAAGACTCCGGAGTTGCAGGCGCGCCTGGCCTACACGGCCACGGCGGTGGGTTCCTACGCTGAGGCCCAGACGATGGCCGCGACGTGGGGAACTCCCGTCAGTGATGGCTGCATTCACCAGCAAGTACAGAGCTTGGGATCAAAGGCTCAAGGGCTGATGTTGCCGACGCCCGCGGCGGGGAAATCCGAGCCACCTTTTAGCATGGTGATCATGATGGACGGCTGGATGGCACGGGAACGGGGCAGGGATTGGGGAGTCGGACCGCGTAAGAAGGATCCGCAAAGGGTGGAGTGGCGGGAGATCAAGTCGGCGGTGATCTACCGGCTGGAGCAGCGCGTGGAAAATGCCTCTGGGAGGGGCCTGCTGTTGGAGAAGTGCGTGGTAGCGACATCGCCGGAAACTTCACCGGTGGACTTTGGCAAGCCAGTTCAGCAGGAGGCTCTGCGCCGGGGACTGGCCCGGGCACAGGTTGTCTACCTGGTCATGGATGGAGCGGTCTGGTTGTGGGATTTGGCTCAAGATCGGTTCAAGGATGCAGTCAAGACGCTGGATTTTCATCATGCCCGCGAGCACCTGCAGGCCGTCGCCGAGTCGCTGCATGGCTCCGGGACTCCCCAATCCAAAGAGTGGTTGAAAGAAATCCTGCATCGCCTGCGGCACGGCAAGGAGACCCGCGTCGTTCGCCAGTTGAAGCAACTCTTGGAGTCCCAAGCGCAGCGTTCAGCCGAACATCAGGAAATCATCGCCCGAGAAGTGAATTACTTCCAGGAGCACGAGGAACATCTCCATTACAGCGCCATGGAGGACGCAGGCGCTCCCCTGGGTAGCGGCGCGGTCGAATCCCTCGGCAAGCAACTCCAGCGGCGACTGCGCGGGTGCGGACAATTTTGGGAACGGCCTGGATTGACAAACCTCCTCCGCTTAACCGTTCTGGTGAAAAACCACGACTATCACCACATTTGGAACTGATTCCTACCGCCAACTTAGGGATGCACCGACCGAGCTGGAACGAAAGGCAGCGTCAGTGATAAAATAGCGGAGCGCCGGCGTCCTCGCCCAATGTCACAAAGATTTGAGAGCCGGTTCGAACCGGCTTTGGCCGCTGGCGCTTGTCCCGAAGGGACATTTGAGAATAGCCTGGCGTTTTAACGCCGGGAATGGATTGGAATCGGTCCACTCCCGAAGGGACGGCTGAGGGGCCCGGGTGTGCCTGCGGGACGAAGTGTCAGCCGTCCCTTCGGGACTTGTTGTCTTTGCGCCGGAAACCCAGCGTTGAAAAGCTGGGCTATTGTCGTATGTCCCTTCGGGACGATGCTCCGCCGGGGTGAAACCGGGACTGCCAATCCTCGGCGACGCGTCAAATCTTTGTGGCATTAGGCGTCCTCGCCGGCTTAGATCGCGGCCCAGTCAGACCGCGTTTTTCGGCGCTCCTCCGGCCACATGGACTTTGTCACTGTCTCTGACGAAAGGCAGGAATACATGCATGAGCTGGTGGGGATACTCCGCGCTACTTTCGAATACTGGACGCGATGCGAGTATCCCCCGTCGCCCGGCCTGACGTGGAGCAGCGTTTCCAACGGCGCGAAGCCTTCTCGAGAGAAAAAGAGGCAGGGCCATTGACAAGGTATCGCGCAGGCGGCCATTTTTAATTAGCGCGGGCTGCGAACCTCGCGAAGCGTTTGGAGTGCGTCCGGCTTGCCGGCGCTTTGGCAGTCAACGCCAGAGTCGGCGAACGAAAAGCGGGAGCAAAGCTCCACGCACCCCCCGGAGGGGGAATCCTTTACTTTCTCAATGGCCCTGGGGACAAGGTGTGTTCCCTAATATTTAGATTAGAAACCTGTTTTTTTGTCTTGCATTCTGTGAGGTGGAAGGCCAGAATTTGTCGAATCCATGAAAAGGAAGATCAATGCTTCCTCGAAACGGGCTTTTACTCGTTTGGAACTGGCGGCAGTGTTGACGGCGCTGGCGTTGTTAGCCGCGATTGCCCTGCCTGTGCTGGCCAGCAGCAAACTTCGCTCGGAACAGGTCACTTGCCTGAGCAACCTCCGGCAAGTCGGACACGCCGCTCACTTGTGGGCCAACGAACATGGGGATCGGACGCCTTGGGCAACTCCCGAAAGCGAGGGAGGCACGCGTGGTTTGGCCAACGTGTTCAGACAGAATCCCTGGTTCCAGATCGGGTGGATGTCCAATGAGCTTGCCACCCCAAAAATCCTGGTTTGCCCAAGTGATCAACTGGGAGGTCCACGAAAAATGGCCAATGACTTTTCAAATCGTCCAGGAGGCTTTTTTAATCCCGGATTTCGAAATAGCTCAATGAGCTATCTTATCGGTCTGCACGCCATTTTTGAAATATCGCGGACGATCTTGAGCGGCGATCGCAACATTCGTTGGACGGCATCACAAGGCGGTTGTTCTTTAGGTTTCAGTAACGTGCGGTTGGTCAACCAAGGGCCGGGCGCAAGCCTCTCGTGGACGAACGCGATTCACGGACTAACCGGAAATGTGCTTCTCAGCGATGGCTCCGTGGAAGAGTTGTCCACAGCCGGACTTACCCGCCTCGAAAGCGTTACCGTTGATAACGGCGTCGATCATTTTTTAGGGATACCATAAGCGACCAGGCCAATGCTGAAATGAGAATCCAACACGTTTTTCGGCTCTTCGGAGGACTATTATTCCTTTGTTCGAGTTTGGCTACCGACGCTGCAGGACCGCTTCGTTTGGTTTCGTCGCTCGACAGAACCAATGTCGGCGGCGCTGGCGGCTCCTATCTGCCGGCTTTCAGCGCAGACGAGCGATTTGTGGCCTTCACAAGCCACGCCAGAAACCTGGTCACCAATGATGACTCCAGTCCCTATCTGCGCGTCTTCGCCCGTGACCTCACTTTAAGCAACACCGTCATGGTGAGTGTCAACACGACCGGGATGGGCGGAGCAAATGCCGATGCAGGCTCTCCGTCGATTTCGTCAAACGGGCAGTTCGTCGCTTTTGCATCCTCCGCCAATAACTTGGTGAACAACGATACCAATGATGCCTCAGATGTCTTCCTGCGAGACGTGGTTTCGGGGACCACTACGCTCGTGAGCGTGGATGTCACGGGCGCGTCCAGTGCGGGAGTACTCTCGCCTTGGACCCGCTACCGGCTTTCGGGCAATCCACTCATTTCGGGGGATGGGCGCTGGGTGGTTTTTGAGAGCCTGGCGACAAATCTGGTGTCTCTGCCGGACGCAAATCAAACCATCGATATTTTTGCGCGCGACGTACACTCCAATAAGACCTCGCTTGTGAGTATTAATGCCGCCGGGACGGGCAGCGGCAATGGCAAGTCGGACTCAGCGAGCATCTCGCCGGATGGACGTTTTGTTGCTTTCGTGAGCACAGCGACGGATTTGGCGCCGGGAACGGTAAACCAATCTGGCGACATCTACGTGCGCGATTTGCAAGCGGGCACTACGACTTGGGCGAGCATCAAAGCGAGTACCATCCTTTTTGCGAGCACGGGTTATACGTGTTTTAATCCAGTCATTAGCTGGGACGGGCGTTTCGTGGCCTTCAAAGCGACAGTCGATTCAAGTTCGGTGGTTTTGATCTGCCACGATTTGCAGGCGGGAGTGAGTGTCGTGCTCAGTCGCAACACGTTTATCGATTCGCCGCCGCAGATTAGTTCTGACGGGCGCTTCGTCGCCTCCGAAGATCTTAATGATGTGCGCGTATGGGATCTTTCGAGCGGCTCTAACGTGCTGGTGAGTGTGAGTGCTGACGGAAGCGGAGGAGGCAATCAGCCATCTCACACTCCGGTCATGACTCCCGGTGGGGGAAGCGTCGCTTTTCTGAGCGCCGCGGCTAATCTGGCCAGCAATGCGACCAATGGTGTTTCGCAAGTATTTGTCCGCGATCTGACGGCGAGAACCACCCGGCTGGCGAGCGCGAATCTTAGTGGCACGGCGAGCAGCCGGGACATCGATGTGACGCCCCCCGCGATTAGTGGGGATGGGCGACTGGTGGTCTTCGAGAGTTTGGGGCCGGATTTAGTGGTCAATGATTTGAACCAGGCGAGCGACATTTTTTTGCGCGATCTGGATGGACGGACCACGCAGCTTGTTTCTCAACGAGATCGAGGTTTGCCGGAGAGCACAGGGGGCGCCATGACGACTGCGTTTGCGAACTCAATGAGCGCTGATGGCCGTCTCCTCGCCTTCGGCAGTTTGGATGCCAATCTGGTTCCGAGCGATGATGATGAGCGCCGGAATCTTTTTGTCCGGGACATTGTCAGCGGCACGTTGTCTCGGTTGAGCGTGGACCAGGTACCCTTTATATACGGCCAGATCGGGATCGAACCGGCGATGAGCGCCAACGGCTGCTATCTTTCCTTCGGGACCCGCGCGCCCACTTTATTCCCCTTTCAATTAAATGAGGATATTGTCCGCTATGACCTGCAAACCGGAAGGAGTGTCACGGTCAGTACTGGCGCAGCTTCCACCCCTGCCATCAGTTCAGATGGGAATTTGGTTGTTTTCCAAAACCGGTTTCAGAATCGTTCAAATATTTTTGTAGCCGACATGACCCTGGGGACTAACAAATTGGTGAGCATGAACAGCGGCAGTCCCGGAGATAGCGCCAATGGCGATTCGATTAATCCAATATTGAGTGCGGACGACCGTTGGGTTGTTTTTGCCAGCACCGCTCAAAACTTGACCACGAACGTGACCAGTGGCTCCCTGAACCTCTTCGCTCGGGACCTGGGCTCAAACACAACCAGAATGATTAGCGTGGGTCCGGATGGAAGCAGTCCCTTGGGGTATCTGCGAGGGGCGGTGGGGACCGCAGACTCCGCTCATGCGGCGTTCGTTTCTACTTCCAACTCCGTGGCAGTTTATGATTTTTCCCACCGCACTGGCACCGTGGTATGCGTTGGATGTGACAATCCGTCCCTCAGCGCGGATGGCCGGTTGGTTGCCTATGAAATGACGAACGCAGGCAGTCCCAGAGAAATATTTCTGGAGGATTTGCAATCTGGGACGAACAGGCTCATCAGCATCAACCGCCTCGGAGCTGGCGGAGGCAATGGGGACTCAACTTCGCCGTTGCTTAGTTGGGATGGGCGATTTGTGGTATTTGCCAGCAAAGCCAGCGACCTGGTGGACAATGATACTAACAATGCGTCGGACATTTTCGTCCGCGATCTAATCCTGGGAACCACGATGCTGGTGAGCGTGAACTGGCAAGGCAGCGGTTCCGGAAACAGCCCATCCACTAAACCCGTGTTGGCCGCAGATGGGCGGACAATTCTGTTCCAGAGTTTCGCCAGCGATTTGATTCCGGGCGATTATAATGATCAGCGGGATGTTTTCGTGCTGCGTCTGGGTGGACCTGATACTGACCACGATGGGATGGACGACGATTGGGAAATGGCTTACTTCGGAACCCTCGTCCGGGATGGCACCGGAGATTTTGACGGCGATGGTCGAACGGATCTCCAGGAGTTCCAGGCCGGGACCGACCCGGCCAATGCCCATTCAGTATTGCGAGCCATCACCGTGGCTCCGCTTGGCGGCGGGGCTGCCAAAGTAATCTGGAGCGCGTCCCCCGGGAAACATTATCAGGTACAATTTAGGGATGATTTGAAGGACGGCGGGTGGAACACCCTGCGGGGGCTGGTAACGGTGGGCGGCACGACTGGATGGATGGTGGACAATGCAACGATTTCGTCGAATCACCGCTTTTATCGGGTGCTGCTTCTGCCATAGCAAAGCCGTATGAGGCAAAATAATTTTGTCCGACACATGCTCCTGGCGCTGATAGCAGTTTCGCTGGGAGGCATCCCCCATTCGGGTCGGGCGCAAATTTATCAATTGATCACGGCTAACACCACATGGCGCTATAACCAGCAGAACCTTGAACTCGGCGCCGCCTGGAGAGAACCGGCTTACGACGACACCGCGGCAGGGTGGGAAGGACCCAGCAATATCCTGTTCGGATTCGAAACGTTGCCTGCCAGCTACTCCTTCCCGCTTGCCCCGATTCCTCCGCAGAGCTTCAAGACGATGTTTGTGAGCCCTGTGACGGTAAACCCCTATGTGACGAATAATTATTTTCGGACGCACTTTACGGTGCCGGACATCCCCACCAACTTCTTGTCTCATGCCAGCCTTTTGACGACCAATTACATCGATGACGGGTGCGTTTACTACCTCAATGGAGTAGAAATTCTGCGCTACAACATGCCCACCGGAATGGTCAATGCGGCTACCTGGTCACTTCCGAGCTTGGCCGAGGGATACTCACCGACCGCCAACGAAACAATCTTTATCCGAACAAATGACCTCACGAATCTGATAATGGATGGTGACAACGTCCTGGCAGTTGAACTGCACAACGCCACCAACACCAGCTCCGATGTGGTCTTTGGGATGACGTTGGCGCTGGTCGTGCCTGAACCCATCGCCATCACCAGCCAACCGATGAGTCGGACTAATATCATAGGTTCTCCCGATATCATGCTTTTAGTGGGAGTGGCCGGGTCTAATCCTTTTTACCAATGGTATGCGGACGGAGTGAAGATTGCCGGAGCGACTTTGCCGAGCTATACCGTTTCGGCGGGACGCACAAATGGGGGGGTGAACTATTATGTGGTCGTCACGAATGTGCTGGGGAGTGTCACCAGCACTCTGGCTCGAGTTTCGATAACAACGGATAAGGTCCCCATCCAACTGTTGCAAGCCTTCGCCGGCCCGCCCAGCCCCCCTGGAGGACGGTTTCCAAATCAGGTCATCCTTAATTTCGACAAGCTCGTAGCCAGAAGTGCGCTTTGGAGCAATCTAGCGAATTACGCCATCAGCATTTTCGGCACAACCAATTCGGTCGTGATTACTAATATCGCCTTCGGCGGATCCCAGGTCAGGCTCGAGGCCTCTACGGATTTCATCTACGGTACAAACTATGTGCTGACCGTTTATAATCTGACGGGCACAAACATGATTCCTATCCAGCCCAACCCCAGCCAAATCGGCATCACGATGATACGTAACAATCCCCCTCCCACCTACACCAATTTGATACAAATGAACCAAGCCTGGGGTTGGAACGAAAACGGCACCGACATCGGAACCAACTGGGCCTTGCCCGATTATGTCGAGGATTTGAACTGGGGAAGTGGAAACGGCATTTTTTATTTCGACACCACCGGCTTTAAGCCCGCCTGTTCGGGAGGGCCCGGAGCAACCCTTTCGACAGGACCCGTCACTTATTACTTTCGCACCCAATTCGTGTTTCCTCCCGGCCTCCCCTCCTCCGGCTTCCTTCGTTTCAGGCATTACTTGGATGGCGGCGCGGCTTTTTATCTGAACGGGAGCGAAGTCTTCCGCTTTGATCTACCGCCTGGGCAGCCACTTCATTACGACACCACCGCTCAAGGGATCACCCCGCACTGCGTGACAAATCTCATTCTTATGAATTCAATGTTCCCAGGGACCAATACGCTGGCAGTGGAGTTGCACGAAACCGGTCCGAACGATCCCGATGCTTATTTTGGCCTGGAACTGGATTACTCGACGAACTTGACCGCCTTTTCTACTAACACCAGCCCACTTCCTCCCAATGTGACAATCGCGCCTCTGCCCCCCTCCGGGGAAGTTATCTCGTGGTCCAGCGAGACCGGCGGCGTCAAGTGGGGTCTGGAGGTCAACACCGATCTGGTTCCCACCGGCTGGACTGCTCTGCCAGATGCCAGTCCTTACACCAATCGGAGCGGCATCCCACGGCGGTTTTTCCGATTGAGAGCCGGCGGCTAAGCAGAGCGTGGGTTGGACTAAAAAAGTGAAGGAGATGAGCGTGTGCGCCTTCTCCCTCTCCTCCGGCCAAGGGAGGAAAGGAAAACCTCGCCAGCCTCGGAACGTAATTTATGCGACTTTGTCACTGGCCCTGGGCGCCGGCTTCTCCTGGCTTGATCTCCCTTGCCGCACCTTCCTACTCCTGTTAGGCTTCCATTCATGCCGACAGCGTTGGAAAATCCGACCTCAGCAGGGCCCCAACCGCAGAATCAAGCGGAACCACTGGACGACTGGTTTCTGCTCGAACGGGACGAGTACCGCCCCGAGCGGCCAGATCAGCATCCTCTTCAGAGCCCGCACTTTCCCGGTCTCACCCTGGCGCTGAATGCTCTCCTCGCCTTGTATCCCGCCGCCATGTTGGATGACCTCCAAGCCAGCCTGCAAACCAGCGGGCACGCCGCCTTTGTCAAACAACTCCAGCAAAGCGCTCAGCCACAGCACGAACCGCCGGGATGAGTTCACGAGAAGTCCTATGCGCTCTTCCCGGCAATTCCTCTTCCTGACCCTGATTTTCGCGCTAATCGCTCCTGCGCTCCACGCCGAGCAAGTCATCCTGGTCGCGGGAGGCGGCTCTAAACTCACCGGCACGGCCACCCATTGTCAACTACGCAACCCCTTCGCCGTCGATTTCGACCGTCGTGGCAATATGTACATCGCCGAGATGGCCGGAGGCGAGCGGGTATTGAGGGTCAGTCGTCGAGGCTCCCTGACGATCTTTGCGGGCACCGGAGACAAGGGTGAGAGCGGAGATGGAGGGCGGGCCATTCAAGCCAAGTTCAATGGCATGCACAGTCTCGCAGTGGGCCCGGGAGACGATTTGTTTGTCGCCGATACCTTGAATAACCGCGTGCGGAGGATTGAGGCAAAGACGGGAAGAGTTTTTCCCTTCGCAGGCTCGGGGACGAAGGGTTTCAGGGGCGATGGTGGACCGGCAGTGGCCGCGCAGCTCGGGAATGTTTATTGCGCTGTTTTTGATTCCAGACGCGAGAATCTCTATTTGGCAGACCTCGACAATCGCCGAATTCGCTCTGTGAATGTGAAAACGGGGATCATAACGACGGTGGCCGGAAACGGCGAAAAGGGCATCCCCCAGGACGGTGCTCAGGCGGCCCGATCCCCGCTCATAGATCCACGGGCCGTGGCGATGGATTCCCAGGGCACGCTTTATATCCTGGAGCGGAGCGGTCACGCGTTGCGCAGAGTAGATCGAATAGATCGAAACGGAGTGATTCGCACCGTTGCCGGAACTGGCAGCAAGGGTTTCAGCGGGGATGGAGGCGAGGCCCTCAAGGCGGCCTTCAATGAGCCAAAACACCTTTGTGTCGATGCGCTGGACGATGTCATTATCGCCGATACCGGCAACCACGTCATACGAAAGTATCTTGTCAAAGAAAACCGCATCGTGCTGGTCGCGGGCACCGGCAAAATCGGTTCGGCCGGGGTGGGCGGACCGCCCAGCGCATTAGAGTTAAACGAACCTCACGGAGTCTCCACGGACAAATCTGGCGCCCTCTACATTGCTGACAGCCTGAACAATCGAGTCCTCAAAATTGTCCGCTGAAGGGGTGTTTGCTACCCGCGCTTGAGTGCGCCCTTTTCCCGACGGGGACGAGGAGGGGAATTTCCCTAAGTTTTTGTTGGCTCATGGTGGAATCGCCAGTTAAACTGCGTTTCGGCTCATGAGCGACAGGTTGATGATTGAAGTCGAGAACTTAACCAAGCGCTACAACGGCCATGCCGCGGTAGCGAATGTCTCCTTCACGGTTGCGCGTGGAGAGATCGTCGGTCTGCTCGGCCCGAATGGCGCCGGCAAAAGCACCATCATGCGTATCATGTCCTGCTTCCTCCCGGCCACTGCGGGCACGGTGCGGGTGGCCGGTCACGATGTCTTTACGGAGAGCGACGAGGTGCGGCGTTGCATCGGCTACATGCCGGAGAATAACCCATTGCACCGGGACATGCGGGTGCGTGAATATTTGAGATTTCGCGCCAGTCTGAAAGGTTTGAGCCGAAGCCGCGGGCGCGAGCGTTTGGACGTGGTGCTCCAGCAGTGCGGGTTGACCGAGGTTCATCGGCGCCTGATCGGCCAGCTTTCCAAAGGGTTTCAGCAAAGGGTGGGACTGGCGGACGCGCTTATCCATGATCCGGAATTAATCATTCTCGATGAACCGACCATCGGATTGGATCCCAACCAGATTCGAACCGTGCGGCAATTAATTAAGGACCTGGGACAGCAACACACGGTGCTGATCTCCTCCCATATCCTGCCAGAAATAGAAATGACCTGCAGCCGGGTGCTCATCCTGCACGAAGGAA
Source organism: Verrucomicrobiota bacterium (assembly GCA_038228235.1). Lineage (GTDB taxonomy): Bacteria > Verrucomicrobiota > Verrucomicrobiia > Limisphaerales > JBBRPK01 > JBBRPK01. Next base: position 18,879 of record JBBRPK010000032.1, read on the forward strand.
AAATCCTGGCGGCCGACACCACGGAAAACCTGCAGCGTCTGCTGGGGGACCGCGGGCAAATCGTGGCCGAAATCGCCGCTCCCTGGGCCGAGTTAAAGGCCTTTTGGGAGCAATGGTCGGAAATCGAGCGCTTTGATATGGCGCCGGCCGAAGGTGAATTCGTCCGTTGCTGTCTGACTGGGCGAGTGGGCGTGGACCTTCGGCCTTATATTTTTACGGCCGTTTGCGAGCGAAGCTGGCAACTGCGCGAGCTCACGCGCAGCCGCCACTCCCTGGAAGATATTTTCGTGCAGGTGACCCGGCCGAACAAAGAAGAAGAGGAGGGCGGCTTCTAATGCGCCCATTCTGGACACTGGTTCGGCGGGAACTGGGATCGCTTTTTTTTTCATGGACTGGTTACGTCGTGATTGCGCTGGTGCTGTTTCTGCTCGGACTGATCTCCTGGGATCTGCTGGACAGAATTAACGGAGAGGCGACCCCTCAACCCCTGACCAGCCTGTTTTATTCGACCATTTTCTTCTGGGGGATTTTGGTGGTGGCGGCGCCGGTCATCACGATGCGCTCCTTCGCGCTCGAAAAGGCTTCCGGGACCTATGAGACACTCATGACCTCCCCCGTGACGGATTTACAGGTGGTGATGGCGAAGTTTACCGGGGCAATGGCGTTTTACACACTGATGTCTCTCCCGTTGTTGTCCTGGATTTTTGTGGCGCAACCCTTCTGCAACGATTCCAAGGTAGTCGAGCCTGGAACGATTACCTCCACCTTCCTGGGAATCCTTCTTTGGGGAAGTCTCTATATCTCCCTGGGGTGCCTGGCCTCGGCGGTCACTCGCAGCCAAATCATTGCCGTCATCCTGAGCATGGCGGCGGGGGCTTCGCTCTTTGTGATTGGCTATTACGCCACCACGTTCAGTTCGCAGGCGGGTTGGAAGGGGCAGCTCTTTGCCCATGTCGGGTTAACGGAGCATATGGAGAATTTTGCTCGCGGGGTGGTGGATACCAGGCCTGTGGTTTTCTATCTGAGTTTCACCGTCTTCTTTTTGTTTTTGACTCTCAAAGTGGTGGAGAGCCGGCGTTGGAAATAGCGATGCCTCTGGAGAGAACACCCAGTTTTTCGGCCGCTCGCAAATGGAGCATCAGCTTAAACACTCTCGTGATGAGCCTGACAGTGCTGGCCCTGGTGCTGATGGTGAATTACCTGGCCGCCCGCCATTTCGACCGTTTTTCTTTTTCCAATAGCGCCCAGGTCCAACTGTCGCCTTTGACCCTGCGGGTTCTGGCTTCCCTCACCAATGAAGTGAAGGTGATCGTTTACTTCGATAAGCGAGAGCCACATTACGAATCGATCTGGGCTTTGCTCAAGGAATATACTTTTCGCAACCACAGGATCGTTGTGGAAATGGTGGACTATGAAAAAAACCCCGGCTTGGCGAGCCTGATCAAAGCCAAGTACAAACTCAGCAAATCGAACGAAAAGGATTTGGTCATCTTTGATTGTGCAGGCCGCGGAACCAAGACGGTCTATCAAACCGAGCTTTCCGATCTGGACGTGCAGCCGATGATTAGCGGCCAGGGGCAGCCTGTCCGCACTCATTTCGAGGCGGAACTTCCGTTCACATCCGCTATTTTTAGCGTCACCAGTGGAAATCCTTTACGGGCTTATTTTCTGACCGATCACGGGGAACACTCGCCCGACAATCATGAGGCGGTCGAGGGGTATGGCCGGTTTGCCGAACTGCTGGAACAAAACAATATTAAATGGAGCCGTTTGTCTTTGATCGGGACGAACGAGGTTCCCGCCGGCAGCCTTTTAATCATCCCGGCGGCGAAGAACCTGCTCTCAACGGCTGAGTTGAGCAAAATCGAACAATACTTGAAGAATGGCGGCCGAATGCTTGTCCTCTTCAACCTTTTCGGCGCGGACAGAACAACTGGGCTGGAGCGCATACTCGTGGACTGGGGCGTGGAAGTTGGCAGGGATGTAGTTCGGGACAAAGAAAATTCAATCACCGGACGCGACGTGGCTAATTCGGCATTTGGCAATCATCCCATCACCACTCCGCTGCTTCAAACGAGGGTGGACCTGTTGGAGCCTCGGTCGATCCAAAAGGCGCCTGCTGGGCCAGGCAATGCCGATGCCCCAAGCGTCACCGAATTGGTGTTCACTGGCCCCCAGGCCACCGTCATCAGGGATATCCGCGGGGGTGTGCCTTACCCGCGCCACACGGACATTCGGACCAACGTCTGCCTGGCCGTGGCCGTTGAGAAAGGCAAAATAAAAAATGTAAACGCCGACCGCGGCACGACCCGAATCGTCGCCGTGGGCGATTCCCTTTTTTTGGACAATCAAATGATTGATCAGTACGGCAATCGTGACTTTGCGTCGCTGGCTGTCAATTGGTTATTGGATCGTTCTGAGTTGCTGGCCATACAGCGCCATCCCATTAAAGAGTACAAATTGACCATGACCAGTTCGCAGCTCAAGACCGTACTTTGGTTGATGCTGGCGGGAATGCCGGGGACGGTTTTGTTGCTGGGCCTGTTGGTCTGGGTGCGGCGGCGCAGATAACACGAGCTCTTGCGATGAGATGGAAACCTACCTGGTTGTTGTTGACGCTGGCCCTTCTGCTGTTTGCTTTTATTTATTGGGTCGAGCGGCGCGCGCCGTCCACCTCGGTGGCTGCGATACCAGTCTCGCGATTGCTCTCAATCAAACCTGAGGAGATTTCGAAAATCAAGCTCGAACGCACCAGTGAGGGCACGAACCGGGCCGTCCTTTGGGTGGAGAAAACTAACCAGACCTGGAATCTAACCCTGCCTTTGCTGTATCCGGCGCAAAGCTTTGCCATTGAAAGCGTGCTGCAAATGCTGGCCACCCTGAGCATCCAAACCTATATCACTCCTCAAGAATTGGCGGCCAGCCACCACTCACTCGCTGATTACGGCCTGGATATCCCAGTAGCTACCCTGACCCTCTCCCATAGCGGCAGCCGGACCGAACTTTTGTTCGGCTCAAAAACGCCGGTCGGCGACCACATCTATGTCCAGTTGCTCAACAAGCCAGGCATTTATGTCGTTAATGCCGAGATTTTTGATCGTCTCCCTGCCGGCCCCAATAACTGGCGCGATCCGTCCTTGTTGAGCCTGGTTGGACTGAGCCTGGATCGCATGGAAGTGCGCGCCCCGGGCCGGTCGTTTGTTATTCAAGGCAACCAAACCAATGGCCTGTTTTATTTCTCCAAACCACAAATGGTCCGTGCCAGCCGCCCTAAAGTGATCGCATTGTTGACGACAGTCCAGAGCGTCAATGTGGTCCATTTTGTCAGCGACGATCCACGCGTGGAACTCGAGCCTTTTGGACTGCAGCCGCCTGAAGCCGAACTAGTGTTCGGCGCCGGCACTAACGATCTGGTTGTGGTCCAATTTGGCAAAAGTCCAGCCAACGAGCCCTCGCTGGTCTATGCGCGGCGCCTTAGCCAGACCAATATCGTAGTAGTTCCGAAGGCGGTTCTGGAAGCGATTCTGACGCCGCACACTGAATTGCGCGATCGGCACTTGCTCTCCTTTTCCCTGCCCGATCTGGACACCATCGAAATCGCCGGTGCAGACAAATTTACGCTCCGCCGCCAAACCAACGGAGCCTGGGTGGTGATGGAGCCGGCCTTGGGCATGGCGAATCCTGAGGTGATGCGTGATTGGCTCGATGCCTTCGATCGCATGGAAGGCAACGTGGAAAAGGATGTCGTGAGCGATTTTGCCAGCTATGGCCTCACCCCGCCGAGCAGGCAGTATTTACTAAAAGCCAGTGTCACTAACGCCGATGGGACGCTAACCAACCGGCTCCTCAGCCAATTGGATATTGGCCGGCAACAGGAGGATAAATTCTATGCTCGCCGCAGTGACGAACACTCCGTCTATTCCATTACGCGCGCTGACCTGGACCGCCTGCCCGCCTCCTCCTGGCAACTCCGTGACCCGCGAGTCTGGACTTTTACCACCAACCAGGTAAGCCGTGTGACCGTTCGCCATCGAGGTTACATCCGGCAATGGGAGCGCAGCCCGGGTGGCCAATGGAACTTTGCCCCGGGATCTCAAGGCATCCTCGATAACAAACAATTCGCGCTCGAGGAAACTATGTTTCGTTTGGGTGAGTTGCGCGCTTCGGTTTGGATAGCAAAAGGAGAGGAACACCGGGAGATTTATGGATTTGCCAGCGATGGCTACAAAATGACCATTGACCTCAAAAATGGAGAGCGAACCAGCGCCATGAGTTTAGAGTTTGGCGGACCGGCGCCAGCTTCGAAATATCATTACGCCATGGCAACGATCGATGGCCAGAGTTGGATTTTTGAATTTCCGCTGGCCTTGTTCGTGGAGGTTCTGCGGGACTTCAGCAATCCGGTTTTGCGCACCGCGGTTCCGCCCCCTCCATGAGCCGCGGAGGCGCAGCAGGAGCAAAAACCGACGTGACGAGGACGCCAGACCCAAACGGCCAAGCCAAGGCTGCTCCGAACCGGGCCAAAACAATTGCGCGCGGCCTGTTTCGCTTTTTTCGCATCACCTTTCTGGTCCTGCTCCTTATCACTGCGGTGCTCGGATTCTATCTGAACAAGGTCGGCTTGCCGGAGTTTTTTAAAAAGCGAGTAATCGCGCAGGCACGGGCTCGGGGCTTGGAGGCGCAATTCAGCCGTCTTCGCTTGCGCTGGTACCGTGGAATCGTGGCGGAGGATGTTCAAATCGCAAACACCAATGGATTGGCCGGGCCACAGCTCTTTATCGAAGAAGTGGAATGCCCGCTCAACCCTTCGGCCCTGAAAAATTTCAAGGTCAAAATGAATTCGTTGCAACTCCGTGGCGGACGGCTTATTTGGCCGCTGCTTGATAGCGGCGAGCCAGAACGCGCCTTTCTGATCAATGATTTGAATGCGCAACTTTTGATTCGCGAGGAGGGTCCATGGGAACTTCGATCCCTCAAAGGCGATTTCCACGGCATCAAGATCGAGTTAACCGGGGTGCTAACCAATGCCTCGAGCGCTCTGCAATGGAAAATCCCTCAACCCTCGAAAAAGCCTCCCGTCTCCATCGAAACTTTGCTGGGTCAAATTGAAAACATGTTCCATCAGCTAAAACTGGCCGGCAGCCCGGGGCTTCGGGTCAACTTTCAGGCTGATGGCAAGGATTTTTCGTCTCTCAGCGCCGATTTATCGCTCAACGTCCCGGCCCTCGATTCTCCCTGGGGCGCCGCCACGAACCTTTCGTTAACCTGCCAAATTAGCCCAGCGTCGGAAACGAACGATCAGGCTTCGGCAACACTGAAATTGACCGCCGACGATCCACGCACCCCCTGGGGACAAGCCAAAGCCGTTAATCTGGCGTTAGAGCTTAAGCATCTGTTCCGCGAACCCGTCTCGCCATACCCATCGGCGGGTGAGAATGCGAAATTGCTCCTTTTGCTCACGGGAGTCGAGACTGGATTGGGCGGCGCTGAATATCTTCTGGTTCAGTCCAAGTCCGCTGCCAGCGCGACCAACGCGGCGATCTTGCAAGTCGATCTGAGCATCCTGGGGCAGCAGATCCAGACCGAGTGGGGCAAAGCCAGCAACGCACAATTCACCGCGTCGGCCTGGCATCCCCTGACCAACTGGGCGCCGGATTTTATTTCCGCCGATCTGCGTTTGGATGCCGTGAAAACTCGTTGGGGCGACGCCGACCAGGCTCGCGCGCTTGCTCAAGGCTCGCTACCGCCCCCCGATAAAATTCATCTCCTCGAAACGAACCTGCCCTGGGCTCAGCGGCTGGAAAATCTCCAGTTCCAGGCAAACGCCAACCTTACCAACATCCACTCTCACGACTTTCGGATGGAGACCGGTTCCCTAACGGTGGAGAGTCGCTGGCCTGCGCTTCGATTGGAGACCGCCGGAAAATTTGCGGAGGGAGAGTTCACGATCAAGGGGGAGGTGGACTCGACAAGCCGCGAGCTGTCGTTCTCAGCCTTCAGCAGCGTTGACCCTGGGATCTTGGCCCCTTGGATCTCCACTAACATCCAAAAGTGGCTAAGTAATTATAGTTTTGAGTCTCCACCTAAATTGCGCGCGGAGGGACATTTGATCTTACCTGACTGGACCAATAGACCGCCTGATTGGAGTGAGGAGGTGATGCCGGCGATAAGCTTGGCGGGCGATGTGGAGCTGGGTGGCGGGTCTTATCGCGGCCTTTCGTTCATTTCCGCCCAATCGCCTTTCTCTCTCACCAATCGGCTCTGGCAAATGCGCCAACTCCGAGTGGTCCGGCCCGAAGGCGCTCTGGAGGCGGATTATACCTCCGATCTACGCACCCGCGATTTTCATTGGCGCGGGCAAAGCCAAATCGATCTGACCATCGCCAAACCATTTTTTCCGACCGATCAGGCGCGTCAGGTCTTCGAGTTCTTCAAATTCACAACCCCGCCCCATATCCAGGCCGAGATTTGGGGTAATTGGCAGGACCTTGATCGATTCGGCCTGGTGGCGCAAGTGGCTGTCACCAACGTCGTCTTTCGAGGCGAAACCGTGCAGGACTGCCAAACCCGCGTGGAATATACCAACAAGGTCTTCTCTTTAAGGGATTGCCAGGCGCAACGCGCAGGTGGAGAGCGGGGCACGGCGTCAGGAATTACCATCGATCTTCGCGCCCAAAAAATTCAGTTCACCAACGGTTTTAGCACTTTGAATCCTTATGTGGTCGCCCGGGCCATCGGAGAAGCTGCCATCGATGCCATTGCCCCCTACCAATTTGATTCTCCTCCGACCGTTCAGGTCCACGGGGCCTTGGATCTAAAGAGGAGGCGTTACGAGGAAGACATGCACTTCGACATTCGCGGCAAAAAGTTCCACTGGCAGCAATTCCGTTTGGAACAATTGGAGGGCAGAGTCGATTGGGTCGGTCAAACGCTGGGGTTGACCAATGTCATAGGGGCGTTCCGGACCGGTGGCGTGGCGGGGGATGCGCACTTTGACTTCAGCGCTCATCAGGCTGACTTCTCGATGAAAGCCGCCGTCGTAGGGGCGGATTTGCGCGAGATTTCAGCGTCATTTAGCGGCAAAACAAACAAATTAGAGGGATTACTGAGTGGGGAGTTCGTTCTCTCTCATGCCGTTGTCGACGACCCGAAAAGCTGTCAGGGCCACGGACGCTTGGATTTGCGAGACGGACTTATTTGGGACATCCCCATGTTTGGACTTTTTTCCCCCGTGCTGAACGCCTTTGTGCCAGGCTTAGGCAACAGCCGCGCCAACCAGGCCACGGCCAGCTTTATTCTGACCAACGGGGTATTCTCATCGAAGGACATGGAAATCCGCGCGACCATGATGCGCATGGAATGCCAGGTAACAGGTGGATTGGACCGCCGGGTGGATGCGCGCGTTGAAGCGGAACTGCTCCGGGACGTGCCCGCGGTGGGATTCCTTATCAGCAAGTTCTTCTGGCCTGTGACCAAGCTCTTCGAATACAAAGTCACCGGCACTCTGGACGCACCAAAAGCCGAACCTCTCTACGTTCTGCCTAAAGTCCTGCTCATGCCATTCCACCCTTTCAAAACCGTTAAAGAAATGTTCCTCTACATGGAAGACCAGAAAGTCCCGAATGAAAAGAAGCCCGTCCCTGCGCCTCGCTAATTCACTCTAAAACGGGCGAAGGCGGACCCCAGGAAGCAGAGGCGCCGAAAGTGGCGCCACCAATCCTCGCTGAACTCTTTCCTCCTTTTCAACGGTCGATTCCTCGCGTAGTGTGCGTTGCGCTGAGCATCATGCCGAGTGTTTTCATCAAAACTTACGGTTGCCAGATGAATGAGCGGGATTCCGAACAGGTTGCCGCCCAACTCGTCGGAAAGGGTTATACCCTGGCGCGTTCCGAGGCCCTGGCGGACGTCATCCTGCTCAACACCTGCAGCGTGCGTGATGCGGCCGAACAAAAGGCCTTGGGGAAGATGCAAACTCTGGCGGCCGAACTGCGGGGCAGCCGGCCTGACGTGGTGCTGGGTTTTCTTGGCTGCATGGCACAGAGCAGGGGACAGGAACTGATCGACCGTTTGCCCGATGTGGACCTGGTGGTTGGCACTCAGAAGTTTCACCGAACGGTGGATTATCTCGATGATATTTTTGCCGGTCGGCGCGACAAAATCGTCGATATCGACGAAGAACCCCGCAGCCAATCCACTATCAAGGAACACCTTCTTCAAGGCCAGGGGCAAAAGGGGGTGACGGCTTTCGTCAGCATCATGCAAGGGTGCAACCAGTACTGCACCTTCTGCATCGTTCCCTATACACGCGGGGAGGAACGGAGCCGGTCCATCGCAGACATTGTGGCGGAGGGCCGGCAATTGGTGGAGCGCGGCGTGAAGGAAATCACTTTGCTGGGGCAAATCGTCACCAGCTACGCGAAGCGTGAGATTGGCGAAAAGGATGGCAAGTCGGCCTTCGTGCAGTTGCTGGAAGCGATGCATGAAATCGAAGGCCTGGAACGCATTCGATTTACCTCGCCCCATCCCAAAGGCTACGGCGAGGATTTGGTTGAGGCCTATGCCCGTCTGCCGAAGCTGGTGGAGAGCGCGCATATTCCCGCGCAAAGCGGGAGTAATCGGCTGCTCAAATTGATGCACCGCGGCTACACCCGAGAGCGTTTCCTGGGCATCATTGACAAGCTCAGGAAGGTTCAGCCGGAGATGGGTATCACGACGGATTTGATCGTCGGTTTTCCGGGCGAAACCGAAGCCGATTTCGAAGAAACCATTTTGCTGGCGCATGAGGTCGAATTTGATAATGCCTTTATCTTCAAATACTCTACGCGGCGCGACACGCCCGCCGCCATCATGCCCGATCAGGTGCCGCAGGAAGTGAAGCAGGAACGACACGCGCGCTTGCTGGCGGTGGTGAACGAAATTGGCGCTCGGAAATATCAAAGCTGTGTCGGCGCCAAGGCGCAAATTCTGGTGGAAGGGCCAAGCAGGAAGAATCCGGCGCGAATGATGGGCCGCACCCGGACCAATAAAATTGTGGTCTTTGAAGGTTCCGAACGCCACCGGGGGCAGCTTCTGGATGTGAAAATCACGCGCACCGGTTCTTTCACGCTTCACGGCGACGCTGCGCTCCTGAGCCTGGACTAAACCAATGACACGCCATCGCGCCCGCGCCCGGATGCGAGCGTGCCGAAACTCTAAATCTTAACGACGAACGAATCACCAATGCGACTTATCCCAGCGCTCGCGCTCTCCAGAAAACTATGCTTCACCTAAAACTTTCCACCCTGGCTATCATCCTGGGCGTCGGCTTCGCTCTGCTCAACGCCTATGGGGTGCTCAAACCCGCCACCTTCGCCGCGGCCGCCCGCAAATTCCCTCGCTACACACCGGTGGGATATGTGCTGATGCTGGTGTCCACAATTTGGTTCGTGGCCAATGTGAGTCACGAAGCCATTGCCGATTTTGCGAGCTTCAAGCCCGCGCTCTTTGCCTTGTTTGTGGCGGTGGGCCTTGGGGCCTGTTTGTTTGTGAAAGATTTTTTGCCCGTGCGTGGCCTGGCGGTTTTCATTCTCCTCCTGGCCCAACTCATGGTGGACACAGCGCGCTGGGTTGAGACGCCCTGGCGGTTGGTCATCACGACCTGGGCCTATTCGATGGTTTTGGCGGGAATGTGGTTCACCGTTTCTCCCTGGCGCTTGCGCGACTTCCTCAACTGGGCTACCGAGAATGAGCGTCGGACCCGAATTCTCAGTGGTGTTCGGGTGGCCTTCGGAGTGTTAGTGCTTGGATTAGGATTGACGGTGTTTAGGACCGCGGATCACAAACGAAATGATCCCGGCCACGATGCGAGCCGGGGAACTCAGGAAGAATTGCGCTCCATTTCCAAATTGTAAGCGCTGCCTTCGGGCAAGCCGCATTCGCGAATCGTTTGCCTCTGGCGGCTTCGGAGCAACCAAATCTGGCTGAGACCGGATTCGGCTGGGAAATGCCTTCTGGCTTTTAATCGCCTGAATTTTCCATCGCTCGCCTCAGTCCAACTCTTTCGTAATGGCAGCCCCGCGAGGGGTCCCCTTGCGATGCACGATGAAAGATCTCAAAAATAATTTTGGAACGGCGCAAACCCGGGGACGGGCCTTTACGCTCATTGAACTGTTAGTTGTCATTGCCATCATTGCCGTTCTGGCGGGGATGCTCTTGCCAGCGTTGAGCGGCGCCAAAGAGGCCGGCCGCAGGATTTCTTGCGCGAACAATCTTAAACAACTGGGTCTCTCGCTCACCATGTATGCGGATGATAGCGAGGGCCGTTACCCTATTCGCGGTGGAACACGATGGACGAGCCTGCTGCAGGACGGTTACAAGGATATTCGCATTCTGAAGTGTCCCAGCGACATTCCCAACCCGGCCAGCTTTGGAGGCCCCAACCCCGCCGACAAGGCCCCCCGTAGTTACATCTTTAATGGCTTTAACGATTATTTCGATGGCTTTGCGCAAACCAATGGCCTGCCTGAATCGGCCATCAACGAACCCTCCGATACAGTTGCGTTTGGTGAAAAGGAAGGGGAGGATCCTGCCACCAATGGACATTTTTGGATGGATTCCTATGCCTTGGATGACATCCAGCAAATCAACCAAAGCCGTCACCATGCCGGCGGTCCAACAAAATCCAGAGGCGGCGGCTCTAATTATGCCTTCGGGGATGGGGGTGTTCGATACATGCGCTTTGGAACGACCTTCGGCCCGATCAATATGTGGGCAGTCGTGCCTTCGGTGCGGAACGTTGCTCTCACCGTTCCTTGACCAGGGCTTTGCGATTGCAGCTCAACCCCGCGCGCGCGACTTTACCAACGCGCTCCGCGAATGGCATAGGTCGCAACCACCGCATTCCCAATCACACTCCCCACTACTGCAGGCCACGCTTGGTGCAGGGCATTACCGAGGCCAATCCATATATTGAACATAAGCCATAAGACCAGCGGATAATAGTCGATGGGCTGTTTGACGGGTTGTTTGTTGATCAGCCACGGCATTGTGAAGGTGAGAATCGCCAGCGCGGTTACGAACCATCCCAAAAAATTGACCCAGGGCGCTGTGTACCAGGCAGGGACCGATTCTGGGGTTTGCCAGATCCAATAGTGTTTCACGTACACTGCTAAAGGCTCCAGCCCCAAATCAAACATCACCACTAGCAGACAAGTCACGCCCATGACCCAGAAACCGTAATAATTAGTCTTGCGCCACGGTCGCATGATGAGACGGGCGATGCCGCGGCCATTCACAATCAGAAAAATCCAAAGCAGCGGAAGCGGCCAAGGCAGAACGCCGAAAAGGGGCGCCCCTAATACCGCCGAATAGCGGATTGGACCCCATGGGACACCGGAGACACTCGTTAATGCGATTACCGCCCCGGAAATGGCGGTTATGATCATCGCCGTGGCCAGGACATTTTGCAGCGGCAACCGGCGGCCCAGCGCCATTAAAGTCGAAACCGCTGCCAAGAAAAGGAAGCCGCCCTCGAGGGGGTTACTGATCGAAGAATCCACCATCCGCAAACTAGCGATCACCAGGCTGCCAACCCAAAACAACAAGCACAGAATGAAAATGGGCTTCTGCCAGGTCTTCAGACATGGAGAGCCTTCCAGCCCCTCTTCTGGAAACGCCCTCGCGGGAGCCGGGGAGAGAGGGGCAACAGATTTTCCAAGCTCCGGCATGACAAAAAATAGTCCGGAATTGGGGCTTCCGAAACTAAATTCTTCTGGCTAGGGGCGCAAGACGAAATTCGGCGGTTTCAGATTTTTGTTCCCTTTTTTGTTGCAAAGTATCTATGTTGCTATATACTTCTGCCCATGAATACTAAAATCACCCTTCAGTCTGTCCTCCAACAAATCGCTCAAATCCAACACATGGAACGAGGCAAGCTCTGCATCCTCCGGGAAGGCCCCCAAGGTCCCTACTACAATCACCAGACTTGGGAAAATGGTAAGAATGTTTCCCGTTACGTCCCACAGGACCAGGTGCCCGCCTTCCAGGAAGCCATTGCCGGATACGAGCAGTTTCAAGAGCTGACAGGCAAGTATGCTCAAATCATCATCCAGAAGACACGGGAGGAACGGACCACAGGCTTAAAAAAAAAGACCTCGCACCCGAGCTCCTCCTAGCCCAAGACCTGGAAATCGGCCAGTTGATGGCCCGCTTCCAGTCCGAGAAACCCCACGGAGTGGCCGTTCAACAACTGGAGGTGCTCTTGCGCACGGCCATCTTCAAACCGGCCAACCAAGTCATCGGTTATCTGTTGCAAAACGCCGCCGACCAGGTCGATGCCGCTTACCAGCCCAAACCGGGAGAAGAGCGCAAGGGTCGAGTGGAAGCCGGGGTCGGGTGCATCTTTGGTGCCTGGAAACTCCAGCGCGACTACTATTATCACGCGGGCAAAAAGCAGGGACATTATCCAGCCGACGACGCGTTGGGCCTGGAAGGGGGCAATACCCCGGCCTTAGCGCGTCTGATTTGCTTGGAGGGGGCCGATGAAGGCAGTTATCAAAAGGCCGAGAATCACCTGCACGAAACCGGCGGCATTGAGGTTTCGGCCCGTCAAATCCAGCGCCTGGTGCAGCCTATTGGAGAAGCGGCCCAAAATTGGCAAGCCCGAGAGGCCCTCGCCCCGCAACCGGGCAGCAAGGCGGTGCCGATCCTCTACGTCAGCGGCGATGCCTCAGGAGTGCCGATGCGCCAGGAGGAACTGGAAGGCCGAGCAGGCAAAGGAGCCGACGGGAAGGCCAAAACCCGCATGGCGAATTTGGGGTGCGTGTTCACTCAGCACAAACAGGATGAGGAGGGCCATCCCATCCGCGATCACGAATCGACCACCTACGTTTCCACCTTTGGCTCTATAAATGAATTTGGCCCGATGTTGCGTCAAGAAGCCATCCGTCGCGGTTTGGCGCTGGCCCTGCAGGTGGTGCTGCTCATTGATGGTGCGGTCTGCTTGGCCAAAATGGGACTGGACTGTTTTGGCAATGCCATCCAGATCGTGGACTTCTATCACACATTGGAACATGCGGGCAAGGTGCTGGTCGTGTTGCTGGGCAGCAAAGAACATCCAGACTACAAAAAGCGATTGCACCGTTGGGCCAAAGAGTTACTCAAAGACCGCGTGGAAAATCTCATCGCCCAAGTGCGCCAAGAATGCGCCGGCACAACTCGGGCAGAAGCGGTAGAAGAGGAACTGGGTTACTTCGTCAACAACGTGAAGCGGATGCAATATGGCACCTTCCGCAGTCAGGGGTTCTTCATCGGCTCCGGTGTCATCGAGGCCGGCTGCAAGACGGTCATAGGTGCCCGCTGCAAGCAATCTGGAATGTTCTGGGGCAAACCGGGAGCGCAAAACATTCTGGCCTTGCGCTGTATTCATGCCAGCCGTCGGCTGGATCAGTTTTGGAAGGAGCGGCTCAACGCTCACGTTGCCCGCAACGATTGCTTGGCGCTCGCGGCGTAGCCGAAGAATTCTGTCGTGCGCCCTCTGGCTAGGGAGTCCTTAAAAAACTATTGGACACGAAGCAAGAATAGGGTATATTTTAGGCAATCATTTACCCACTCACACTGGTGAAGTTACAGGATCGCATTTGTTGTAGTTTATGAAGATGTTGCGCCTTGAAAACGGACTCCCGTTCCCAGGATTGAATGCTCTCTGGCTTTCCCTGTTGTTCCTTGGCAGTGCGATCTCCATCAGCCATGCTGCGGCTTCCACCAGCGTCGCACGGGTTTGGGATGAAAGAGCCCTCGCCGCCATCCGGACCGATACACCCCATCCTCCCGCCCAGGTCCGCAATCTCTATTGCCTCTCGGTCGCCATCTACGATGCCTGGGCGGCTTATGACAGTGTTGCGGTGGGTTATATTTATCACGGCAAATTCACCGCCGGCGACCTCGCCGCCGCCCGGCGCGAAGCCATCAGCTACGCCGCTTATCGAATGCTCAAGGAACGGCACGTTTTTTCCAAAACCGCCGCCAGCACTCTCGCGGCGGATGACGCTCAGATGACTGCGCTGGGCTATGACACCAACAATGTTTCGCGAGATACCTCCACCCCGGCGGGTGTGGGTAACTCGGTCTATGATGCCGTTTCAGCCTGGTTCATCAACGACGGCGCGCGGGAGGCCCAAGCCTACGCCGATTATCCAGTTGGCCAGGGCGGGTATGTGGCTGTCAATGGACCCATGGCCACAGGCTTGCCCGGTGTCGGCGCCGGCTTGGTGGATGTGAACCATTGGCAGCCCCTCGCCATCACCAATGCCGTTGACCAGAATGGCTTTCCCCAAGGCCCGGTCCAAAAATATCTCGGGGCAGAGTGGTTGACAGTCCTGCCTTTCGCGATGACTCGTAATGATCCCACTTTACCCTGGATCAATCCAGGCCCGCCGCCCTTTCTCAACGGGATTGGGGACGCTGCCTTCCGCACGAACGTGGTGGAAGTGATTCGTCGCAGCAGTGAACTGACGCCGGACGACGGGGTGATGATTGACATTTCCCCGGGTGCCTTTGGAAACAACAGCCTTGGGGCGAACGATGGCACGGGTCATCCGCTGAATCCGGTCACGGGTTTGGCGTATTCGTCAAATGTAGTCACACGTGGCGACTTTGTGCGTGTCCTCGCAGAATTCTGGGCCGACGGTCCCAATTCCGAAACTCCCCCAGGCCACTGGAACGTGCTTGCTAACAATGTGGGCGATACCCCGGGCTTCGTCAAACGCCTCGAGGGCATAGGGCCAGTACTGGATGATTTGGAGTGGGACGTGAAGGTCTATTTTGCGCTGAACGCAGCCGTTCACGAGGCCGCTTGCGCTGCCTGGTCGGTCAAACGCTATTATGACGGTTGGCGTCCCATCAGCGCCATTCGTTACATGGGCGGTCTCGGCCAGTCCAGCCAGCCCAGCGGGCCAGCTTATCATCCAGACGGGCTTCCTTTGGTCTCCGGTTTGATCGAACTAGTTACTCCGGCCACAGCCGCACCCGGCGGACGACACCAAGGGTTGCCCACCAATAAGGTAGCGATTCTCGCCTGGCCGGGGCAGCCCGCGAATCCTGCTAATCATAGTGGGGTGACATGGATTTTGCCCGAAACCTGGCTGCCATATCAAAAAGCTAACTTTGTCACTCCTGCCTTTCCAGGTTACATCTCGGGCCATAGCACCTTCAGCCGTTCGGCCGCAGAAGTCCTCACCGCCGTGACCGGCTCGCCTTTTTTTCCCGGCGGGCTGGGCAGCTATACCGTGACCCAGTTGTCGTTCGAAAACGGTCCCACCCAACCGATCGAGTTGCAATGGGCCACCTACTATGACGCGGCGGACCAAGCGGGGCTCTCACGCATGTGGGGGGGCATTCACCCTCCAGTCGATGATTTCGCTGGTCGCCGCGCGGGATCCCAGTGTGGGCAGGGCGTCTGGGCCCAAGCCCAAAAATACTTTGATGGCTCGATCTTCGCGAGCAATACACCCCCGGCCTTGCAGCCGATGAACGATGGGGTGATAAATGAGCGGACGGAGATCAATCTCAGCGCATCGGCAACTGATGCTGATACGCCTGCCCAAACTCTTCGATTCAGTCTGGATCCCGGGGATCCGCCCGGGGCGTCCATTACGAGTGACGGAAAGTTTTCCTGGAAGCCCACCGAGGCCCAAGGCCCCGGAGTTTACCGCATTACGGTGCGAGTGAGTGACAACGGCACACCCCCATTGAGCGCCGTCCAGGCCTTTACCGTCACGGTGAACGAAGTGAACAGTCCTCCTTTTTTCGTCGATCTGCGTGAAAAATTTGTCAAGGCTGGCGCGTTGCTGACTTTCCCAACGGCAGTGGACAGTGATCTGCCCGCTCAGCGCCTGTCCTTGACGATGGACGCCGGCGCCCCCTCAGGCTCTTTCCTTAATCCAATTTCGGGGTTTTTTTTCTGGACCCCTACCAACACCCTCGCACCAGGGATTTATCCCGTGACCATTCATGTGGCTGACGACGGCAACCCGCCTTTAAGCGCGTCGGCCACCTATTACATTCAGGTGCTGGACAAAAATGCCACTCTTATTCTGGTCAACCTCAGCCGTTCCGGCAGTTCGGCAGTGCTCACTTGGCGGAGTTTGTTCAACAAAACTTACCAGGTGCAAACGACGGCTAATCTTGCGATGGCAAACTGGGTTCCGCTTGGGAGTGCCATCACTAACACTAGCAGCTCCACCTTAACCTTCACCGATAATATTTCTACAAGCTCAAACCGATTCTACCGCGTAGTGCAGGCGCAATAAGCTGGTGGCCCCATCCGGATGAGGGCGCGGGATGGTCCAAGCCAAGGAGTGAAAGCCTGGCTTCTCAGACTTAACGCTTGATAAAAGAGTCGCAATCCGTGTTGTGACCGGCGAGAATCTTCTCCGCTGTATGCTTCAATATCACCAACTATTGCGTGAAGTGCTCGAGAAGGGAAAATTCAAGAAGGATCGCACTGGCACAGGCACCTATGCGCTGTTCGGCGCGCAGGCGCGCTTCCCATTGGCGGAAGGATTTCCCCTGCTTACCACCAAAAAGCTGCACCTTAAATCCATCATCTATGAACTGCTCTGGTTTCTGCGCGGCGACACCAACGTCAAATATCTAAACGAACATGGTGTGACCATCTGGGATGAATGGGCGGATGCGGAGGGAGATTTGGGCCGCGTTTATGGGGCGCAATGGTGCGACTGGCGCACCGCCGATGGGCGTTCCATTCATCAGATTGACCGTGTGATCGAACAAATTAAGAAAGAGCCGGAGAGCCGCCGGCATATCGTGAACGCCTGGAATGTCGGCGAACTGGAAAAGATGGCCTTGCCGCCGTGCCACGCGCTGTTTCAATTTTTCGTTCAGGAAGGAGAGTTGAGCTGTCAGCTTTATCAGCGGAGCGCGGATTTGTTTCTGGGCGTTCCCTTTAATATCGCTTCCTATGCCTTGCTCACGCTGATGGTGGCGCAGGTCTGCGCATTGAAACCTGGGACATTTGTCCACACCTTTGGCGACTTGCATCTGTATAGCAATCATCTCGAACAGGCCAAGCTGCAACTCTCTCGCGCGCCCCGGCCGCTCCCTCAAATGAGGCTCAACTCGCAGGCGCAAAACATCCACGATTTCAAGTACGAGGATTTTGAATTGGCCGGCTACGAGCCGCATCCCCCAATTAAGGCCCAAATTGCCGTGTAGCCCGGATGACAGGCCAAATTTATGAAAGACTTTCACGTTCGAGGGGAATCGCGCAGTCTCTCCCGAAGATATCGCCTCGCCCTTCTCCCCATGTTAGTGTTGCTGCTCGTGGGCGTCTTGAATCTCGCTGGCGCGCGAGCGGAGGCTTTGCTCACGAATCGTTGGTGGCCCGGGGAGGTCGATCAGGCGCTGGGACGTGCGGGGACCAATAGCGCTGTGCTTTTCAAGGCATTGCGCGAGGTGCCGGAGTCGCAACGGAAGGGTTTGCAGTTCCTGCTGGAAAACATGCCGCCCAACGATCTGCAGGCGCTCTCGGTGGGGTTTCTGTTGGAGAATCTTTCGCTGGCTTATGAGGCGTTCAACAAAGCGCGCTGGCGCGATCAGATTTCCGATGAGCTTTTCCTCAACGAGATTCTTCCATTCGCTTGCCTCAACGAGAGGCGCGATTCGTGGCGCAGGCTGCTCTACACGCAATGTTCACCTATGGTGGAGAATTGTCGAACGCCGGCCGAAGCGGCCCAGCGGCTTAACCAAAAGCTTTTCGGAGTACTCAAGGTCAAGTATTCGACGCAACGCAAGAAACCTGACCAGAGCCCGCTTGAATCCATCGAGAGTGGGTTGGCGACTTGCAGTGGCCTGGCAATTCTGCTGGTGGATGCCTGCCGCTCTATTGGAGTGCCTGCGCGTGTGGCTGGCACGCCCATGTGGGTGAACATGCGCGGCAATCATACTTGGGCGGAAATCTGGGATGGCGGATGGCACTTTACCGGCGCCGCTGAGCAGGATCCCAAGGGCCTGGATCGGGGTTGGTTTGCCGGAGAGGCTTCCCAGGCCCGCAAGGATGATCCTCGCCACGCCATTTATGCGACCAGCTTCAAAAAATCTGGCTTGGCATTCCCGCTTCCTTGGGCGCCGGACGTAGCTTGGGTCAGCGCAGTCAATGTCACCGATCGTTATGCCCCGAAATTGAAATCCAACGTGAGTGCCAAAACGCATGTGTTGGTAAAAGTGCTGGACCACGCCGGGGGTAAACGCCTCCTGGCAAAAGTGACGATGACGGAAGCTGCGAGTTCATCGGCGCAGTTTAGCGGCATGAGTAAAGGTGAATCGGCCGATTTGAATGATCTGCTGACCTTTGAGGCGGTGCCGAACCACTCCTACGAAATTCGCGCCGAGCGCGCAGGCTGGGCATCTCGGCGCGAGATTCATACTGGGACCAACGTCGAAGAACTGATCGTGCTCTGTCTCAATGACACGCTTCCGGTGACGCTTGGCCTGGCCGCTCCCGATAAAGCCCGAACCGTCGCCGAGCCGCTACAGCCTCCTGAGGCTGTGCGGTTAAAAAAAGCGTTGCTTGAGTTTTTCGCCGCCTCAACGAATAAACAGGTCCGATGGAAATTCTCCCGCGGACTCGAAAAACTTCTATACCGTGACGAGGCAGCGGTGCGGCGGGTGGCTTGGGACGCTTATCGCAACGCACCCATCCACGACGTCCTTAAAAAAAACTTCGATGGAAATCAGGTCTGTTTCGAGAAGCACGTTAGTCCCTATGTGGTGCGAACGGTCGGTGTCCGGCCTGCCAAGGGGTGGGCTCTTTTTATCGCCATGCATGGCGGCGGGGGCGCGCCGAAGGAGGTCAACGACAGTCAATGGCGGGTGATGCAACATTATTACCGGGATCATCCTGAAGCGGGCGGTTACCTCTATCTCGCGTTGCGCGCTCCCGACGATTCCTGGAACGGCTTTTATACCGATTACGCCTACCCACTGGTGGCAAATCTCATTCGGCAATTTCTGCTTTTCGGCGATGTGGATCCGAACAAGGTCTTCATCATGGGCTATTCCCACGGCGGTTATGGCGCGTTTGCCATCGGGCCGAAAATGCCTGACCGTTTCGCAGCGATTCACGCCTCGGCGGCTGCCCCTACGGATAGTGAGACGACGCCGAAGACCTTACGAAGCACCGTTTTCACGTACATGATTGGAGAACAGGATACCATGTATGGACGCATCGACCGCTGCCACAAATTCGACGATGCCATCCAGGCGCTGCGTGGAAACCGGGCGGATATTTATCCGGTGCATATGGAGTTCATCGCTGGCAACGGCCACACCGGCCTTCCCGATCGTGATAAAATCCAACAGATGTACCCCACGGCGCGCAACCCGTTCCCGCGCGAACTGACCTGGCTAATGACTGACTCTGTTCTACAGGACTTTTTCTGGCTTCACGTGCCGGCGCCCTCGAAAGGGCAGGAGATCGACGCGGTTTGTCGCCAGAACCATCTTGATGTTACCACCACGAAACCCACCTCTGCCACCGTATTGCTGGATGCGCGTTTGATCGATTTTAGCAAACCAGTCGCCTTGGACTTGAACGGCGCCAGATCGGAGCACAAACTCCGGCCCAGCCTGCGAATTCTCTGCGAAACGCTGCAACGCCGCGGTGATCCCGAATTAGCGTTCACCGCCCAACTCGAGCTTCCATTTAACCCGACAAATGGCAAAAGAAATCAACTGAGGTGACTTTTGCCAACGTCCTTCTTAGGCCCCGGCAGTTTCAAGAAGTTCCTTAAAATCTGACGCCCATGTTCGGTCAAAATGCTTTCGGGATGAAACTGCACGCCAAAAATCGGATGCTCGGTGTGCCGGATACCCATGATTTCCCCCTCCTCGGTCTCAGCCGTAACCTCCAGGAAGGATGGCAGGCTTTCCCGCTTGATCACCAGTGAGTGATACCGAGTGGCTAGAAACGGATTGGGCAGCCCTTCAAACAGGCCTCGTCCATTATGTTTGATGGGCGAGGTCTTGCCGTGCATCATCCGATAATTCACCACCACGTTGGCGCCGAAAGTATGCCCAATACATTGGTGTCCAAGACACACGCCCAACAGGGGCAGTCTGGGTCCGAAGGTGCGGATGATGTCGTTGGACAAGCCGGACTCCCGGGGCGAACACGGACCGGGGGAAACAAGAATCCGCTCC
The DNA here is from genome assembly GCA_038228235.1 of Verrucomicrobiota bacterium. Lineage (GTDB taxonomy): Bacteria > Verrucomicrobiota > Verrucomicrobiia > Limisphaerales > JBBRPK01 > JBBRPK01. The sequence continues at coordinate 39,075 of JBBRPK010000032.1, forward strand.
GGCTTCAAAGCGTGAATTTGCTCGAGGGTAATCTGGTCGTTGCGATGCACCTGCAAATCCACCTTCATCTCCCCCAGGTATTGCACCAGGTTATAGGTGAACGAGTCGTAATTATCGATGACCAGGACCATAATCAGAGGGACGTTAACGGACGAAGCTGAAAAGGAAAGCGCCAAGCGTGCGGCCGCGGGCGCGGAGTAATTTAGCGCTATACACGTTTTGTTCTCTTGCTACCCTGCTCCGGTCAGCTAAAGAAAGGAACTAATATGCATGTTCGACTGAAGTTTCATGGGCCGGCTGCGATGGCAAGTCTGATGATTTTGTTGATCACGCCTTGCCAGCTTTCCGCAGCCCCATTGCCTCTGGTTAAAGAGGTGGAGTGGCAGCCTTTTGCGGCTCAAGTAACCCGTTTGATTGAGGCCACGGACTATCTCGGCTCGCCTCTCAGCGCAAAGGAGAAAAAAGCGGTCGATTCCGCCCTCAAAGAAAGTAACCACGCTGTGGCGGGAGATAAGTTGCAAGCGATCCTCGATTCACACTGCCTCTTCGGAATTCAGATCAACCCTGAAATGCGTGTCAAGGTCGTCCAAGGTCCAGCTAAACCGGAGCTGCTGGAAAAGGGGTGGAGGCAGTTCCTGGTGAAAGTGCAGAATGAATCGGGCACGACGGCTGAGTTGCGCGCGGTGAGTCCTAACGCCGTCTCATTATTCGAGGGAGGGGCGAACTTGTCCCCCTCCGCTTCCGACAAATTTTATCGACAACGGGGCGAAGCCTCCGCCGCGGACAAACCTGAAAATTTATGGCTGGGCTTGGAGATGATCAATCGGCCTCCCCTAAAAAAGGAGCTGTCCGGCTTGAAGCTGGAGTACGCCATTGTCCAGCTTTATAGTCGGGACGCCGGACAACGCGAGGCAAAGATTTCTTTCAATGTTGGGCAAGGAACTCAAGACATCGGATACCGAAACGAGGTGGATGTGCTGTTCAACTCGGTGAAGTGCGCGGAAGTCACCTTTAAGGTTCGGGACGAAAATGACCAGTCCACCACAGCTTGCTTTGTCATTCGCGACCAGGAGGGCCGCATTTATCCGCCGCCTGCTAAACGGCTGGCGCCGGACTTTGGGTTTCAGGCCCAGGTTTACCGCGCCGACGGGGAAAAGATGAAATTGCCCAAAGGGTCATATTCTATCGAATACACGCGAGGGCCGGAATACCTGAGCAAAACCGAAAACGTGACACTGGGCGGGAAACCTCAAGAACTGTCTTTTCGATTGCAGCGTTGGATCGATCCCTCCCAGCTCGGATGGTGGTCCGGTGATCATCATATCCATGCCGCCGGTTGCGCCCATTACGTGAAACCAACGGAGGGCGTCCATGCCGAGGACATGATTCGCCACTGCATCGGGGAGGATTTAAAAATCGGAGCGAACCTGACTTGGGGCCCGTGTTTTGACTATCAAAAGCAGTTTTTTTGCGGCGCTGTGGACAAGGTTTCTCAATATCCCTATCTGCTGCGCTATGATATCGAGATTTCCGGGTTCGGCTCTCACCAGTCCGGGCATCTGGTTTTACTCAGGCTGAAGGATGAAATTTATCCTGGCGGAGATTCCAAGGACCATTGGCCGACACTCTGTTTGAACTCCCTCCGATGGGCGAAGAAGCAAGGGGCTGTTTGCGGCCCTGCGCATTCGGGCTGGGGCCTGGAAGTCAAATCCGAGGAGTTGCCCAATTACATCGTCCCGCCTTTCAGCGGCATTGGCGCGAATGAGTACATCGTCGATGTGACGCAGGAAGTCCCCGGGCCTGATGGGAGGCTCGTCCCGGCGGTCGATTTTCTTTCCATGGTGGACACACCCTCGCTGTGGGAATTGAACATCTGGTATCATACCCTCAATGTCGGCTTTCGCGCGCGAATAAGCGGGGAGACGGATTTCCCCTGCATCTATGGGGAAAAAGTTGGGTTGGGGCGCTCCTACGTGAAGGTGGAGGGCAAACTCGATTACGACCGCTGGTGCGAAGGCATCCGGGAGGGTCACAATTATGTGAGTGATGGCAAGAGCCACTTGCTGGAATTCAAGGCCGATGATCTGGCCATGGGAGAGAAGGGAAGCGAGCTGAGGCTCGCCAAGTCCAGCACGGTGAAAGTGACCGCCAAAGTGGCCGCGATGTTAAACGAAAAACCAAATCCTGGACTGCAAAAACGCCACTACGATCAAAAACCGTATTGGGACATCGAACGGGCTCGGGTTGGGGAAACGCGCGAAGTGCCTGTGGAGGTGATAGTGAATGGTTACCCTGTCGCTCGAACAAATATCGTCGCCGATGGCACGATTCAAAACCTCGCCTTCGATATTCCCATCGCTCGCAGCAGTTGGGTTGCGTTGCGCGTCCTGCCCTCCTCTCACAGCAATCCAATTTTCGTGGTAGTGGACGGGAAGCCCATTCGCGCCTCGCGCCGTAGCGCCGAGTGGTGTCTGAACGGAGTGGACAAATGCTGGTCGCAGAAAGAACGTTTCATCAAAATGGACGAGAAGGCAGACGCCAAGAATGCTTATGCCAAGGCCCGTGAGACTTATCGAAGACTTTTGGAGGAGTCTGAACAGGACTAAAAAAGTCCATGCCGAGGTTAACCATAAAATCCGGGGCAGCGACCGAGTCCATCGAACTGAGGCCGGGCCGCAATCGGCTGGGGCGCGCGCCGGCCAATGATTTCCCCATCGACCATTTAACCGTTTCATCAAGCCACTGCGAGATCATTTGCGAGGAGGGCTCCGTTTTTGTGAGGGATTGCGGTTCGACCAACGGCACTTTCGTTGATGGCCATTCCGTCAAAGAATCCAGGCTGCTGCCTGATCAGACCCTGCGCTTGGGGAACGTCGAGATGGTGTTGGAAAGCCTCCCAGCAATAGTGGCTATTCCGCGCATGGATTTTCGGGAGCCGCCCCCACCGGGTCCTCTGGCCGATGGATCGATTCCGTGTTTAAACCACCCCGAGATCCGGGCCCGGCGCAAATGCGCGCAATGCCAGAAATCTTTTTGCGAGCCTTGCATCCACACGCTGCGCCGAGTGGGGGGGAAAGTGCTGAAGCTCTGCCCGTTATGCAGCGGAGCTTGCGAAATCATCCCTTGGAAGGACGATCCAAAACCGAGGAAGAAATCATTCCTGGCGGCCCTCAAATCATTGAAAAAAACTCTGCGGCTTCCCCGAAAGGGCCACTCGTAACCCTGAGCGCAAGGGGCGGAATCCTCTGTCTGTATATTTCCTTCGCTATAAACCTTTTGTCCCTCCGAGGCTTGGCCTGTTTCGCGCGAGTTTCTTCGCCAGCCGGATCGCGGCTAACATGCTGGAAGGGCTCGCCACGCCTTTGCCCGCAATATCATAAGCTGTCCCGTGATCCGGCGAGGTGCGGATGAAAGGCAGCCCCAAAGTCCAGTTCACACCATTTTCAAAAGCCATCATTTTCAGGGGAACCAGACCCTGATCGTGGTACATGGCTACAACTGCATCATAGTCGCCTTGCAATGCGTAATAAAACAAGGTGTCGGCGGCAAAGGGTCCGCTCACTTCCCGGTTTGTCTTGCGCGCGGCTTGGATAGCAGGCTCAATGAGAGTTTGCTCCTCAGTCCCTAATTTTCCTCCCTCCCCGGCATGGGGGTTCAAGCCGCAAACCCCGATCCGGCCTCTCGCCAGGCCCAAATCCTGGCACGCCTTCGCAGCCAGGCGAATAGCCAGCTCAATTTTTGCCTGGGTCAATTCTTCCGCCACTCTTTTCAGCGGCAGATGAGTGGTGGCTAAGGCGACCCGCAGCCAGCGCCCGCCATCATCCGGGCCGAGCAGCATCATAATCGTCTGATCCGTCCCGGCCAACGCCGAGAGAAATTCTGTCTGACCCACGAAGGCTTTGCCTGAACGCATGATAGCTTCTTTATTCACTGGCGCGGTGATCAGGCCCTCCACCTCGCGCAGCAAGCAGCGCCGCGCCCCCTCCTCTAGCCATTCCAAAGCCGCCCGCGCCGCCAATGCCGCCCCGGGCGCTAAACCAGGGGGTAATGGTTGGGATGGGCTATGCACAGAGAGTCGCCCCCGGCCTTCTCCCTTTTCATAAGGCTCCATCTGCAATCCCAAATGGAGTTGCTCATTGAGTCCGTGTAAGCAGCCGCTGTCGCCGATCAGCAGATACCGGGTATCATCGGCGCCTAATTCTTGCGCCAGCGCCTTGAGGGTGACCTCTGGGCCGATACCTGTGACGTCACCGAGGGAGATGGCGAGACAGAGGGGCATGGCGGCGTCGAGACGCGTTTCGGGTTGGAAGCGAATTCCTAAGAGCCTGTTTTAAAATTGCGTGGGGTCCTGCGGCGAGTGATTTTGGCTGTGGCCAAGGCGGCGAGGCCGGAGCATCCCCGCAGCGGGCTGTGACGGCCGAGTCAACGCAGGCCCCAGACAAAAGACCCGCCGCCCGGAGGGTTTTCGGGGAAAAGGCCGACTGGCTTCGTTGCTCCTCGGTCGCAGATCGCTGGCGGATATGCTCCCTCGTCGCGCCTCGCCATCCGGCCTTTTCCGCGAAAACAGGACCCCACGGCATTTTAAAA